>NZ_JBIYCW010000040.1:0-1466 GCF_044908115.1 Bacillus sp. RC51 | reverse complement strand
TAATCTGTACCCTTTGTAAAGGACATTTTGAAAAAAGTTAGGCAACATCAAGAAGATGATTTCTGTATCCAACAGGAGTCATCTTTTTTAAATTCCATTGATATCTATAGTGATTATAGTACGTCATATATTTCTTAATCTCTTGTTTCAACTCAGTAAAAGACTCGCAAGGTTTTATATGTGCTTCATCTTTCAGATGACCAAAAAATGATTCTTGTGGAGCGTTATCCCAACAGTTCCCTCTTCTTGACATAGATTGTCCGAGCTTTAGCTTTTTGACTAATTTTTGGTAGGTAGGGCTTGTGTAGTGGGCTCCTTGATCTGAATGAATATATGCACCTTCAGTCAATCGAATCCTCTTATTCCGTTTTAGTTTATGAAGAGTTGTTGTTACGAGGTCTAATGTCATCTGTTCTGAAACATGGTAAGCTAAAATTTCATTGGTTGAGCCGTCTAAAATTGTAGATAAATAAGCTCTTTTATTCTTACCGTAAACTAAATAAGTGATATCTGTAAGAAGCGTTTTTCCTGGGGTGTTTTGTTTAAATTCTCGATTTAATTGATTCGGCACTACTCGATGTTCTTTTGAAGCTTTCAGCATTCTTTTATAAGGATTTGCTTTCCGAATCGGACAGACAATCTCATATTTTTTCATGATTCTACGGATACGCTTTAAATTGTAGACAACTTGAAAATGACCCACCAATGTCATTTTTATTTGACGAGCCCCTTTCTTTCGATTTCTAAATCGAAGTGCTTTTAATATGATTTCTTTCACGATTTCATCTTGATTGTTCTTTTGTTTCCGTTGTTCTTGAGATGAAATGGAAAAATAATTATAGTATCCCGAACGGGATACACCAGCTACTTTACACAAATAACTCACCATATTTCTTAAGTTATATTTTATGATGACAGAACGAATCAGGATATATTTCTGACTAGGTGATAAAGTTATTTCCTTCTCATCCTCCCTTCCATAAGTTTGATCTTTTTTAACAATTCATTTTCTGCCTTTAGTAAGTTCCGTTCGGCTTCTAAACGAGCATACTTCTCTTCTAACGTAAGCTCTCTCTCAAGAGTTCTTCCCGCGTTTTGGCGTGTATCTCGCAAACCAAATACACCATTTTTTCTGTAAGCAGCACGCCATCTACTTCCTGATGACATAATTCGTTTCATTCCAATCATATCTATATCAAAACCACATTCTTCAAAAATATTTCGAGGGAGTTTTCCTTTCTCATTTTCCTCAATAAAAATACGCTTAAATTCATCTGTATAAGTGATACCTTTCTGACTTACAGATTTTATGTAGGGGTTATTTGATAGAATTTGAATGTCTCTTTCTGTAAATAGCTTTTTTGTCATTTTGAACTTTCTCCGATCCCAATTTTCTCTCATTATACAAGAAATACCCTATAGAATAGACTTTTTTTTCAGTGTCTATTCTATAGGGTACATTTTAA
>NZ_JBIYCW010000038.1:0-1799 GCF_044908115.1 Bacillus sp. RC51 | reverse complement strand
TTCGCTCGACTTGCATGTATTAGGCACGCCGCCAGCGTTCATCCTGAGCCAGGATCAAACTCTCCAATAAAGTTAGTTTGTCTAGCATCTAAAAAAAAAATTGACGTTCACGTTGTTTGTTTCGTTCAGTTTTCAAAGAACTTGTTTGTCGCTCATTTGCGACTCCCTTATGTTAACATTTTCATATTTCAATGTCAACCAAGTTTTTTTATTTCTTTTGTCGCTTTCTTCGTTGTTGCTATCGGCGACTTGTCCTATATTACACCTCTATAAGCTAATCGTCAACACCTTTTATTCAATTAATAATAAAAATAATTCCAAAGGTATTTTCTATATTAATTTCAGTCCTTCAATTTCTCCATTTCACTGAAAATAATAAACAAGGACATCCCATTACATACAAGACGCCCTTTTGATTACACATTATATACATGCACTCTTTAAACTCTTGAACTCCCCCTTTCTATTTAAACTATCGTCCTACTGATTCCTTGAGGTGGGAGTTTTCTGTCGGGAATTGATAAATAGATCAATTAATTTACTTTTATCCGCCCATACCACTCCAAATAAGACTAAGCCGCCGCCTATTACTATTCTCCACGTTAAAGATTCATTTAATAGAACAATTGAAGCAACAATACTTATTAGCGGTAATGCATTTAAATATAATCCACTTACTGATGCTGAAACTCTCTCTAGTGCTTTATTCCAAAACCAATATGCTAAAATTGTTGCTCCAATAACAAGATACATTACACTAAGTCCAGTCTTCCAGGTTTCAATCTTTGGGAAACCGTAATAAAAAGTTTCTACCATTGCAAATGGTAATAAAATAACCGATCCAATAATTAAAGTTAATGTTGTAAAAACCTTGTTTGATAGATACCGTTCCTGTTTCGGTTGTTTTAACAATACTGTATAAAAAGCAAATAAGAAGGTGCTTAATAAAATAAGGATATCTCCTATTAAAGATACCTCTTGATCAGCATTGTTAGATGAAATTGTTATAAGAAGTACCCCTATAGCCCCCAATATAATACCAATCCAATAATTCGGCTGAATTTTCTCTTTCAAAAAGAAAGCTGAAAAAAGAATTGTAACTAACGGCAATGCAGCATCAATGATACTAACATGTAATCCACTTGTTAAAGAAATCCCGTAGGATGTGAACATAAAATACCCAGCTACACCAGTAAAAGATAGCAAACTCATTCTTTTCCATGGAATATGTTTATGTACGATTGCTTTTTGAAGTTGGCCATATGAAAAAAGCATACAAATTCCCCCTGCGAGGAAAAGACGAATAAATAACAAAGTAAATGGTTGAATAGATTCTAATGCCCATTTCGTTGGCGCAATTGCCGTCCCCCATAATATAACAGCCACTAATAACATGCATATTTCTTTCATAATCCCCCACACCCATCAAAAAGTATATGTTAACTACCTTAATTATAGATTTTTTCTTAAGTAAAATCCTTTAAAACCACAAAAAGGTTATGCGAAAAATAGCCATCCAGCCATTTTTCGCATAACCTTTTCATATTAAATCAAAAACATCATTGTTCATTCGACAACTAAATCAACATAAAAAGGTAATCCTTACCTTCAATTTATATTTAAACGTATTACTTTATAACCTTCTTATCACTTTAATATCCAAATTTTATTTTATACCGTTTCTATTTCATTCTTTTTTCGTCTTTTTTTCGTCTTTAGGATTATTAAATTTATGAATTTTAACCTTCGGTAAATAAAAATAAACACAAAAAAACCTAAGTCGAAACGACTTAGGTTTT
>NZ_JBIYCW010000037.1:0-2273 GCF_044908115.1 Bacillus sp. RC51 | reverse complement strand
TTGCTTCATATTATATGGTTAAGTCCTCGATCTATTAGTATTCGTCAGCTCCACATGTCACCATGCTTCCACCTCGAACCTATCAACCTGATCATCTTTCAGGGATCTTACTAGCTTACGCTATGGGAAATCTCATCTTGAGGGGGGCTTCATGCTTAGATGCTTTCAGCACTTATCCCTTCCGCACATAGCTACCCAGCTATGCCCTTGGCAGAACAACTGGTACACCAGCGGTGCGTCCATCCCGGTCCTCTCGTACTAAGGACAGCTCCTCTCAAATTTCCTGCGCCCACGACGGATAGGGACCGAACTGTCTCACGACGTTCTGAACCCAGCTCGCGTACCGCTTTAATGGGCGAACAGCCCAACCCTTGGGACCGACTACAGCCCCAGGATGCGATGAGCCGACATCGAGGTGCCAAACCTCCCCGTCGATGTGGACTCTTGGGGGAGATAAGCCTGTTATCCCCGGGGTAGCTTTTATCCGTTGAGCGATGGCCCTTCCATGCGGAACCACCGGATCACTAAGCCCGACTTTCGTCCCTGCTCGACTTGTAGGTCTCGCAGTCAAGCTCCCTTATGCCTTTGCACTCTACGAATGATTTCCAACCATTCTGAGGGAACCTTTGGGCGCCTCCGTTACACTTTAGGAGGCGACCGCCCCAGTCAAACTGCCCACCTGACACTGTCTCCCGGGTCGATAAGACCCGTAGGTTAGAATTTCAATACAGTCAGGGCGGTATCCCACCAGCGCCTCCACCGAAGCTAGCGCTCCGGTTTCAATGGCTCCCGCCTATCCTGTACAAACTGTACCAAAATTCAATATCAGGCTACAGTAAAGCTCCACGGGGTCTTTCCGTCCTGTCGCGGGTAACCTGCATCTTCACAGGTACTATAATTTCACCGAGTCTCTGGTTGAGACAGTGCCCAAATCGTTACACCTTTCGTGCGGGTCGGAACTTACCCGACAAGGAATTTCGCTACCTTAGGACCGTTATAGTTACGGCCGCCGTTTACTGGGGCTTCAGTTCAGAGCTTCGCTTACGCTAACCCCTCTCCTTAACCTTCCAGCACCGGGCAGGTGTCAGCCCCTATACTTCGCCTTACGGCTTCGCAGAGACCTGTGTTTTTGCTAAACAGTCGCTTGGGCCTATTCACTGCGGCTTTCCGTTAAGAAAGCACCCCTTCTCCCGAAGTTACGGGGTCATTTTGCCGAGTTCCTTAACCAGAGTTCTCTCGCACACCTTAGGATTCTCTCCTCGCCTACCTGTGTCGGTTTGCGGTACAGGCACCTTTTATCTCGCTAGAAGCTTTTCTTGGCAGCGGGGAATCAAAGACTTCGCTCCATAAGGAGCTTCCCCATCACAGCTCAGCCTTTACGATAAGCGGATTTGCCTACTTATCAGCCTAACTGCTTGGACGTGCACAACCAATCGCACGCTTCTTCTATCCTTCTGCGTCCCTCCATTGCTCAAACGATAAAGAGGTGGTACAGGAATATCAACCTGTTGTCCATCGCCTACGCCTGTCGGCCTCGGCTTAGGTCCTGACTAACCCTGAGCGGACGAGCCTTCCTCAGGAAACCTTAGGCATTCGGTGGACGGGATTCTCACCCGTCTTTCGCTACTCATACCGGCATTCTCACTTCTAAGCGCTCCACCAGTCCTTCCGGTCTGACTTCACTGCACTTAGAACGCTCCCCTACCACTGATACCATTGGTATCAATTCGCAGCTTCGGTGGTGTATTTAGCCCCGGTACATTTTCGGCGCAGAGTCACTCGACTAGTGAGCTATTACGCACTCTTTAAATGGTGGCTGCTTCTGAGCCAACATCCTAGTTGTCTAAGCAACTCCACATCCTTTTCCACTTAATACACACTTTGGGACCTTAGCTGGCGATCTGGGCTGTTTCCCTCTTGACTACGGATCTTATCACTCGCAGTCTGACTCCTAAGGATAAGTCATTGGCATTCGGAGTTTGACTGAATTCGGTAATCCGATGAGGACCCCTAGTTCAATCAGTGCTCTACCTCCAAGACTCTTACACTTAAGGCTAGCCCTAAAGCTATTTCGGGGAGAACCAGCTATCTCCAGGTTCGATTGGAATTTCTCCGCTACCCACACCTCATCCCCGCACTTTTCAACGTGCGTGGGTTCGGGCCTCCATTCAGTGTTACCTGAACTTCACCCTGGACATGGGTAGATCACCTGGTTTCGGGTCTACGACCACGTACTAAACGCCCTATTCAGACTCGCTTTCGCTGCGGCTCCG
>NZ_JBIYCW010000036.1:0-2512 GCF_044908115.1 Bacillus sp. RC51 | reverse complement strand
TAGCGCCGATGGTAGTTGGGACCTTGTCCCTGTGAGAGTAGGACGTCGCCAAGCAACTTTAAGACGAGTCAGAATGACTCGTCTTTTTTGTGTTTTAAACTTCTTATCAGTCTCAAGTAAGTAATCCTTATTCTTTTGATCCTCTCATATTCATTTTCTTTCGTCATTTTTGATGTGTAGTTTAAGATTTTCTATTTTATTTTTTGTAGAAGCAAGCTGTCGGTGTGTTAAAATAGTGCAGTTGTTTTTTTGAGTACTTGAATATAAGAAGATTTAATTTTGAAAAAGGAGATAATATGAAAAAGATAGGTGTAATTACTATAGTAGTTTTAGTCCTTCTAGCAATTACTTATATGTTAGCCGGGAATTATTTTTATAATTATGCGTTGAATGCGAAACAAGAGAAAGAGTTTTTAGAGGATAATCCTCACTTAGTAGAAACTGTGAATGCATCGGGAGGTGTGTTTGCTACAAATGAAGAAAAGGATGCGAACTTTGTATCAAATCATAAACCTAATACATTGAACGTAAATTCTTTCGATAAGTTGAATTTAACAGGTTATGAATATATGAATGAACAATCTAGCCATAAATGGGCAATTGTAGTTCATGGATATGATAGCAGGGCATCGAAAATGACGAAATATATCCGGAACTTTTATGAAGAAGGATATAACGTCATAGCGCCAGACCTTCGTGGGCATGGAAATAGTGAAGGCGATTATATAGGGATGGGCTGGCACGATCGTAAAGATATTTTGATTTGGATTCAACAAATTGTAAAGAAAGACCCTAATGCTGAAATAGCACTCTTGGGTGTTTCAATGGGCGGGGCCACTGTAATGATGACTTCAGGTGAAGAGTTACCTGCTAACGTTAAAGTTATTATTGAAGATTGTGGATACTCAACTGTTATTGATGAATTTACGTATCAATTAAACGATTTATTCCACTTGCCGAAGTTTCCTGTTATGAATGCGGCAAATACAGTTACAAAATTAAGAGCTGGATATGATTTAGAAGAAGCTTCAGCTATAAAACAAGTGGCGAAAAGTAAAACACCTATGCTATTTATTCATGGGGATGCTGATACATTCGTTCCTTATGAAATGTTAGATGAAGTATATAATGCTGCAAAAGTAGAAAAAGAGAAATTAATTGTTCCAGGTGCTGGACATGGAGAAGCCGAGAAGGTAGATTCGAATAAATATTGGAATACCGTATGGAAGTTCGTGGGGAGATACATTCCAGCGTAATTAGATTGTTTTAGATTTGTATTTTGTATATACGATAATCAGAAGGAAATGTTTTTATACTTTTGATTATCGTTTTTTCTATTTAAAAACTTATTTTGGTTTGTAGTATATAAGGTTTGAAGCATAAATTTTTGAATTCCTTATTGCCAGTGCTACAATAATTGAAAACTACATGTTAATGAGGTGTTTCTATGAAAATTGAAGTGTGGTCAGATTTTGTATGCCCATTTTGTTATATTGGGAAACGTAGATTAGAAATGGCTTTAGAGCAATTTCCGCATAAGAAGGATGTTGAAGTTGAGTTTAAAAGTTTTGAATTAGACCAAAATGCTCCAATCTATTCTGGAACAAGTATTAATGAAGTACTTGCATCAAAGTATGGGATTAGTATTGAAGAAGCTAAGCGTAATAATATACAACTAGGCAATCATGCAGCTAGTATGGGTTTAAGTTTTAATTTTGAAGAGATGAAGCCGACGAACACTTTTGATGCGCATCGTCTTGCTAAATTTGCAAAGGATCAAGGGAAAGAAAAAGAGATTACGGAAAATCTACTTTGTGCATATTTCACTGAATCGAAAAATTTAAGTGATGTGGATACGCTTGCTACTATTGCTGAAGCTTCAGGTTTAGATAAGCAAGAAGCTCTACATGTTATTAATGATAAAAGCGCATATGCAAATGATGTTAGAATTGATGAAGCGATTGCTCAGCAATATCAAATTTCGGGAGTTCCTTATTTTATTATTAATCAAAAGTATGCTATTTCAGGTGCGCAACCACTTGAAACTTTTGTTGGTGCACTTCAGCAAGTTTGGGAAGAAGAGAATCCTGCACCTAAGTTACAAGAGCTTTCTTCAGAGGGTGGAAGCGATATGTCTTGTACGGATGAAAGTTGTTCTGTACCTTCAAAAGAACAATAGTTTTTATGATGGAATAGCAACCCATAGAGTGTTTCATGGGTTGCTATTCTATTCTTATAGAAGAGGTATATAAATAGATAAATTAATAACGTAAATAGGATTTATAAAAAAATGAAGTTTTTTATAAAAACATATTGACGATTGTAGGTTAGAGGTGTAATATAGAACAAGTCGCCGATAGCAACAACGCAGAAAGCGACAAAAGAAAATGAAAAATTTAGTTGACATTGAAATATGGAAATGTTAACATAAGGGAGTCGCAAATGAGCGGCAAACAAGTTCTTTGAAAACTGAACGAAACAAACAACGTGAACGTCAATTTTTATTTTTAGA
>NZ_JBIYCW010000035.1:0-2612 GCF_044908115.1 Bacillus sp. RC51 | reverse complement strand
TAGTTGCGATAGGTAAGACTTTGAAGTTATCTCCATCTTTTCCCCCGCTTAGCACTGTACGTGCGACTTTCATCGCATACAGCGCCCCATCTTATCCTTTTATACTAAAGTAACTAGATTACAAGCTTTACGGAGTTTGTTTATTTTCTTCAATTGTTTATCGTTCAATTGAAGAATTCTCATATATGTTCTAATCGTCTCGTCATTTGTAGCGTGAATCAATCTGTGGACAAATTCATGTACAATAATCAGGTTATTAAACTCGTCAGTTCCTCCCATACCTTTCGGTATTTTATGGTGACAGTGCACATCTTCAGCTATTAAGAAGATTCCGATGACAGCGCATTTACCATTTTGCATGGAATACCTGGATATTCTGTTATCTGTATACTCCATGCTTTGTCCTTTATTGGAGGATAGCAACATCTTTTGCATTTCATTGGCAATGTTACCTTTTAGGATTTTGATGAGTTTTTGTCTTCCTTGCTTAGTATAATTGCATATGTCTTGACTAAAACTTTGAGGGAATCGTGTTTGTATGTCCGCTAGTGGATATACATGATTGCCTGCTATTTCAAAGGTTCTATAATTGTTCCTATGAGTTCTTTTGTATAATGCATTCGCATTGGTAGGAATCTTATATTTCCCTATTGATTTTAGACGATTAAACAAAGTTTTCGAGAGACGAAAGGCTATTTCAGCAAAGTCTATAGTTACATGTGTTGCAATTTTGTAATAATTTTTTATACCAAGCACATAAGAGTTATAGTCCTGTACTGTTTTCCCTGATGGGCTTTTTTGAATTGCTTTAATCCTTGTCTTTGCTTTTTCAAGGATATCCTTTTTCTTTTTCTCGCTTACATGTGTGTTTGCCACATATCTTTCGCGCTTTTTAACAGATTTGATAGAGAACCCCAGAAAATCGGAAGATTTTCTTTTTAGGTTAGTTATAGTCGATTTTTCATTAGATATATTAAGGTTTAATTGATTTTTAAGATAACCTTCTACTGCATGGAATATTTTGATTGCAGATTGATGATTGTTAGTAAATATTTTAAAATCATCTGCGTATCTAACGATATGCATTTTCTTCAATTTTGTTTTTATCAGCAATGGATTTTTGGTTGCTGTTGTGTATGGTCTTCTTGTTTTAATATTCTCCCATTGCCTAGATATCCACCAATCCAAATCGTTTAATACAACATTACTAAGTAATGGGCTTAGGATTCCTCCTTGCGGAGTTCCTTTTGTAGGAATACCTTTTCCTTTGATTGGTGCTTTTAACATTTTAGAGATAATTGTCAGCACCCTTTTATCAGTTATGCCTATGTTGTATAGTTGTTTTAATAACTTGGAATGGTTCACGTTGTCAAAGAAACCTTGTATATCAATGTCTACTACGTGACTAAATCTTCCTCTGTTTATCAGATATTGACACCTAGCCATTGCATGGTGTGTTGACCTGTTAGGTCTGAATCCATATGAATGCTTGTGGAATTTTGCCTCGCATATTGGTTCTAGAACCTGTTTGAACATTTGTTGAATCAATCTATCTCTCATTGTAGGGATTCCTAATGGGCGTTTCTTCCCATTAGGTTTAGGTATTTCTACCCTACGTACCGTATTTGGTTTGTAATTTGTGAGAGTTTTTCTAATATCGTCAACGAAGGAATTTACATCTTCCATTTTATAATGGTCGATTGTGATACCATCTGTTCCTTCAGTTTTAGAACCACTGTTAGCCTTTATACTTCTATATGCCAATAGAATATTTTCTTTTGATATGATGTATTTATATAGATTTACACCTTTAGTAGCGTTATTTTCACTACGTTGGTATAAATCATCGAACACTTTTTGTATATCGTAATATTCTGCATGTCGTAATGTTGTACTCACCGATGTATTATTTCCCCTTTCTTACGAAAAGTCCCATCATCTTACTCGATCCTGTGAGTTACATCTAGTTAATTTAGTTTTCAAAGAACAAGACTAGGGACTATCCCTCCACATTCGTTACATGCTTCGTCGGTACTTTGTCCCCACCTTCACAAGAATGAAGCAATTTCGGTTCGTTAGAACCTTATATGCATCTGTCCGCTAGTAGGCGTTGGTGACAGTTTCTTGCTTACCACGTTCCGATTGACTTAGCTATACATATATCCTTAGGTGCTTGCTTTAAGCCTGTTATCTTTACACCCTCATCGTTAGATGTTCCGAATTTCGTATCCTTTACTCTTACTTTTCGGTAGATAACGTCATCATTGACGACATACAAATTTCTATTGTATTAATAATTTAGACCCGTACATTCGCAAGTTCGCCAGTCCGTTATTTTAGACATTCTCACCATAGATATTTTGTAGCATCCCGACCTATCCATTACCATATGATTTCTCACTTAGGTTTTGTTCAGCCGACTTCACCTAGCTTCATACAATTTGTGACTACTATCACGCCTTGCATGTAGGAGTATTAGATAAGTAGTTTCAGCTCAACCTGACGGCTTTCATTCCTACTTTCAGTCAAACAGTTGTTGTTATCAAATTAATAACCCTCCTACTTCGTGTTTGCACACTTATGAGGAAACGTGTCGCACAAAGGATTATTTT
>NZ_JBIYCW010000034.1:0-4503 GCF_044908115.1 Bacillus sp. RC51 | reverse complement strand
TCTCTAGCGCCGATGGTAGTTGGGACCTTGTCCCTGTGAGAGTAGGACGTCGCCAAGCAACTTTAAGACGAGTCAGAATGACTCGTCTTTTTTGTGTTTAATGAAATAAGCTTGTTATTAATGGCTCAAGAAATCCATTGATAACAAGCTTATTTGTTTAAAGATAAATGTATTTATCTAGTATGGACTTCCGGTAAAATCGTTATTTATCATAGCTTCACTTTGTTTTTTACATCGATAAGCTTAAAACGTTCGCAAACGAGCAGCATATCTTCAGAAAAACTAAGACCAAGTTCGCTTAGTTCCTTTGTAAAAAACTGAATATGGGTATCTCTCCAGTAACTATAGGTACGATCGCCTTCGCCTTCAGCGATAGCGAATTCTTCAGTCACTTCATTCATTGGCATTATAGTTACTTCTATTGTCTTAATAATAGCTACAGGTTCATCCTGACTATTGAGTACAATACTATAATCGTTAGTTGTTGGTAGTGGTTCATTTTCTAATTCATAAAAAATATGGGCCGAGCATGTTGCGGTTTTCACACCATCAATGACTAGTTTAGCGAGATAATCAGGAGAATCACCAAATTGCCAAGCTGTAACAGATTCTGGTTTTTCATTGTTTCCCCAATAAGTATCCCAATATGATTGTGCTAATGGATTCATTTGTATTTTTACCTCACTTTAGCTAAAGTTAATTTTCTTTATAAACCCTGGACAATTTGCTTATTTGTAATAGCTTTGTAGTCATTTAAAATTTGTATTGTTGTATTACGGATTAATAAAGATAATACGCTGAATGAATAGGGTTTGTAAACACGTTCTGTCCATTTATGGCCATCTTTCCCGTAGACGCCCATATAAATAGATGGGATGTTTAATTTCTGGATTGTTTCGTATGGTAATGGATATAGTTGTTATGTAGTCTATTTGTGATTTGGGCTGCAATAAAATTAGGATCAATGCCAGACAATGTATCACCTACATGTACTTCTCTTCCGTAAATATAGAAACAAGGAAGAAGTTTACCTGAAGTTCCTGTATAAATGTAACGCTAAGTATCTCCATCATATAAAGGTGTTATAAAATCATTGTTAATAGCCAAACGATACTGTAATTGTTTTTCTTGCTTCAGTCTTTCGAGTTCGGTTAAGGCAGAGATAATTCCACGATGTTCCCCTTCTTCATCGAATAAGAGAAGTAAATTTCCTTCAAATAAATGCACATGTTCTGAGAAGTATAGTATATTGGCTAGATGAATGGCAGCGCCGCTTTTCATATCAAGAGAACCACGGCCGAACAGCCACTCTCCAGGTTTTGCATCGGTTTGAAAATATTGTTCGAGTGTTTCAGGAGAGAAAGCATGTTCTTTTAACGATCCGAAGTCTTCAATGCCAACCGTATCTAAATGAGAAGGATAGATAATAGTAGAAGTTGAATCATGTTTCCCTTTTACAAACGCAAATGCATTTTTCCTCCCTATTGGATCATGAGGGACATATTGAATCCATACATGCTCAGGATATTCTTGAAAATAAGGGAGGCTTTTTAAAATACCATATAGTTCATCTATAATACCGACTTCGCCGATGGTGCTGTTAATACTATTAAATGAAACTAAATGATTTGTTAGCAATTCGATCTGCTGTTCTAATTGTGTATATAGACATAGGATGAAACCTCCTTAAATCTTATAATTGGGAGTCTTTCGTAGAGAAGATAAGTGCAAGTGAAATATAGTACGATTACTTAAATGCAAGGAAGTAGTTTAATGGAACGTTTGTTCTGTATTGGTATAATGGGCATATTCAATCAATTGAGGTGATTATTTTTAATTCAGTATATGTGTTTAAAGAAGAAATGCTATTACTAGGTTCGGATTTCAAATATAGCTTTTAACGTTACATATTTTAATGAAGTGTCGATTGATAGCAAAGAATATTCTGATTATTAATATTGATCTATTACCCACTATGCCATATTGAAGTGAGTAATACTAGAGATGAAATAGATAAAAACCGATATTCCTTGAATATCGGTTTAATAATATGTGGCTTGTAATTCGTTATTTGCTATATCTAGAGTAGCGGTCCATGGGAATAGGTCTTTATATTTTGAATTTACGATCATAAGGTTAGTCATTGTAATAATGATTGTTAATATAATAGGCGGTACATAGGTCTTCATTACAAGAGTTAGTAGTACAATAGGTGAAGACAAAAGAAAGAGAAGTCCACCACATATTAAAAATTTTACGAGAGAGCCTAAAAGTAAGGTGATACTAAACCCAGGGAAGCTACCTATTAGCCCTAATAATAAAGTTAGCGCCCAAGCAACTAAAGTTAGCATCATGATCCAAAGGAATAGAAGGATAAACTTACTTATAATAAAGTTAATACGTGATACTGGGATAGTTAGCAAGTTTTTTAATGTATCTTCCGTGTATTCACGGGTAAATAGATAAGCGATTACAACTCCATATAAGGGGAATCCTATAATTAAAGTAGTGTATAGGTTAACTTCAGTGAACAGTTGACCAAATAAAATAGTTGGAGTAGGCTGCTTTGTCTTCAGGTGTATATAAGAAGCTACAACCACTAAAAATGGCGCGACACCTGCTCCGATAATACTAATCAAAAACATATTGGATCGTTTCAATTTTAATAGTTCTGTATAAAGCAGATTAACCAATTGTGCCACCCCCAACTAGTTTGGTGAAATAATCTTCTAGTCTATCTTCGCTCATCACAATTTTTAATACTTCAATATCGTTACGAACTAATGTTCTGTTGATGTGTCCTTGCTGTCCAAAGTGAGAATAAACGCGAATGTTTCCTTCATCATGTACCTCATAATCAAAAATTTTAAAATGATTTTCTAATAGCATCGCAGCTTTATTATCATTATTTACTTGGAATTCTATGTACTTACGATTGGCTTTACGCAGTGTATCAAGAGAAACTTCTTCTAATAACCTTCCTTCATGAATAATTCCCATACGATCGACTAGTTGTTCCACCTCAGCTAATATATGACTAGAAATGAGTATCGTTATATTTCTTTCTTGAGCTAAAGATTTAATGAGTTTTCGCATTTCTTTAATACCGATTGGATCTAGTCCGTTAGTTGGTTCATCTAGTATGAGTAGTTCAGGATAATGGAGAAGAGCACGTACAATTCCTAAGCGTTGCTTCATTCCTAAAGAGTATTTTCCTACTAATTTTTTTGTTTCGTGCTGTAAGCCTACAATTTCTAATGCTTCTTCAATTGCATTCCTTTTGTGAACTCCAATTATCTTTGCATTAATTAATAAGTTCTCTCTTGCAGTTAAGTTTTCTAATATGTACCATAACGGTATTATCATCTTCTATATAATTAGCGTCCCACACATTTCGGAAGAGTTTTGTTTTTGTAAATAATTGCTCTGGGTTGGAAGAGAAGAACTTTACTAGTTTAAGTTTTTTTTCGGTTAACGCAATCTCTTGTCCGTTCGTAGGGACTTGTGTGTTTTTTAAAATCAATGGTTAGTCCCTTAAATGTTAAAGTTGTTTTTTCTTGTAAGTTAGTGTTGCTTCCGAGAAATAAAAAACGTCGCATAAGAGCCTTTACTCTTGCAACCACTTCGTGAATACTGAAAGGCTTCGTAATATAATCATCAGCACCGATGCTTAAGCCTAAAGTTTTAGCAACTTCGTGATCTTTAGCAGTTAGCATTAATAATAGGGATGTTAGTTGTATCTCTAAGCTTTCTCCATACTTCGATCCCATCTACTTTAGGCATCATAAGATCTAATATAAAGAGGTTATAGTTGTTTTGATTAAATAATTGCAGACGCAGTATCTACTATGTATAACTCTCGTTCTAAATATCTTTTTAATAAATCACGGATTTCTTTATCATCGTCTGCTATAAGAATACATATATCTTTCATATCGTCACCTGATTCTAATAGAATGGTTATTGATAGTACAATTTGATAAACACAGGGGAAAAGGGAGCAGTAATGAAAAATAAAGCAACTTTCTACTTATATACTATTAATTATTAAAATAAGGTTGTCAGTTTAGCTGAAAAGAATCAATCGTATGAGTTCGGTAAGATGGGGGAAGCAAGTCCTTTGTAATAGAGAAGTTTCTAAATTGTAGAAGGATAGATTAATAAAGAAAAGTAGACGATGGTTTCTATTTTAATGAAATCTTTATAGGGCCTGATTTAGAGCTAAAATGGTGTGAACATATTAAATTAAATATCTTTGTAAAAAGGTGTTGACGATTAGAGTTTAGAGGTGTAATATAGAAAAAGTCGCCGATAGCAACAATGCAGAAAGCGACAAAAGAAATAAAAAAACTTGGTTGACATTGAAATATGAAAATGTTAACATAAGGGAGTCGCAAATGAGCGGCAAACAAGTTCTTTGAAAACTGAACGAAACAAACAACGTGAACGTCAATTTTTATTTTTAGATGCTAGACAAACTAACTTTATTGGAGAGTTTGATCC
>NZ_JBIYCW010000033.1:0-8511 GCF_044908115.1 Bacillus sp. RC51 | reverse complement strand
CACACCCGTTCCCATACCGAACACGGAAGTTAAGCTCTCTAGCGCCGATGGTAGTTGGGACCTTGTCCCTGTGAGAGTAGGACGTCGCCAAGCAACTTTAAGACGAGTCAGAATGACTCGTCTTTTTTGTATGCTTTCATACCTCTGTTAATTGCCTGCTTAACTCCTTCTAAATAGGCGAATCCATGCCTTTTATCTGGTTCTAAGTAAGTACCTTCTGCCCATTCATTCCACGCATTAATAAATAAAAACTCGCTGTTGTAAAGAGAATAGGTACGCTGGATTTGTTTGCTTAAATATATCGTGAACTTCCTAGGGGTAGAACCTAGGAAGATGCTGCTATTTAAGTCTTTGCGGCGTGCTGTATTGTCCCAGTCAACAAAGGCACCAGGAAATGTTTTTTTCTCTGGAGGAGATCGCTTTAGTATATACATCCACACTTTATCATAATCCCAAGCGTTTATTTGTTTACCAGACTCATATATTGTCTTATTTATGTCTGAAGAGCTATCATGAGCAATTGTATAAAAAGGCTCGAATTGAATGCTAGCATCAAATCCATTTATATTAGGAAGTGGAAAGCTGTTTAATGTTTCTGCAAAGTATATACCTTTCAAACCATTTTCTTGTGCGAGTGTATTCCAATAATGAAGCATTTGTTCACAATGAGGGATATGCCCGGGACGATAAATAATGAATAGTGGTTTATCGTCTATACGGATATATCTCTCATCTTGGAAAGCTTGCAATAAATACTCAAAGTGTTCTTTCCAATCTGATAATTCTCCATAATTTTGAGGCATTAATATGTGACTATCAAGACCATCCCAAGTTTTTGTCCACGGTTCATTTGCCCAAGAAAGGCAAAATGGAAAATCTGGTTCCTTCATCTTAAGTACCTCATTAAAGGGTGCCTCCAATAGCCTCTTCCCTTTAAACCAGTAATGGTAATAACAAAAACCATATATGCCATGTGCTTTGGCAATTTCTGCTTGCCATTTTCTTACGGATGGGGTGGTTAAGTCATAATAAAAATCTTGATAAGGTTCTCTAGGTTGGTAATGTCCTGAAAATAAAGGTCGTGCACTTTTAGTATTTGTCCATTCAGTAAACCCTTTCCCCCACCATCGGTCATTTTCTTTTATTTGATGAAACTGTGGTAAGTAAAAAGCGATTATTTTCAAGATATATCCCCCTTATGTTCTTCGTAGTTCAAGTGGTGGGAAGTTACTTTTGATTTTTCGAATCTAGTTAAAACATGAGATATGTTATTTACTTACTGTATTTATGCTGCATAATGAATTCTTTTGTGCAGTATGCTTGATATGGAAATCTTTGATGATTTAATATATACGGCTGAGATACAAAATGATCTTCATTATACAATGAGCGAAAAGAGTTAATCTTTTTGGAGAACAAATAGAGCTTGGGGTAACCGGTTTGTATCATCAAAAAAGTCCCGTAGCTTTAAATACTTCTCATAGTGGTTTTTAATATAAGTTCTAGGTATAACGGTTTCCCCATAGAAGCTACTGTTTCTAACGTCTCCAGCTCCCGTAGGGCTGTGGATAAAATTGCCGCTTTCATAATCCGAGATGGCACGATTTATATCTGGAAAAGCTTGAGATAAAGTTTTATGCCATCCCGTTTGAATTAATTCAGGGTGTTCCTTAAATTGTTGACAGAAATCGAGAAAATAGCGTGCTTGTGTTGTGGCGATGAAGATTCCACCTGGACGAAGAATTCTTGAAAATTCCTTTATCCAATTTTCTGCAGTTTCTTCGGATAAATGTGAGAATACAGAATAAGCGAATATGATGTCTAATGAATTGTCATTAATAAATTCTACAGGAGGTTGTGGGGGAGCTATTTTATACCTGCCTCTTCCTAACGTTTCGTTGCAAAGGTTAATCATTGCAGGATCTACATCAATACCAAGTAAATTTTTATGGCGAACATCTTTGAAAAAGAAGCGTATGATTCTTCCCCATCCGCAACCAAAGTCTAAAATTTTCCGTTCTTTATTCAAGGGAACGCCTAAATTTTGGGCATATGTTTTTACAAGGCTATAAAACAAATATGCTTCATAAAGAGCATGTTCATAGGAAGCACCTACAAACTGTTGTTGAATTTCTTCGGAGGGGAACGTAGGTACTGGGATGCCATTTATCTTTGTTTGTGAGCAACTTTGTATAAATAGATTAAGAAGTTCAACATCAGAAAGTGGGCTAACAAGGTTATCAAAATCACTTCCTAACTTAAAGTTATTCATTTGTTAACCTCCAAATTATATAGTTCCTAAAAATCATTTTCGTGTTTTTTACTAATAAAAACATGTAGAAATTCAGCATCTAACCCCAGTGATCTATCCTTGTGTAAATAAACAATGGTATACATATTTGCATGTGTATAAATGTATTCAATCATATCTTTACCCCAATCAAATGTTACTAAAGACCCGTTCTCATCAATAGGATTACCATGATAAATTGGCTCCTCAATATATTCGATTCCTTCTTTATTGATTCTTGCTCTTTGTAAAGTCTTTGTGAGTGTATGATACCAAGGGACAGTAAACACATGAGCGCCGCCAGGCTTTAATACACGCTCTATTTCTTTAAAGGCTTTGTTTGGCTCCATTACATGTTCAAAGACATCTTGAGTAATTAATAAATCAAAAGATTCATTTTGAAAAGTCATGTCTTCTAAGTTCTCGCATCTAACCCCTTGAAAGTATTGGCCGAGAGGGTAGTTTTTAAAGTATTGAGAGTATGTATAGTTTTTGCAGTTTTTTATTAGTAGTTGAGTTGTAATTCCCCCAGGAGAGGATTCGTGGATATGATAGGAACCCCATTTTGGAAAAAATGTATTTAAAACATGGATTAGAGCGCGCTGCCTTGGTATAGAGTGGCATGTAGAACATAAGTAGTGATCTCTAAGCCAATCATTATGCTCTATAAATGTAGCTTTCTTCTCACAAATAACGCAATATCCATTATTGTGCTTCAAATTACCTTCCACATGACATCACTCCTGTGTAAAAAAATGCATATGACACACACGTCAACAACCAGCGAAATCAAAGAGAGTGGGTGGAAATTAGGGAACTCATAAAAGTGAGATTGGTAGAATGGAACAATTAGCGGGAGAGAACCCCACGCTAATTAAAGTTTCACTTTATGCTATGCGATACATTCGCTTTTATTCATTGAAGAATGTATCGACTTAGAATGTCCCTTTTGTGTACGGATACATTTCAAAGTCTTGTGCATATATTTCTGTAACTAAACCCATGGTTTCTTTATCATAAAAGCTTTCATATGTTGGAAAGCGGGGGAAGGATGCATCTGTAATGCTAAGTTCTGCATAGCTTCCCGTATAAAGCATCTTATGAGCACGATGATGATCTGAATTTGTAAGAAGCGCTAAATTTGATTTAGTCAAATCGTACGTGTGTTCTATCTTGGTGATTTGTGTATTAAAATCTTCTAAAGGAATATAGCATTGGATGAAGTTTTCTTCACCTGGGACGTATTGCTGACTAAAATGTATATCTATTGCTAGGGAATTGGAACTGCATGCTTGAACGTAATATAAAAATTGTTTAAATGATATTCCTTGATTACTATATTTGTCATTATAAAAATAATGCCGGATACTTTCCCATTGAGGGCTAGCATATGGATTGTCAGCAAGCAATAAAAAGGAGCTGACCGCCCTTGTATAGGGATTCCGTACAAGTTTACAAACATCTTTTTTTGCTGTTAGAAGCCCATTTTGTAACTCTGGTATGTAGTTGGTGTTGTTTTTATACACCCAGAATTCATAGTAATGAATAAAGTCATGGTATTTCTTTGCTTCAGTAAATAATCCAATTTGAAAAAAGAACCAATTAGCTAAAGTAGTACATCCGCTTCTATGGCTCCAGAATAGTATAAGTGGAAAGTCTTTATGGAAATGTGGGATTCGATCTTTATGTAGGATTACATGATTTAAAAGCTCTTGATTTACATTCTTCATACATGTAGTGCTCCTTTTTGAAAGTTTTATTTATGGAGAAGGTTTTTAAATAGAATAAACGAGAATATGAGAAGGCAAGTTTTTACTAATCCAATATATTCATGGGAATGAGTAAATATTATGAGTGTTTTTGCGGTCATCTTAAATAAGGTATCGATTCTAAAAGGAAAATATAAAATAAAGATAATGAAAATTTATAAGGGGCATACAATTATAAGAGGATGAATAATAGAAGTGACCAAGTTCATTTATTTGTATTTCTAGGTGTGACGAGTAAAAATTTTATTACTAGAGAGGATATTATGAGGAAGAATAATTATTTAATAGTAGGTGGAAATAGTTTCATTGGTATTAACCTCGCAATAGGTTTATTAAAACAGGGTCAAAATGTAAAAGTATTTTCCAGACATATAAATAATTTTCCTCAAAATATTATAAGTGAAGTTGAATTTATTAAAGGTGATTTAGCGAATGTTAAAGATATATATAAAGCTTTAGTGAGTGTGGATATTATTATTTATTTAGCTGCAACGTCTAATGTAGCAACTTCAATTGAAGATGTTTTCGGAGATATAAACAGTAGCTTTTTTTTTCTTAACTTCATGGAAAGTGTTAAAAATTTTCCTGTTAAAAAAATTGTATTAGCATCTTCTGGAGGCACGGTTTATGGTGAACCGGAATATTTACCTATTGATGAGGAACATCCATTAAAACCACTTTCTCCTTATGGAATAACAAAAGTATCGCTTGAAAATTACTTGTACTTTTATAAGAAAAAATACGGAATTGACTATGTTGTATGTAGATATTCTAATCCATATGGAAAATATCAAAATCCTTTAAAGAAAGTTGGGGCAATAAATTGTTTTTTGTATCAGCATCTCAGTAATGACAAGATTAATATATATGGGAATCCACAAGAGATTATTCGAGATTATATTTATATCGATGATTTAGTTGAAATCACTATACAACTATCACAATTAAATCGTTTGAAATCTTGTGTGTATAACATAGGGAGCGGAAGGGGTCTCTCTTTAAAGCGAATTATAGTAGAATTGGAGAAATTAACGGAAAGAAAAGTGGACTTTACCTGCTATAAACAAAGGCAAGAAAATGTTCAAAAAATCATTTTAAATATAGATAGAGTAAGACGAGAATGTAATTGGGAACCGAAAATAGATTTCAAAAGTGGAATTAGATTAAATAAGCTATGGATTGAAGAGTTCTTATATAGTAAAAAATAATAAGCCATGCCCTACTTTTGTATCAGTAGAGCATGGTTTATTATTTTATTTCTTTTTTTATTACCCAAAGGTCTTGATGTTCCCACCAAAAACCTTCAGTGTATTTTTTGATGACAGGGTTATAGGGTAATAATTTAATTTTGTCACATACGTAAGAGGGACTAACGATCGTTTGCCCGTATTGATGAACATCTAAATCCAATTGTTCACTAGAAGGGAGAAACCAATAACCCTGTTTATTTAAATCTGGAAAGCTGAAGTACTTTTTACTTTGATAACCATGAGTTGTGAAAATGAGTAAGCCTTCAGGAGAAACAGCATTATACAATGTTTGAAGCCAACGAAACCAAGTTGTATCAGGCATATGAGAAAAAAAGGATAGACAAAAGACGATATCATACGTAGACGAGGCCAATTTTACTTGTTCAGGTTCAGGGTGAGATAAGATAGAAGAAGTATTTAATGTGTTTTCAATAAAAGTAATAGCCTCTTCATGTATATCACAGGTAGTTATACTTAAGTTCGTTTGTGGGTTTAATAAATGACGTGTTACGCAGCCATATCCGGATGCGAATTCTAATAATTTAATTGGAGTGTCTATAGGGGGATAAAAGGAAGTAATTAAATCTAAAAGTGTTTCTGCAGATTTTCTCCCATCTTGAAAATAATAATCTATCGCTTCTTTTTTAGATGGGAAGACTGGATTAGTGACAAGGAATTGAAAGATATGATCCTCTGGATGGATACTTACATTTACATTGTATTTGTGTGCAATTTGAGAAAGCAAATCTTTATTTGCTTCTATAAATTCTTTCAAAGAGTAACCCCCCTTAAATGATAGTAACGTTTTACAAGAGATACTGATGGCGAAGAAAATATATCATTAAATCTTCAAATATGCTTTAAGGTACTTTCTATATGTGTACATTTTCTTTTTTGAAATGTCGTCGATAGTAAAGGTTTCTTTAATGAAATTCTGCATTTGTACAACTTCACTGTAATGGGAATATGAATCTTCTGTTCTCGTTACGCTATTTGTATGTCGTCTATGATAGTTTAGCGGTTTTGGATTGAAATAAATGTTCCCCTCTTTAAGAATAGAAACATAGAAAAACCAATCACCAGCTACTTTAAACTTTTCTAATTGTTTTTCTGTAGTTTTTATATCTATGTTTTTAAAAACTACACTTGAGACATTAGGTATGGTGTTTTTGATAAGTAATGTATCTTGTATTTCATCTATCCCTTTTCGGAAATAAGAACTTTTCCATTTTTCTTTATCAATATCATTTGTGTAATCTAAATAATGATTGGCTAGGATATTTCCTTGTTCATCTATTTGTTTTGATTGTGTGTAGCTTAAGGTAACATCACGATTTATATGAAACCCTTGGATTACTTCTTCTAAAAATGTCTGATCACATAAGTCATCGGCCTCTGCAATCCAAATATAATCACCGGTTGCTGCAGAGATGCCTTTTATCCATTGTTTAAATACAGAACCAGAGTTTTTATCATTAATAATCTGCTGAACTTTTAGGTGGGGCTTATTTTCGTTTGAGAGCAGCTGTTCAAATATAGATACGCTATTGTCAGTAGAGGCATCGTCTAGGAAAATTAGTTCGTAAAGGGGATAGGTTTGGTTTAATATGGATTTAACTCGGTTAGATAAGTATTTTTCGTAATTATAGTTCGGTATGATTACGCTTATTTTTTTGTAATTATGATCAAGTAGGTTTAACAGTTGATAAATGTAATGAAGAAAGTTGAAATCTTTTTCAATAAGCTCTTGGCCAAAGCGCCCTTTTTGTAATCGTAAGTCTTCATCTCCAATAAATTCATATATTCTTTCCAGCACCTGCGGTAAATTTAAAAAGTCTACTAAGGCGCCAGTTTGTTCCGTAACAACATCTTCAAAACCTCCAGCGTTTTTAAACCCTATAACAGGGACTTTTGTATCTAATGCCTCTAAAACAACGTTTGGAAAAGGATCTTCTCTTGAAGTTAACAAATATAAATCAGCCCCGGCGTTATATAAACCGATATCTGGAGTAGGCTCAACTAATGTGAAATGTGCTGTATATCTTGGGGATAGCGTGTTAAAGAAATGAACATCCGTTCTCCCGACCCAGATAAAATGAATATTCGTATGAACCTTTCTTACTGAGTAAGCAATAAGTGAGAATAAATCTATCCCTTTCCGATGATCAGCGAAACCTACTCCTAAAATGATTTTGCTATCTAGAGGCAGGTTGTGTTTTTTTCGTAATTCGCTTCTAGCTTTTGCAATATTGTTCTTATAAGGATTGTGGTTAAACAAGCCTTGAGGGAGGATGTGACATTTTTGATGATCTAATTGGGTGATTGTACGGAATTTTTCATACACGTACTGTGAAGGGAAGACAATTTTGTAAGCAAACTGGGCAATGTTTCTAGCTTTCCCCTCGGCAGAGTACTGTTGTATTAAATGCGGCAATTCATGTATTAATGAAATAACTTTTATATTGTGTTTAGCTAGTAATGCAACTATATCACCACTTATGACGGTACTACATATGGCGATGGTATAGTCTTGTGATAGTAACTTCTTTATTAATAATTCGACCCTTTTTTCTGTTGGGTAGTCTTCCTCTAGGCAATAAACAGGACCATACTTTTGAAAATCGTGGATTAAAATGCCCGTTCCAATAGAAATAATTGCGACGGAGTAATGAAAGTTTTCTTTAAGAGCTTTAATAGTATGTAAAGAAAGCAGCTGTGCTCCGTGGAAATGGGCATCATGGGATACATAAATGATCTTCTTATTAACATGCATTTCATAACGCCTCCTAAGTTAATTAGATTTTTAGTAAATGCATGGTGTATTTATAATTCCTAGAGAGAAGTGGTAGGAGATAATTGTGAATGCAGCTGGAATGTACTCGAAATAAAAAGTGTTACCTTTAATATATATTTGTTTGGCTTGCTATTCATTCTTTAGAAAGGTGTAAGTAAGAAAGTATAAACTGTCGATTATGAAAGTGATTGCACCAGTTTATTAATCTCTAGGAACGGAGTATAAATGAAGAAGGTTCAATACCCTTTAGAATTTATAAAATAAAAAGGATAAAAGGTATTGACGATTAGGATATAGAGGTGTAATATAGAAAAAGTCGCCGATGCAATAACGCAGAACGCGGCAAACAAAATGAAAAACTTAGTTGACATTAACTAACGAAGATGTTAACATAAGGAAGTCGCAAAT
>NZ_JBIYCW010000032.1:0-9711 GCF_044908115.1 Bacillus sp. RC51 | reverse complement strand
ACTTTCAGTCAAACAGTTGTTGTTATCAAATTAATAACCCTCCTACTTCGTGTTTGCACACTTATGAGGAAACGTGTCGCACAAAGGATTATTTTATTAAGTTCTCTATGAATTATTTTCTTCTATCTCTTGGCTTTCTTCTCTTATTTGACCAATTAATGAAACTACTGAACCGACTGCTTGGACCCAACTCCCCGTAATCACTATAAGTTGTCCATCCTCCTCATCACCTTCCGAAATTTCCTCCACTTTATCCCGACTAGCTTTCAATTCCTATATCCCACCTATTGATGTAACACCACCTAATGCTTGTATCCAATTCCCTACAATTACTAATTTTTTTGTGTTTCATCTTCAAAGTCTATAATGAGTCCTGTTAGAACCGTTATATTACCAATTGATTGGATTTCGTTCCCAATCAATTCAAGGGATATTTCTCCTTGTCCATCAGCTTCCAGACCGTTCCCCGTTGCCTGTAATACATTCCCCCATATGTTCAAGTCTTTGCTTAATTCGCTGTTCAATCTTTTTAAAGGTGTACTCCCAATCGCAGCAATAATTGTCCCTACTGCAACAAACCAAGCGCTAGCTATCTCCTTAATCGGATCATCCATTCTCAATCTACCCCGTCATTAATTTATTACTTACAGGATATGAATTTGCGCATATCCATGTTAATATCCTACTTCTCTCCCCTTTAATAAAACTAAATATTACGTCAATAATATAGATGACATTAGATTTTTCTCCTTGTTCCCCCTTGGAGATGAGCAGTTAGAATGATTCTTCTTTATTTCTCAATATAAGGAGCCTTGGATTTTCATTAAAACTCCTGTAGTATATGAACAAAGAGTAAGGTAAGAGTTACTCTTTGCCATTTTAGGAGAGGTTCTGTTGGAGACAACAGGACCTTTTTTCGTAAAGAGATGGTTTTGTTTAATTTTTCACCACTAACCACAAAAATATCTTATAATCGTTATATACCGAATTAAATTAAAAGATTAGGAGTAGATCAAATGCCAGTTACACTAGAACTTATTCTTTTCATTCTTATAGCAATTAGTGCTGTTGGCTATTTAATAAAAGAATTTCAAAAAACTAGGAAAAGAAGACTTGGAATTTCAATAGAATTTTTGGTTCTTTTCTGGTCAATATGGAGAATATCGACTATCATAATCTAATTTGTAAAATATAATCTCCCCTGAATAAAACTTAATATTCCGTCAATACTACAGATAGGCTGTTAAACAGCCGGAAATCTCTTGTGTGTAACCTTACTAATCGAGACTTCCTTCAAGACTGAGCAGTTAGCTTTTGCTAGCTGTTTTTCATTTGAAATCAAATAGTGGTAAATGTGTCCAAAATAATGCCCCATTCATTTGGACACATTTACCACTATTTTTACCAAAAAAATTCATGATATGGTTAATTAGTCGAGTACGTCATTACTTGACGATTACCCTTAGAATCCCTGCAGACAAACGGGGGTTCTTTTATTTAAATAGCTTTTTGGTTAAAAGCCTTTCACACTTAAACTAGACAAGCATATGTTATTGTATGGAGACCTTCCAAGCATAGCAATCTACCTTTCAAGGAGCATACTTATTAGTGTGCTCTTTTCATTTGCTACTAAATAACGATTTTGTTAAATTTTTTCGCCTTTTAACTGGACAAGCATATGTTATTGTATGGAGACTTTCCACTCATAGAAATCTACCTTTCTTGTCAAAGAGCATACTTATATGTGTGCTCTTTTTCGCTTGTTATGAAATAAAGATTTTGTTCATTTTTTTGATACATTTATGAAACATTCATGTGTTATCTTCAGTAAGTCCTTTTAAAAACAGAAAGATTTATTATGTAAAAGACCCTAGTCCCCTCTAGGGCTTTTTACGTTCAAATAAGGATTTTATTAAAAAACTGCACATACATTAATCATGATAGGCTTTTCGATATGAGTCTTGGTCATAGGGCGCCTTAAAAAGCGCTCTTTATTTTTATAGTGACAGGCTCAATAACTCCAAGTAACAAATACAATATAAAAAATTCACTCATGAAAATCTGATTACGATTTTTTGAATTTTTTATATCTCATGAGACATTCACCTATCTTACTAAGAGTGCATATAAAAATGTGCTCTTTTTATTTGTTGTTAAATAGGAATTTTGTTTAATTTCCATTAACCGTTTTATCCACTTTACATATAGTAATATCACATGGAATTTCATAGGTTTCTCTGGACCAGTTACCTTGTATTCCTTGTGAATCTTGTGGAAAGAATCCGTTTATGATTAACGGGTTCTTTTATTTATTTTTCATACAACGATTATGCGTTGGGTTCATCAGTATGGTCCTGAATTGGACAAACGAATCCGTCGTCACCTCAAACAAATGACTCTTGGAGAGTCGATGAAACCTATATAAAAGTAAAAGGTCAATGGATAACTTATTCCTTACAATGGTAAAAGTGCTATAGGAATCTCGCAAATCCAAAAGTTATATGAATCATATTTTGAAGTTTTACGATATGAAATAAATGTCCTTGGATGGAAAGCAACCGAATTAATACATCTTATAGGTCGTCTAGGTGAATTCTTTTGTGTTCTTTATACGAATGACGAGCTATCCAAAGTGACTAATCAGCATGGATATGATTTCATCAAAGATGGGAGAAGAATAAGTGTTAAAACAACTGCCCAAGGAAAAGGTTTTATCACGATCAATCAAAATACATTCTACCAATTCGATGATTTCTTCGTAGTTCAGTACAAAGATGATGATTTGAAACTATTATTTTACGGGCCAAAGGAAGAAATTCCATCGCTTAGACCATATGGGAATAATTACGAGGTCAATATAAGCTCTTTAAAGAGAATAGAAAAGACACTCCTTTAAGAGTGTCTTTTCCTATATTTTTTTAGCAGAAGCAACTGCATCCGATAATGATTAATAGTATAAAGAATACAACGAGTAAAGCAAATCCGCCACCAAAACCGCAGCCTTCGCCGCAACTACCACCATAGCCCATAACAATAGTTCCTCCTTTAGATAAGAGGGTGAAACTAGAGTTCATTCCATGTATTTTAACGGGTTCACTTTACCTTATGTTTTTATGCCTGAATTAAGCAGGTCCTAAAAAAAAGACGCCATAAGGCGTCCCCCACAATTGGGTAGATAAGGTTTAGTTTTCTAATTTAAAGAAATTATGTATCACACCTTGAGAGTATATCATAATATCTATTAAATTTAATATTCTATGCATTATTACATAAAACAAAAGAGACCCTAATGTGCCTTTCTACTCTGTAACAAATTTAATTACATAGTACATAAAAAATAAACAAGATAGATATGCTAGTCTGCCAGCAATCAATTCTTTCATAAATTTCATAAGTATCACTTTGACAAGCAATGCTAAGAATAACGGTATAAACAGTACCATAGCAAGTTTGATTGCTATGGCATTTATAGCTGGGTTAAACGGTTCAAAATTAATTATGATATCCACTTATCTTTCTATTAATTCTTTTATCTTTATAATATAATTTATATTGTTTTGTCCACTAAAAAATGACACTTTAAGGTACCTTCCTCTCACTTAAACCACCCAAACTTTAAATTTTTACATTTCAATAGAAATTATTAGGAGGTTAATTTTCATTTTTATGTTAAAATATTCAATATTCATATTGATATTAGGGAGATGAATAGTATGTCTGGTGATTTCAACATGGATTCTAATTATTATGTAAGTGGTGCTGAAATCTTAGAGTTATTAGGTAGTTTAAGTCGTTTATTAATTGTACGTGAATTGGTTGTAAGTGGGACTTTAACAGTTTCTCAGTTGAGTGCTGCGACGCATATTTCGGAACCTATGATTTTACAACACTTACGCAAACTAACTATAGGTAATATTGTAATTAGTGAGCGCAAGGGTACAAGGCTTTATTGTAGAATAGAAGATAAGAAAATTATTGATATTATCGATTTATTAGGATTATTATATTAAGTTTTATTTGATGTCTTTTTTTGAATTTAAGCACTTTATAATTGAAACAATAACAAATAAAAAAGACACCCTAGGGTGCCTTCCTGCGACTTGAACCATCGTATTGTAATATGGTATCGGATGCCAATCCAATTATTATTTTACCACGTTAAATAATTTCGGTTATTGAGAAATAATAAAAGCCCTCTTTTGAGTGCCTGTTTCTAATTTATTACATCCTTAATTGATTGTAAATTGATTTGAATACGTGAATTCACCACGATATTTAATTGCAGCTACATAAGTACCACTTGTATAGCTATCTGTGATAGGAGTTTGCCAAATTTCTGTTCCAGGAAGAAATTCTGGTTCTATTGTTTGGAATCGTTCTAGGGTACCATTTGTGTGGACTTTAAAAATTTTCATTTGCGCACCAAAATGTTCTCTACCAAAGTGCTGTGTTAAGTAAAATGTATCACCAGTTATTAAATCCCCAATTTTCCAATCAGGTTGATATGTACTTTCCACGGAACTTTCCAGATCCACAATGGTTTTAAATCCCCAATCATCATTAAATGGATCTGAGTAAGCTGCAGTAACTTGTGAGGTAGGCTTAATCATTTCTATTGCAGTAAACCCGCTAAATGTTAACGCCCCAATTAATACTAATTTTCCTAATTTCATTATTGTTTCCCCTTATTAATTTTCAGAAATATTAAAAATCAGAAGTCATACACACATAATAATATAATTTATTGTATTATATTTCAAATATTTTCTAAACAAATCCATAAACATAAAAAAGACACCCTAAGGTGCCTTCCTCCGACTTGAACCATCTGAATTTTAATAATATGTATTGGACTCCTATCCGAATATTATCTTATTATTTCTCATGAAAAGAAACTCTCAGATTTCATCTGATGACCATATTTTGTGTGATTTTGTAAAAAAATGTAGAAATTTAAGTTGAAATATTACATTATTGTTAGGACTTATTTTTTATATATTAGGGGTTCTACCACATCGCTATCAAGCTAAGCTTATGCAAAGTCAATTTTAGGCGAGATTGTTTCTTTTTCTAAAGGGCAAGTGTAGGTGATTGAAAGATTTGCATACGAAATAAACCCTAACGGGTTTCACTTTTTTGAATTAAGCGGCTTGATTATCAGACATGGTACAATTGTAAACGACACCTAATATATCAAAGACCGTTTTTTTCTCATATCGATGAAATTTCCGCCCGTTTTGCTGTAGGAGATTGAACAGGCGGAGTAACACCTTTGATAGCTCTTGGGTGTTTTTTTGTATAGTTTGGAATAGAAGAAGAAAATAGTCTTTAATCATATATATGGCTTTATACTCACTAAGCTCTGGTTTTTTCTTCATGAGGAGCAATTGGCGCATTTGAAACATGATAGAAGAACAGAGTAGAATGGCAATCAATTGGCCATATAAATGGCACTCCAATCGTTCTGATTTTATCTTTTTACAATGATGGATTTGAAAGAATGACTTCCACGTTTTAAATAAAATTTCGATTTGCCAACGCAAAGAATACCAGTCATGTACCTGTCCCATCGGGACAATATCTGTAGAAGTGTTTGTCATATATACATTGATACCACTGAGTCGTTTACTACGAGGAGAATACTTCATTCCTTTCTTTTTTTCTCTTACAGCTTGATCTTGTAATCGTTTTTGTTGCTGTTGTTTTGTTAATCGATGGACAATTACACGAGCTGACACTTTATCAATCATTCCTACATAAGCATTAGCTATTTCCCATGTTTGTCCTGGCTGAAGGGAGTTCATTACCGTCTCCATATCTAACTGTATATACTCTGTACCTTTCTTAATTCTTCCATCTTGAAAATAATCAGGGTTAGGATTTTTTTGATAAATACGTGTATTCGACTTGATACGAGAAATATAGTAGGCCTCTTGATCTTGTATATATTGAAGGTCTTTTAAATGAAAATAACCTAAATCTCGGATACATAAATCATTCGCTGCCACAGTTGGGGCACACAGAGAGCCGTAAGTGCGATCATGTTGTTTACCTGGACCTGTATGAATATGTAGGAACTGTCCGCTTAACAAATCATACTCAAGCTGAATTTTTATCCCAGCTGTATGGCTGCATCCTCCTGCACCTGGATAAACCGATGAAAATACATCCGGGAGTTGAAATGCAGTTGAATCTAAGATACGAATACGCTTGAAAATAGAAGTATATGGAGAAGAAATTAGCTTAGCTGAAGATAACTTTTGGTTTAGAAGTTTGGCTAAAACTTGTTGTAGAAACTGGACGGCTGCGGCGTTAAATCTTTGATTTAGTCCTTCAGGACTGATGAGTACTTCTGTTGATACTTCTAAACAACTACATAACTGGGTTAAGGAAGTTTTTGCTACACTTTGGCTTAGCCATACGCATAAAGCTACTAACTCTTGTGCTTGATACTTACTTGTTCGCTGTACAAATCCAACATCTCTAGCTAGATTCTGTAAGGTATTTGGGGATAAAAGACTCTTTATCTCCTGTGCAAATAATTGTAAGTCGTCAGATACAGAATTAGACATACAAAAAACGCCATCCTTTCCTATAATTCTACAGTAAGAATAACGTCTTTTTTGCTTAATGAATAGTGTGAAACCTTAGCTTTATGGTAATGTGACCGTACCTCATGTAGTCACAGTTTTTATTTGTATTAAGACATTCGAAATGATTTGCCACGTAAAGCTGCTATGTAGCAAATAATAACTACTAAGCATAGGCTAACCATCACCAAATACAATTGTGGTGCAAAATGGATAATCAACCAGCCACCAAGCACTGGGCCTAAGAAGCCACCTAAGTTTTGAAATTGCATAAAACCAAGATATGTTGCTTTTTGATGCGCGGGTGCAATCATTTCGACTATAGCACTCGTCATTGGGAAAACAAAAATTTCACCAAGTGAGAACACAACCATACCGACAATAAAAAGTGTCCAATTATCAGCGAAGTGGAAGATTAACATACCAAGTGCTAATAGTCCGCCCCCGAAAATAAGACTTGTTTTGATTGCTACTTTTTCGCTTAAAATGCCGAGTGGCAATTGAAGAATTACGATTGTTGCAGCATTAATCACAATTAGAACTGAATATAATGCTACTCCGTCTGCCATAGTTAAATTAAGCAATTGTGGCATTGTTGCCTCTGTTTGCATATATACGAAATTGCAAATAACACTCGCAATAATGAGCAACATAAGTGTGCTATCTTGTAAAAGAACACGCATCAAGTCGCCAATATCTTGCGTAACATTGACCGTATTCTGCTCCTCTATACGTCGTAAAGTGATGACTAAGAAAATCGCATACAATAAGTACATCGTTGCAGTAATAAGGAATGGAAAACTTATTGATGATGCTTTTGAAATGACAATACCGAGCAAAAGGCCGATCACAGCTGATAAATTGATGGCAGTATATCGAATTGAAAATAGGCGACGACGCCTATCTTCGTCAGTATAGTCAATCATCAAAGCTTGTGAAGCTGGTTCAAAAAATGCACGACAGATACCGTTGAGAGCATTGCATAGAACGAATATCCAAACAGAGTTTGCGAATGCAAAGCCATAAAAGACTATACTCCAACAGAACATCGATATGATGATAATTTTTTTTCGGCCAAACCGGTCAGTAAAGAAACCACCGAAGAAGCCACCAAATGTCGCAGTCAATTGTGAAATACCGACTGCTAAACCAATCATAATTGGTGAGGCATGTAAATCATTTTGTAAATAAAGTGCTAAAAATGGTATCGTCATAAAGCTAGCTGTGCGGGCGAAGGTCGTACCACCGAGCAGCTGCCAGACGAGGGGGTGAAAATAATCCATAATAAAAACCTCCTGTATTAACATGCGTTTGCTTATGCTAGTATGAAGTGTGGAGTTAGTCTATAGTCAAGAGGAGTTTTTAACTTGGAGAGAAAAAACCTTAAAACCTTAAGTACAGGAGAATTTGCTAGTTATTTTGGGGTGAAAAAAGACACCTTGTTTTATTATGATAGAATCAATCTTTTTAAACCTGCCGGTAAACTTCCCAATGGTTATCGATATTATACCTACGATCAAATTAATACATTCTCAACACTCCAATCTCTTCGGAAAGTGGGAGTTTCGATTGAGGAACTAAAAGAATATCTTAATTCTCCCAACACTTACAAACTTGTTGAAATGGCAAAACAGCAGACAGTTCTGGTGGAAGAAGAAATTGAGAAATTAATTCAAATTCGTCGTTTCTTTAAGGGTATTATTTCAATGGAAGAAGAAAGAAAAAACGTTGAAGTTGGGAAGGTTTATATCCAAAAGACACAGAAAAAATCTATTTTCTTAAGCGATGTAAATTCGAAAAATAGCATGACCGATTTCGATTGGGTAAAACATTTTAGCAAGCAAATAGGCTTGTTTGTTCCTGCTCCTATTGGATCTGTGATAACAAGAGAGAGCCTGATTCAAGAAAGATATGAGGAGGTAGATCACTTATTTTGTTATAGTGATTTAGAAACAGGTCAATCAAAACCAGGAGGAATTTATGTCATATATTATCACCAAGGATCTTATAAAGATATTGAATCCGCATACCACAATATCACGGAATTTATCAAATCAGAGGGCTATGTTATTGAAGGAAATGCCTATGAAGATTACTTCTACAATCCATTAAGAACTAATAATAAGGAGGAATATCTTACTAAAATTAGTATACAGGTAACAAAGTGTTTAAAGAGTTAAAGCTATAATGTTATCTTTGTTTAGTAAAAATCAAAAATAGGAAAAACAATTGCAGCGAGTACTTTTAAAAAAAGTGATAAAAAGAGAATCGAACTTTATGTTTAGTAGGGCATACCCCATCATCAAGTTGAAATTTTAAAATACCCCCAAAACGAGAAAATTGTACGTTTTAATCTGGAGACGTCAATTTTCTCATTTTCGGGTATTTGCTTTTCTTAGCTTGATGGTGATGTGGCGGTACCCCGAATAGAGTAAACATCAAGTAACTCTAAAATATACAATAAAAATAGTAGGTGGGGAATATTTGACGCTTACACGAAAAGCATTTTCCCTATCGCCATCAAGTTAAAAAACTAATTATCCCACAAAACAAAAAATCGAGTTGAATTCACATAAATAACTGTAGAGAGATAAAAATTTGGTTCTGGGGGTACTATAAAATATTAGCTTGATGGGCATGGGGTAGCACCACATGCCCATCAACTTAAAAATATTAACTGCCCTCAAGAGTAAAAAATGCCATCCTTTCCTATGATTCTACAGAAAGAATAGCGTATTTTTTCATTTTAAGGAAATTTAGTTTTGTTAGCTTGATAGCGATGTGGCGGTACCCCTAATAGATGTCCCTTGTTTATCCATATAATTAAGTACATCCAGTTTATACTGAAGGGAATAGCTTGTATGGCATTTTTCAAAAGCTTTTTCACCTACTGCTTTATATTGCTTAACCCACTGTTGGATTACACTTGGATGAACCTTTATAGATCTCGCAAGTCTTTTCACTCCATCATTGCCATCTAAATACCTTCTTACCACCTCTACTTTTTCCTCTGGTGAAAATTTAACCATAAAAAGTACACCTCCAATTGTCTTTCGTGTCTAACAATTGGGGTGCACATCATAATTGGGCGGCTTTTTTTATTTCCTCTATTCAAAATCTA
>NZ_JBIYCW010000031.1:0-13424 GCF_044908115.1 Bacillus sp. RC51 | reverse complement strand
GAACTTTCTCCGATCCCAATTTTCTCTCATTATACAAGAAATACCCTATAGAATAGACTTTTTTTTCAGTGTCTATTCTATAGGGTACATTTTAATCTTTACGTTCCCTTTTATTCTAAAGAACAATGAAGAAATGGATAAAATGTTCGTTCCATTCCAATATTTCGTTTTATCTCCCTTTATTTTATGGAGTGATTTCACTGTATATTGCTCAAATAGTAAAAACGTACCTTTTACAATACACCCAAAAATAAGTAGACCTGTAATAAAAATTGCTCCAAACCCAAAAACTTGTGTGAGTAACGCAATTATATAACCTGTCATTAATAAAACAATCGCTCGTTTTGCCTTCTTACTTGAATACGTAGGTGCCTCTTCTTTCTGATTTTCACCATATAGTAATTCAACTAAACGATGCTCATAAATTAACTTTTTACTTTTCCATGATGCAATAAAGAAAATCGCACCTATCGTTATAAGGACTTCTACTATAGATAAAAATGAAATCGTAAATGTGAACGTAAACGCACTTCCCATTAACTTCACAAGAAGCCCTGCACATATATTCGCTATAAATAAACCAGAAATAATACCTAATACACTTGCCGCAGCACCAACTAATAACGTTTCATAAAAGAGTAACTTCGCAATTTCTTCTTTACGGATACCTAATAAACTATATAGCGCAATTTCTTTTTTCTTCTTTCTCAAAAAGAAGCTATTACAATAAAAAACAAATATCGTTAAAAAGATAATCAACAATATTTGTGCAAACGTAAATGTCGTTTCCACTTTATCCGACTCTTTTAAAAGAGCTACTACACTTTCATTTCGTTTAATCGATACGAATGTAAAATAAATAATAATGCTGCCTACTAATGAAATAAAGTATAGAAAATAATCTTTCATATTTCGTTTTATACTACGTTTTGATACTTCTAAAAAATCCATCGTACACCTTCACCTGCTCTCACATTTCTCTATACATGAAGTGTACACAAAATTGTATTTCTCCCCTATCGATTTTCATTACATCTCTCTTACGATATTGTAATATAACAAAATAAAAGAACCTAGTTTCCTAGGTTCTTCACATCATATGTTTAAAAGTAAATAGCTCTTCTTTTGACTGCACAGCAGGCTGTTCCTCTTCTACATCCGTCTTCTTTATCTCTCCCCCTAATCGAACTTTTGTCATCGCCTCTTCTATACTTTTTACAATCATATTTCCTGAAAAAATAGTAAGCCCGAAAAATGTAATTGGGACGAGAGGGATCCATGGATGCACTGTTAATGATCTAAAATAGACTCCAATTAAACCTGACCATTCATGCGTGTAAGACTCTATTTCTTCTATCGGTCCTAAAAACTGAACTGTTCCACCAAAGAATATTTCCAGTAATCCTAAGTGCAGTAAAATAGTAAGAGTTTGCGTAAACTGCTGAAAAAATACAAGTATAAACGTCATATAGAGATGCGGGAAAATATGCTTTATAACAATGTGCCTTCTCGATCCACCCAATATGCACGCAGCTTCAATAAATTCTTCGGTTCTCAATTTACGTACTTCCTTCGCAACATACAGTGCAATAACTGGCATCACAAGCATTACAAGTAATAAAACTTGAAACGAAGCTCTTTCAAAAAAGGTTGTTGTTTCCTCCCCACTCCCAAATGCATTTGCAATGTGAAGAAAAAAATACGCAATCATAACTGTTGGAATAACTGTAAAACTATCAAAAAAAGCCTCGATTTTTGAAAACCCTCTTTTTACATATGTTCCAAGCACAACACCAAAAAACACACCTATCACCATTCTAAGTGCCGCAATTAAAATAGATATACCAATCGTCCACTTCGCGCCTTCAATGACTAAATGTAACAGGTCGTATCCTTTCCGGTCTGTCCCAAGTAAAAATTGTAATGAAGGTGAAAACGGTGGCACTTGTGGATTTTCATCCGCATCATATTGCAATGTAACTTGTCTAATATGTCCATCATTCCATATCGTATTTCCGATGCTCAAAAGAACTAATATGAGAAGAAACCCAATGCTTATCCAAAATCTTTTATCGCGTTTTATATACGTCCACATATTATAGTCTCTCCTTCATCGCAGCTGGAATGAGATAATGAAACAATTTAAACAAAATAAAAATCGGAATATAAATAAGCAGCACACTAACGATGAAAACCTCAACCCTAATACTCTCATACGATTTCAAAAACATAAAAATACCACCCGTATTAAAAATCCATTCTATAATATATAAATTAGATAACATAAAAAAGATATTCGTTTTCGCAAAGTAAAGTGTACTAAGCAACACATTTCGTAAAACATGACGATTTAAAATATGAAAACGATTCAGCCCTTTCGCCTTAGCAAATAGTACATAATCTTTTTCTAGCTCATTTTCAAAACGAAGCACTAACATTTTTACGAACAGAATCGTAGTCGGTATACTCAAACAAAATATCGGCAATCCTCTAATCGACTCGCCTCCAATTGACGCAATTTGAAAAGGTAAAAAGCCTGTTCTTTTAAAAAACCATATAACTAAAATTTGTGATCCTAAAATAAGTAGAATGTCTGGAATAGATTCTAGGAAGATGAGAAATGATTTAATGCGATGCTGTATACGCGGTGAACTATTCATAATGACATAAACAATACAAAATGCTACAAATAATGAAATGAAAAAAGCCGCCAAAAAAATCACAATCGTTTCTTTATAATGGACGAACAACTGCGGAAATAAAAATTTACCTCTCACATATTGAAAATTGGAGATATCCATTAAGTTCACAAACACTTCTTTTAAACTCTGTATGTACTTTGATGCATGCAACTCAAATCCATAAAATAATTTTGGCAGTGCCCCTAAAAAAATAATACCCAAAATCGAAATAATAAATTGAACCGTCACTTCCATCCCATTCAGAAAAACTTTTTTGACCACGTTTTCCCTTCTCTCTCTATATAATTTCCCCTTTAATTTTATTCTTAATTTTCTGAATTGTAAATATTTATACATAAAAAAATCACTAGGTTATGATTCTAGTGATTCTTTATGCGCATGCCCTTCTCTTTTCGCAAACGGCATATACAAAATAAAACATCCAATAAGTGCAGCTATTTCTAATGAAATAATATAGTAAGGGTGTGGCCCTAACATATCGAGTAATGAAGCAGTTTCTGGCTTACGAGCTAAAAACATATAATTGCCACCTGTTTTGTAGTTCACAAAAGAAACGATTGGAATTATTATGTTTAAAAATATCATCGTACGCTTAATTGATTGCAAGGTAGGTCTATATCCTTCTACCCACGTCATAAAGAGCGGTGCCCAAATGAGTAATACATGTGCAACGAAGAATTCTATAAAGCGAAAATGCGGAAAAGCATATTGCACGTTCGGCGTTAAAATAGCTTGCGATGCACCGATAATTCCTGTAAAAAACACAATCTCATATATTCGATAGCTTTTCGTTACAATCATAATCGATGCTAACAATAAACTAATCGTACATAACTCAAATGGTAATGAAGTGCCTAGCTCAAAAATACCGGCTTTCCATTCCCACATATGAAGTCCAATCTCACTTCCTATAAATAGAAATGCAATCGCATATCGAACCGTTATATTCCACTCACTTTGACGCAATAAATCTTGGTATTGATACAGAAAAAATATCCCCACCAACATAATAAATAATATAATGACATGTTGCCTCGAGTACGGAATAAATGGTTTTAATGGATGCGCACTAAAATAAGCTTCCATCTTCCTTCCTCCTCTCCTTCATACAATATTATTGTTAGAAAGAAACAACGAGTCAATTCATCTGCTTAAACCATGTACAACCTCTACATTACATTTACATATCGATACCTTACAAAACTGTAAGGTTATTGTAAGCTAAAACGATTTGTCAGATTCTTCACCTCTTCTATACTTAATGTAGATACTAAAACGAACGAAAAGGTGATAAATAGATGAAGAAGAAAAATAAAGTGTTAATTACTAGTGTAGTAGCGATCGGAATTGCAGCTGGATCATATTTTGCATTTGCTGGCGGTGGTTCAGAAGTAGCAATGGCATATAGCGGTTATAAAATTACGGAAAAACAAATTGAAAATGCACAAAAATTTGGCGGCGAAGTTATTCCAAATGGTATTGAAACAATTTCATTCGATCCAACAAAAGGTACGTATGAATTAGCTGTTAAAAAAGGTGATGAAGTGAAAAAAGGTCAGCTTCTGTTTAAATATAATGACCCTACTGCTAAACAAGGTGTAACAGAAGCTGAAATGCAAAAGAAAATCGCACAAAAAGAAGTAACATTGTTCCAAAAACAAATTGATGCAGCGAAACAAAAATTACAAAAAGATAAAAATGCAGGTCTTCCTCAGGAAGCATTAAAGGCATCGGAAGTCGAAGTGCAACAATTAGAATCACAACTTGAAATGAAAAAGTTTGAAGTAGAAAAAGCTGATGAAATGATTAAAGCAGCAAAAGAGAAAGTAAACACACTTTCTGTAACGAGTCCAACCGACGGTGTAATTGATGATATCGTAAAAACTGCTGATGAAAAAACAGGTATGAGTGGCATTACACTTCGTCACGCTGGTCAATTTAAAGTAAAAGGTCAACTTTCTGAATATGAACTTGCTAGTATGAAAGTTGGGCAAGAAGTAACTGTTTCATCAAAAACTGTCGCTGGTAAGACTTGGACAGGAAAAGTAACAGAAATCGGTTCTACACCATTAAAGAGCATGGACGAAAACAAAACTGTTTCTAATTATCAATTCACTGTCACATTAGATAATAGTGAAGAATTACAAAACGGCTTCCATGTTTACGTAACGAGTAAATCTGGCGAAGCAACTGGTACGATTGTTCCGAAAAGCAGCATTGTGAAAAAAGGTGACAAAAATGTTGTCTTCGTTGTAAAAGACGGTAAAGCGAAAGAACAAGCAGTTACTGTTGAATTCGAGACAGATAGCGAAGCAAAAGTTTCTGGAGTGAAAAAAGGAGAGGAAATTATCTCTAAACCTGAAAAAGACTTAAAAGACGGTATGGAGGTTGTCACTCAATGATTAACTTAAAAGGCATCACGAAATCTTTCCAAAATGGTGCAGAGTCCGTTCAAATATTACACGGAATTGATGTAACACTAAACCAAGGAGAATTCACTTCTATTATGGGACCATCTGGTTCTGGTAAATCAACATTAATGAACATTATCGGTTGCTTAGATAAGCCAACGACAGGTGCGTACGAACTAGCTGGTCAAAACATTTCAGACATGTCTGAAACAGAACTTGCACATGTTCGTAATAAAGAGATCGGATTCATATTCCAAAACTTTATGTTATTACCGAGACTTACAGCACTTCAAAATGTAGAACTACCTCTTATTTACGCTGGAGTCGATAAAAAAGAAAGACGTGAGCGCTCATTAGCAGCTTTAACAAAAGTCAGTTTAGCTGATCGTGCTACTCACTTACCAAATGAATTGTCAGGTGGACAAAAGCAGCGTGTCGCAGTCGCACGTGCAATCGTAAATAACCCGAAATTTCTCTTAGCAGATGAACCGACGGGTGCACTTGATACGAAAACAAGTACACAAATTATGGATCTCTTTTACGAATTAAACAAACAAGGCTCAACAATCATTATGATTACCCACGATCGTGAAATTGGGGAAGCGGCAGCACGTCAAATTGTAATTCGTGACGGAAATATCGTCCAAGATTGGAGAGGTTAATTTTGAACACGAGTGAAAATATACGCATGGCCCTTTCCTCTATCTTTGCTCATAAAATGCGTTCTATATTAACAATGCTAGGTATTATTATCGGTATTAGCGCCATTATTACTATCATTTCAATGGGTGATGGTACAAATGCAAAGTTTAAAAAAGAGTTAGGCCAAGGAAAAGATACTGAAGTAACGATTTACTACAACAACCCTGATTATGGAACTGATAGTGCCAAAATCACACCTGATATGCTAAAACGTCTTCAAACTGTACCAGGCGTTAAAGATGTTTATCCAGATGTAAGTATGAAAGTAAAAGCATCTTCTGGTTCAAAAGATGTCTCTCTTGATTTAAAAGGTGGAACAGGCGCCTTTATGACAGATTCGAAAATAAAATTAGTTCACGGTCGTGAATTAAACGACAGCGAATTAAACCAAGCAATTCCTGCTGTTATATTAAATGAAGAAGCTTTCAACAAATTATTTAGTGGTTGGGAATCAAATTTATACACAGATGTAAAAGGAAAGCCATATAAAATAGTCGGTGTATACGAAACGAAAAACGAATTTGGAATGGCTATGCCTGAAGGTTATACATCTCTTGAAAACGCGCCTGTCATTTCAGGAGTAAATGAGTATGACTCTGTAAAATTAACAATGACCTCTCCAACAGAACGTAAAAGTGTAGAAAAACAAGCTGTTTCTGTTTTAAACGACATGAAAGCTCCTAAATTCGAGCACAAATTCGAAGCACAGGACTTAGGTGAATTTACGAAGCAATTAGACGAATCCATCGGTATGATGAAAATGGTATTCGGTGGCATTGCCGCTATCTCCTTACTTGTTGGTGGTATCGGTGTAATGAACATCATGCTTGTATCTGTAACAGAACGTACACGTGAGATCGGTATTCGTAAAGCACTTGGTGCAACGCGCGGTAAAGTATTAACACAATTCTTAATTGAATCTTGTATTTTAACAGGACTCGGTGGTTTCATCGGATTCATGCTTGGTATTTTCTTCGCTTGGATCGTCTCAATCTTTGCCGGATGGCCACTCGTTATCTCAAAAGAACTTGGACTTCTTTCAGTAGGTATCTCAATGCTAATCGGTATTGCATTCGGTTTACTACCAGCAAACAAAGCTGCTAAACTTGATCCAATTGAATGTTTACGATATGAGTAAATAAAAAAACGTAGGAGTTTACACTCCTACGTTTTTTATTTTGTTGAAGGCAAATGTAATTTCATCGACGTTTTGACAAAAATAAGAACCTCTAACTTCTATTATATAAAGTGAAACTATAATCAGTGGGGGTTTTACTGCCCACAAATAGCGGGATAATTCTACTGCAATTCGTGAACCAATTCATAACGATATCGTCCCTCTAAATCATGTTTCTTCTATTATATATGTTTCATGTTACGAATATCTTTTTATCATTTAAACTTTCATTTCTCGCGAAAGCTATCAAGCAATCCTATTATTGCAAAAATAATATGTAATAACACAAATTCAAGGCGTAATTTTTTCCATACTACAATTTATTTTGTAACAATTATATCTCTATTTCATTAAAATCCCCCCTATATATACGACTTCACACACAAGAAGATTATATTTTCATAACTACATTACGATTCAAATAGTTAAATATCCCTTTTTTGTAATGTTACAGAAACATTTATGCAACACTACTGATATATTATTAATCTATTAGCAATTAAAATTGTATTGATTTTATGATTCTTATGTTCTAATCCCCTAAAAAACGCAAAGAAAACGCTATCAGGATATTAATGGAATTATTACAGAATATTAATGCCTCGTTACGAATGCTTTGTAGTTTTGTGTTTTCCGCAAATAAGAAAATAATGGTTGCTATAATGAGGTCAACGAAAACAAATGCAATGGAGGCTATTATGAAAAAATTTATGGGTATAGCAACAGCAGCGGTTTTTGGTCTTGGGATTTTCACAACATCTGCTAAAGCAGAAACAATCGTAACGACTGATGTACTAAATGTACGAGAAAACCCAACTACTGAATCACAAGTTGTCGGAAAGTTATTAGATGGATATAAAGTTAACGTTTTACATACAGAAAATGGCTGGTCAAAAGTTAAATTAAATAGTGGTAAAGAGGCTTTCATAAGCGCTGACTACACAAAAGATACTTACTACGTAACAGCAAACGTATTAAACGTACGTGCTGGAGCGAATACAGATTCAGCGATTCTTGGTAAATTGAAAAAAGATGATGTAATCGAAACAACACACCAAGTACAAAATGATTGGATCCAATTTGAATATAACGGCCAAACAGCTTATGTACACATTCCTTACTTAACAGGAAAAGCACCAGTTAAAGTTCAGCCAGTAGTTAAAGCTGAAAAAGTAACTAACGTTCAAGATACAGCTAAAGTTCGTGAAGCAGTTAAAGCCGGGGAAGTAGCTGAAACTCAAGCAAAAGCTAAGGCTCAAGAAGCAACTAAAGCTCGTGAAGCAGCTGAAGCTCAAGCAGAAGCTAAGGCTCAAGAAGCGGCTAAAGCTCGTGAAGCAGCTAAAGCTCAAGAAGCAACTGAAGCAGCTAAAGCTCAAGCAGAAGCTAAGGCTCAAGAAGCAGCTAAAGCTCGTGAAGCAGCTAAAGCTCAAGAAGCAGCTGAAGCTCAAGCAGAAGCTAAGGCTCAAGAGGCAGCTAAAGCTCGTGAAGCGGCTAAAGCTCAAGAAGCAGCTGAAGCTCGTGAAGCGGCGGCTAAAGCTCAAGAGGCAGCTGAAGCTCGTGAAGCAGCTAAGGCTCAAGAGGCAGCTAAAGCTCAAAAACCAGCTACACAACAACCTGTTGCGAAAGAAACTGAAACAAGTGCACCATCTTCTTCTCGTGAATTAAGAGTTGTAGCAACAGCTTACACAGCAGATCCACTTGAAAATGGTTACAAAGCCGGAGATCAAGTAAAATCAGCTATGGGCCATAACTTAACAGCTAATCCAAACATGAAACTAATTGCAGTTGATCCAAGTGTAATTCCATTAGGTTCAAAAGTATGGGTTGAAGGTTACGGAGTAGCAATCGCTGGTGATACTGGTGGAGCTATTAAAGGAAATAAAATTGACGTTTTAATGCCAGATAAAGGTACATCAAGTAACTGGGGACGTAAAACAGTTACAGTTAAAGTATTAAACTAGTTAGTAAAAAAGAGTCAGTCTCATCGTTGAGGCTGGCTCTTTTTTATGTTTCTTACATGCTTGCTTCTCTCCCGTCTAAATTAAATCTATCCTTTTGAATTCTATCTACATTAAATATACCTTTCAATTCATAAAGTGATAGACTAATTTCTCTAATATTTGCTATAACTACAATCAACTTCCCCTTAATGATCTTAAAGTTTCTTCTCTCTTATAACTTCTAAATTTTAATCTGCAACGATAGCTCCTTTTCCGACAATGGAATAGATATAGTCCGCCCTCTCTCAATTCCTCGTAAGCACGTTTTGTCTTTATAAAACTAATTTGTAAATTCTTTATGAGATTACGCATGCAATGAATTCCTTTCCCCGCCTATAAGTTCTCCTGCTAAAATAGATACTTTAATTTGATTGGTAATTTGTTCATAAATCAACACCTTTGAACTGTTAGAAATAATTATTTTCATACCACTCACTCTTCTTCACTTTTTTAAAAGTTTATATGAAATAATGTCATGTACTGCTAGTATGAACATAGCAATAACGTGAATTGTCATAAGCATATTAAAAAATGGGTAAGAATAAGGGGCAATCCATTCATTAAAGAACTTTGATTCCAAAACCCAACTACCTATCCTAGGAATTAAGTCCCCACTATCGTTCATCTTTGGCTCCAGGGAAGTACCATCAACAGCTATAAATATCAATTGAACACTTAAAAATATACCAATTGTGATTATCCAGCGTCTAGCTAAATTAATATTATGAGTTTTTTTTGTGCCTCCCATTTAAACATGTCTCCTCTCATGCTTCATCATTTTGAGTATTTACAAACTTTAAACTTTCTTATAGTAGAAGTACAGTGGTTATTATCCTTGGATTCCATAAGCATATAACAAACTGTAAAATACCCTTAATTGACCAAAAGACCTAACAACCCCATATTTTACGATAAATGAAAGCATCTATATAAAAGTTGGGTTCAAACTATTAATTATTCAGCTGTACCTTCAGTAGGTTGCCCATTTTTTATTCTAACGAGGAAAAAGGTTATTTTTGGAATGATTTAATCTTTCATACTTCGTGCCAATACGCATGACTTCAATTTTATCATTCGTGACCTCATCCTTTTGTAGATTTGATATACGGTATTAAACAATTTTATTTTTACTGCATACCAGCTTCATTAACCTATTTATTAATTTTATATTTTCTAGTTACTTTAGACAGAAAAAACACCCCTGTAGATAATCTTATTCAACGGGGTGAAATGGTTCAATTTTTTAAAGCGGTTAAACTTTGTTTCACAGTCACATCGAAATTGTTAGAAATTGTTTGTTGGTCGACTAATTTTTGATATAACTGATTTGTTTTATATAGTTCATGATGCGGGCCATAACCAGATACTTTACCATCTTGTATAACAACGATGCAATCTGCGTCCATAACCGTTGAAAGACGATGTGCAATAATTATTGTAGTTCTATCTTTCATTAAATTATTTAAGGATTCTTGAACAAGTGCCTCAGATTGAACATCCAAATGAGCAGTAGCTTCATCTAATAGTAGAATTTCTGGATCTCGTATAATAGCCCTAGCTATTGCAATTCTTTGTTTTTGCCCACCTGATAAACGAATCCCTCTTTCACCAACTTCCGTATCTAGGCCTTGAGGTAGTGATGAAACAAAAGAATCTAGATTGGACTTTTTTAGAGCATCAAAAATATTGAACTCACTTATATCCCTCTTTACTCCATATACTAAATTCCTCCTAATACTCCCCTCCATAATAGGTGAATCCTGACTAACATATGCAATTTTTTCTCTCCATTCATTGAGCTGATAGGAATATATGGACTTCCCATTGTGATGAATATCCCCATTTGTAACATTATAAAATCTTTCAAGTAAAGAAAATAAAGTCGTTTTTCCTGCTCCACTTTCGCCTACAATTGCCGTTTTTTGACATCCTTTAGCTATAAAGCTAACATTATTTAATATTTCTCTTTTATCACTATATGAAAACGCAACATTAGAAAATGTAATTCCAACTTCATTTTCTTTATTTGCATTATCCTTGTTTGTTATAATACCTCCTTCAAGTTCCTCCTCTAATAATGAATTAACACGTTCTGTTGCTCCCATTGCTCTTTGAGATTGAGTAAAAAATTGAGCCATTGATGTTACTGGAGCCATAATCTGAAATAGGTAAAACACAATAGCTACTAGTTCTCCTGTTGACAAAGAACCCATTGCAACTTTATAGCCTCCATAACCAAATATACAAACCAATACCATAAGAATTGTTGTTGTAATAAGAGGGAGTACCATCGCCATTATCTTTCCAGATTTTAAACCATACCTATACAATCTTCTTGCACGTTTCCCACCTTGAGCTGCTTCTTCATTTTCAGCAACTGAAAGCTTTACTAAACGAATATCACTTAACACTCTACCAAGATCTCCTTGGAATGATGCAGTTTCATTTTGTAAATTTTTTGAAACACTATACATCCTTTTACCCAGTGGGCTTAAAACCAAAAATGCTAAGGGAAAAACAAGTAGAAAAATAAGCGCAATTGTCCAATCTATAAGAAAAAGAATGATCAAAGAACCTACAATAGTAATCAATCCAGTAAAAAATGGAATCAAGTGATCTACGAAAAAACTTTTCATTACATTAGTATCATTCGTAATTCTACTCATAATTTCACCTGAATTATTTGCATCATAAAATTTTACTGGAAACCTTACTATCCTGCTCCACAAATCTTCTCTTAGACGTACAATTATTTTTTCACCAATATACATCATCATATAAAGAGAAATACCAGAAAGTGAAACTTGTAAAATAAAAACAAGTATTAAGCCCAATATAATAAGCACATTAAATTCATTAACAACTAATATATCAATAAGTTCCTTAGAAATTAATGGAACCACAAGTGATAAACCAGTTTGAATTATTGATAGTATAAACGCTATGCTGAGTAGCCACTTAGAAGGTCTGTATCTATTTAAAATATCTATGAATTGCTTAACAGATAGTGTTTTCATATTTGAATTATCCTTTTCTTCACAGTTTTTTTATGCAGCTTATTAAACACTTATAATACATATGTAAAATTTATATTTTCATAGGATACTAATACCTTTTTACTTTAGGATTCAGTGTTAGCATAAGTATTTCATTATTCATCTATTATGGCTAACACTGGATTCTAACGATTCTTAACCATTAAATGCACTCGTTTTAGATATAAATGTAATATCGAAAGTCCTATTTAAAATTCTAGTTGAGAAAAATACATATTCTATACCCTTATAATTAACTGATAATTTTCACTTTTTTCATTTCTTCTTTAAAACTACCGCAAAGGACTCGCTATCGATTACGTAATCTCCCCCATTAACATCTGCATACACCTTTTGAAGAGTAAATCCAGCATCATTCACTTCTTTTTCTAGACTTTCAATACTGAAATGTTGATTCCAATAATTATAATTCACTATCTCGCCATCACCAAAAGCTAGAACATTTTTTGCCAAAGTAACGTTATTAGGGTATTTAAATGCAGCGTATAAAGTTAAATGTTTCCTATCCGAAAATAAATTATCTTTTCTAGATAGAGACCACATTAAATTCTCTTGGAAGTTTTCATAACCAGCATCTGATAACACATCTAAAAGAACTAACCCACCAGGTTTTAAACCACGATAGATATTGCTAAGAATTTTTCTCCTATCCTCTGGACTAAAGACACTATAAATCTGATAAATAAGTAGAGCAAGATCAAACTCATTTTGACTCTCAATGTTAGTAATATTTTCAATCCTATAATCTATTGTTAAACCCTTCTTTCTCGCATCACTAATTGCATATTCAATTGATTTTTCATTAAAATCTACACCAACAACGTCGTACCCTTGTATTGCTAACCTTTGAGAATAGAGTCCTGGGCCACAACCTAAGTCAATAACCTTTTTAAACTTCTCTACTGGTGCAATCTTATTAATAAAATCAACAGTTCCATCAATAAAACTGCTCTCCCTACTCCCACCAGGAATATTCTCATCAAAATGAGACTTCAAAACAAGGTCAGCTCTATCTGGATCAAGCCAAATTTCTTGCGTTCCTTTCTCAAATGGTTCAGGGTTTTTTGCTATTTCTAATAACTTTTCCATCTCGTTCACCTTCTATTGATTTTTTTATAGTTTATAAGTATAGTAAAAGAAATCATTGTTTGCTTAGCTGGGGGTCAACTAAGCAAACAAGGGGTAATTAGTAATTGTTATTTTGAGTTAGTCTCAAATAACAATTACTGTATTCATCTTTTTCATCTCAGTTGAATTATATGTAATTAACTGAATACTCATTTAACAATGATTACTTACTGTTGAAGCCCAAATACTAGTTGATGTTACTGTCACCGTAGTGATCGTCGCATCCGCCGCTTGACCTTTTCCGTCTG
>NZ_JBIYCW010000030.1:0-14903 GCF_044908115.1 Bacillus sp. RC51 | reverse complement strand
CTCTCTAGCGCCGATGGTAGTTGGGACCTTGTCCCTGTGAGAGTAGGACGTCGCCAAGCAAGCTAAAAACACGAGTCATTTGACTCGTGTTTTTTTTATTTCCCATGAAATAGGCCCGGTTCTGCTAGTAAAAATGCTGAAATATAGTAAGGGATTTTTTGAGCAGAAATATTGAGAAATTGATAAATAAACGGATAATCTTCAGATCCATAGCTTCCAAGTAAGTCATACCACCAATCTGTTTCATACCTAGAAATCATACTTAAATTATAGAGCAATAAATAATGAACAAGGAGCTCAGGCAACACTGGCTTAGAGTTTCTAGGGTCAGTCGTAAGTGGTAAATAATACGTGTCAGTAAGATGCTCATAGTATAAAGGTGTGCTATACATAGGATTCCATGATTGAATAGGTGCTGAAAAAAACACATTTAATTCATTGTTTTTCTCAGGTACGTGTTGTATTGATAAATGCTTACAAGCTGTTTCGATGTAACGAGAAAATCTCTCTTTGGTCATATGTAGTCGATCTAGTATGTTGACTGAAAAAGAGAGTTCATTTTTATTTGTTGAATCAATTTTATATAATGTTGTTCCTTTTTGACTATAGCGAAATAAATGTTGTAATTCAGGGATTTTCCCCATTAGCTCTAACATATTAAACTTTTCTGTTTCTAAGTGTTTCATGTGAAACAGTTGTTCTGCCACGTGAGTAAATAGTCCATTTTTCTGTATTTTCACTTCATCTTCTAAAAATTGATATCCTTGTTTTTTTCGTTTACGGGTTGTCACTCCATGTGCTAAAACGGTTGTTGATTCTGGATAGTTTGGATTAATAGTTAATAAACAGGCTTTAAAAAGTTGCCCCATCCCATAAAATAACAGCATTGGCTGAATGGAAAATGGCGCTGTTTTATATAATTCATAATAATTTTTACCGTGTTCTAAGTAATAAATAAATGGATAACAATTTTCAAAACTTTTTTTTTCAGCATCTTGTATGGAGGATTTTTCATAACAACGGGCAAGATAACGTTGTACATTTTGAGATGAAAAAAAGAAACTTAATTGCTGCCAAGTACAATGTGTTTGATGCATATATTACGCTCCTTTTATTGTCTAAAAATTCTAACATATATATACGTCCTTGACAGTATTTTAACCAATTGATAAGCTACTAATAATAATTTCTGGTATCATGGGGGGAACAATTATGTGGGAATCTAAATTTGTTAAAGAAGGTTTGACTTTTGATGATGTATTACTTGTACCAGCGAGGTCAGATATATTACCAAGAGAAGTAAGTGTTAAAACAGTTTTATCTGAAAGCTTACAGTTAAACATCCCGTTAATTAGTGCAGGAATGGATACAGTAACAGAAGCTGACATGGCTATTGCAATGGCTCGCCAAGGCGGTTTAGGAATTATTCATAAGAATATGTCTATTGAGCAACAGGCAGAGCAAGTTGATAAAGTAAAGCGCTCTGAAAGCGGCGTTATTTCAGATCCTTTCTTCTTAACTCCAGAACATCAAGTATATGATGCAGAACATCTTATGGGAAAATATCGTATCTCAGGTGTACCAGTTGTAAATAATTTAGATGAGCGAAAATTAGTTGGTATTATTACAAACCGTGATATGCGTTTCATCCAAGACTACTCAATCAAAATTTCTGACGTAATGACAAAAGAACAGTTAATTACAGCTCCAGTTGGTACTACACTGGAAGAAGCTGAAAAAATCCTACAAAAGTATAAAATTGAAAAGCTCCCTCTTGTTGATAATAACGGTGTATTACAAGGGCTTATTACAATAAAAGATATTGAAAAAGTAATTGAATTCCCAAACTCTGCTAAAGATAAGCAGGGACGCTTATTAGTTGGAGCAGCTGTTGGTGTAACGGCTGATGCTATGCTTCGTATCGATGCATTAGTAAAAGCGAGTGTAGATGCAATTGTACTTGATACAGCTCATGGGCATTCTAAAGGTGTTATTGAAAAAGTAAAAGAAGTTCGTGCGAAATATCCAGCACTAAATATTATCGCTGGAAATGTTGCTACAGCTGAAGCAACGAAAGCATTAATTGAGGCTGGTGCAAACGTAGTTAAAGTTGGTATTGGACCAGGTTCTATTTGTACAACGCGTGTTGTAGCTGGTGTTGGTGTACCACAATTAACAGCAGTTTATGATTGTGCAACAGAAGCTCGTAAACACGGTATTCCAGTTATTGCTGATGGCGGTGTTAAGTACTCTGGTGATATGGTTAAAGCTTTAGCAGCAGGAGCACACGTTGTTATGCTAGGTAGTATGTTTGCTGGTGTTGCTGAAAGCCCTGGAGAAACTGAAATTTACCAAGGTCGCCAATTTAAAGTATATCGTGGTATGGGTTCTGTTGGAGCGATGGAAAAAGGAAGTAAAGATCGTTACTTCCAAGAAGGAAACAAAAAACTTGTTCCTGAAGGTATTGAAGGACGCGTACCATATAAAGGACCTTTAGCAGATACAGTTCATCAATTAGTTGGTGGATTACGTGCAGGTATGGGATATTGCGGAGCGCAGAATTTAGAATTCTTACGTGAGAATGCACAGTTCATTCGTATGTCAGGTGCTGGTTTACGTGAAAGCCATCCTCATCACGTACAGATTACAAAAGAGGCTCCAAACTACTCATTGTAATGTCTTATATACAAATAGACAGAGATTTGATATCTCTGTCTATTTTTTTTTGATTATGTTAGAATAACGGTTATGTGAGTACATAGATATTGGGGGTAGCAAAAGTGAAAGGTATGTTTTGCAAAAGATTCATTGCGTTGGTAACAGTGCTTACAATAGCTTGTAGCATGTTTGCACCATATAGCAATGCATCAGCAGAAACAGCAGCTGCTTTAAACATTGAAGCAGGTGCAGCGATTTTAGTTGAAGCGAATTCTGGAAAAATTGTATATCAAAAGAATGCAGATGAATTATTATCAATTGCTAGTATGACAAAGATGATGAGTGAATATTTAGTTCATGAAGCAGTGGATAAAGGAAAACTTAAGTGGGATCAAAAAATTAAGGTTTCTGAATATGCATATAAGATTTCACAAGATGCTTCATTATCAAATGTTGCATTAGAAAATGGTGGCCTGTACACAGTAAAAGAGTTATACGAGGCAATGGCAATCTTTTCTGCAAATGGTGCAACAATTGCATTAGCAGAAGCAATTGCAGGTAAAGAAGTAGATTTCGTAAAAATGATGAATGATAAAGCGAAAGAACTAGGATTGAAAAATTATAAATTTGTTAATTCTACGGGTTTAACGAACAAAGATTTAAAAGGGATGCATCCTGAAGGTACAACACCGGATGAAGAAAATAAAATGTCTGCGAAGGATGTTGCAACTTTAGCGCAACATTTAATTAAAGATTATCCAAAAGTGTTAGATACAGCAAAAATCCCGAAAAAAGTTTTCCGTCCAGAAAAAGAGAAATTTGGGATGTCGAACTGGAACTGGATGTTAAAGGGTTTAGTTAAAGAATATGACGGAGTAGATGGTCTAAAAACAGGATCAACTCCAGAAGCAGGGGACTGCTTCACTGGTACGGTTGAACGAAACGGTATGCGTTTTATTTCTGTAGTTATTAAAACAAGTTCTCATACAGCGCGTTTCGATGAGACGAAGAAATTATATGATTATGGCTTTGCTAACTTTGAAATGAAGAAAATGTATGAAAAAGGTTCTTCGGTCAAAGGAAAAGAAACAGTAAGAGTTGAAAATGCGAAAGATAAAGATGTAGCAGTTCAAACGAAGCAAGCTGTTTCACTTCCGATGCCAAAGGGAAGTAAAGACGTTTATAAAACAGAATTTAAAGAAGGAAATAAGGGACAAGAAGCACCTCTGAAAAAGGGAGTTGCACTTGGACAAATGGTTGTAACGTCTAAAGATAGTAATGATCCTGGATTTTTATCAGGAAAATCATTACAAGTAGACCTTGTAACAAAATCTGAAGTAGAAGAGGCAGGCTGGTTTACACGTTCTATGCGCGGAATTGGTTCTTTCTTTAGTGGTATGTGGAATGGTGCTATTGATACAGTAAAAGGTTGGTTTTAAAAGCTCCTCATTGTAGGAGCTTTTTCTTATTCCTATTTTTCATACCGACTTTATGAAAAAGTAGTAGACAAGCATCAGATAGTTAATGGTAGAATGTAAGAGTATTCTTAATTTTCTTCTTTAACGGGGAAAGCAATTCACCTAGGGGGGTTTTTGTACATGACAAATGTAACAGGGACAGAACGTGTAAAACGTGGAATGGCAGAAATGCAAAAAGGCGGCGTTATTATGGACGTAGTTAACGCTGAGCAAGCAAGGATTGCAGAAGAGGCAGGCGCAGTTGCTGTTATGGCATTAGAGCGTGTACCTGCAGATATTCGTGCAGCAGGTGGCGTTTCTCGTATGGCAGATCCAACAATTGTTGAAGAAGTTATGGGTGCTGTATCAATTCCGGTTATGGCAAAATGTCGTATCGGTCACCTTGTAGAAGCACGTGTATTAGAATCATTAGGGGTAGACTATATCGATGAGAGTGAAGTATTGACTCCTGCTGATGAAGTATACCATTTAAATAAACGTGATTACACAGTTCCGTTTGTATGTGGTTGCCGCGATATCGGAGAAGCTGCACGTCGTATTGCAGAAGGTGCAGCTATGCTTCGTACAAAAGGTGAACCTGGAACAGGAAACATTGTAGAGGCAGTGCGTCATATGCGCCAAGTCAATGCAGAAATCCGTCAAGTTGCAAGTCTACGTGAAGATGAGTTAATGACATATGCAAAAAATACTGGTGCTCCTTATGAAGTACTACTTGAAATTAAACGCCTTGGTCGCCTGCCAGTTGTAAACTTTGCAGCAGGTGGTGTAGCAACACCAGCAGATGCAGCGTTAATGATGCAACTTGGTGCTGATGGTGTATTTGTTGGATCTGGTATCTTCAAATCAGAGAACCCAGAGAAATTTGCACGTGCAATCGTTGAGGCAACGACTCATTATGAAGATTACGAACTAATTGCAAGCCTTTCTAAAGGATTAGGTAATGCAATGAAAGGTATCGAAATTTCAACGTTATTACCAGAACAACGCATGCAAGAGCGTGGATGGTAATTAAAGGAGATCTTTAAAATGGTGAAAATCGGTGTGCTAGGTCTTCAAGGTGCAGTTCGTGAGCATGTAAAATCAGTTGAGGCAAGTGGTGCAGAAGCTGTTGTTGTAAAGCGTATAGAGCAACTTGAAGAGATTGATGGTCTTATTTTACCAGGCGGTGAAAGTACAACAATGCGCCGTCTTATTGATAAGTATGCTTTCATGGAGCCTCTTCGTACATTTGCGAAGTCTGGTAAACCAATGTTTGGTACATGTGCAGGAATGATTCTTCTTGCGAAAACACTTATTGGCTATGAAGAAGCACATATTGGTGCTATGGATATTACGGTTGAGCGCAATGCGTTCGGACGCCAAAAAGATAGTTTTGAAGCTGCACTTTCAATGAAAGGTGTGGGAGAAGACTTTGTTGGTGTATTTATCCGTGCTCCGTATGTTGTAAATGTAGCTGATGATGTTGAAGTACTTTCTATGCATGGCGAGCGAATGGTAGCGGTAAGGCAGGGGCCGTTTTTAGCTGCTTCTTTCCATCCGGAATTAACGGATGATCATCGTGTAACAGCATACTTTGTAGAAATGGTAAAAGAAGCGAAAATGAAAAAAGTTGTATAAGTAACTTGCAACTTGTATAAGATTATAGTAAATTGATGATAACAATTTTATAAAATAAGCGTGTTGATAGGAAGTAGTAACAAATGTTGTTTCTTATAGAGAGTCGATGGTTGGTGGAAATCGATAGAAACAGTTTGTGAATCCATCCTGGAATGGAATGTGGAATATCTTTTGATTAGTAAACATTCCCGGTGAAGAGCCGTTATTTCTACTTGAGAGGAAAGCGGTAATGCTTTCAACTAGGGTGGCAACGCGGGTTAACTCCCGTCCCTTTGTATAGGGACGGGAGTTTTTTGTGTTTTATAAAATAAAAGGAGGAGTATATAATGCTTGATATTAAATTTTTACGTACGAATTTTGAAGAAGTAAAGGCAAAATTACAGCATAGAGGCGAAGATTTAACGGATTTTGGTCGCTTTGAAGAACTTGATACGAGAAGAAGAGAGCTACTTGTTCAAACAGAAGAACTAAAAAGTAAACGTAACGAAGTATCTCAACAAATTTCAGTATTAAAGCGTGAAAAGAAAGATGCGGAAGCTCTAATTCTAGAAATGCGTGAAGTTGGGGAAAAAGTAAAAGATCTTGATAATGAGCTTCGTACAGTTGAAGAAGATTTAGAAAGATTAATGCTATCTATCCCAAATATCCCTCATGAATCTGCTCCAATAGGTGAAACAGAGGATGATAACGTAGTAGCACGTACTTGGGGAGAAGTGAAAGAATTTACTTATGAGCCAAAACCGCATTGGGATCTTGCTACTGATTTAGGGATTCTAGATTTTGAACGTGCTGGGAAAGTAACAGGAAGCCGATTTGTATTTTACAAAGGTGCTGGTGCAAGATTAGAACGTGCTTTGATTAGCTTTATGCTTGACCTTCATACTGATGAGCATGGATATGAGGAAGTATTGCCTCCTTATATGGTAAACCGTGCAAGTATGACAGGAACAGGACAACTTCCGAAGTTTGAAGAAGATGCATTCCGTATTGAAAGTGAAGATTATTTCCTAATCCCGACAGCTGAAGTACCTGTAACGAATATGCATCGTGATGAGATTGTGAGTAAAGAGCAATTGCCGATACGATATGCTGCGTTTAGCTCATGCTTCCGTTCTGAAGCAGGTTCAGCTGGTCGTGATACACGTGGTTTAATTCGCCAACACCAATTTAATAAAGTTGAACTTGTTAAGTTCGTGAAACCAGAAGATTCTTACGAAGAGTTAGAAAAATTAACAAATGATGCAGAGCGCGTGTTACAATTATTAGAGTTGCCATATCGCGTTATGAGCATGTGTACAGGAGATTTAGGATTTACAGCAGCGAAGAAATACGATATTGAAGTATGGATTCCAAGCTATGGTACATATCGTGAAATTTCTTCTTGTAGTAATTTTGAGGCATTCCAAGCGAGACGCGCGAATATCCGTTTCCGTCGTGAGCCAAATGGCAAACCGGAACATGTTCATACACTAAATGGATCTGGTCTTGCAATTGGACGTACAGTGGCAGCTATTTTAGAGAACTACCAACAAGAAGATGGTACAATTATAATTCCAGAAGTTCTTCGCCCTTATATGGGAGGAAAAACAGTTATTAAATAAGTTAAAACATTCATCGGTATGAGTGATTGGTAATTATGGACGTTGTCAGCAGTGTCATAAAGGAGAGGGGAAGTAAAATTTTCCTTTCCTCATAATTTATTATAGTAGGGTTGACTAACTGTTTTTCTTTTGATATTATATTTGATGTCAATATGGAGGTATACCCAAGTCTGGCTGAAGGGATCGGTCTTGAAAACCGACAGGCGGCGAGAGTCGCGCGGGGGTTCGAATCCCTCTACCTCCTCCAGATATAATTGACAACAGCGCATATAAGTGGAGATTGGAGAACTCGTTACCAACACGTAACGAGTTTTTATTTTAAAACCAATCATAAAGTATGATGTAAGGATATAGTGTCCTTATTACACACTCATATTCCGATGATTATCTTCATAGATATGAAAGGAGTTAACATGGATCTTATTATACAAACGTTTCCTTTAGATGGAAAAACTTTATATTATGTACAATGTCCTGTCTGTAAGAACAATAGAATTTTAAACAGTGGTGCAAATGTGTCGCGCATTATAAGTGATGATACATTCCGTAAACTTTGTGGTTGCACTTGTGATGTAAAACAGGTTGCAAAAAAAGTAGAGGTACCAAAAGAAGCTGAAAAACCAGCTGTGCAAAAAGAAGTAACTCCAAAACGTACAGGGAAATTACTAACAGCAGTAATTAATGGGAAAGAATTGACTGTTAAAGAGATTGCTGAAACATATGATATTAGTACGAGTACTGTTCGTCAGCGTATTAATGCAGGAAAGCCAGAGAGTGAAATTATTGCTCCGACAAAAAAGAAAAAGTAATTTCATAGGAAAACCCGTGCATATGCACGGGTTTTTTATTTTACAAGTTTACGTGTTTGTTTTAAAAAATGTCCAATTTTTTTAATGATTGGTTCGATTGAATCGCCATCTTTTAAAATATCGTATTCATTAATGTTTAATCGTAAAACAGGGCATGAATTAAAGTTATTAATCCAGTTATCGTAACGTCCATGCATCTCTTTCCAATATTCAATTGGTGTTTGCTGCTCCATGGGACGTCCTCGTTCTTGAATACGATCGACAATATCATCAAAAGAACCTTCTAGGTAAATTAATAAGTCTGGATGAGGGAAGTAAGGAGTCATGACCATAGCATCAAATAAACCTTTGTATGTTTCATAATCAGTTTCAGTCATTGTACCCTTTTCGTAATGCATTTTTGCGAAAATACCAGTGTCCTCATAGATAGAACGGTCTTGAACAAAACCGCCACCATATTCGAAAATTCTTTTTTGTTCTTTAAATCGTTCTGCTAAAAAGTAAACTTGTAAGTGAAAGCTCCAGCGTGTGAAATCAGCATAGAACTTGTCCAAATATGGGTTGGAATCTACTTTTTCAAAAGATGTACGATAACCTAAAGCGTTAGCCAATGCAGTTGTCATAGTTGATTTACCGACACCTACTGTTCCAGCAATAGTGATAACTGCATCATTTGGTATATCATATTTTTGCCTTAAATTCATTGTTATTTCGACTCCTTCAAGAGAGTATTTTGAAGAGCTGATAAGATGACATTTAAATCATCAGGATTTCTTACAAAATCCATATCGTCTCCATTAAATTTTAATACCGGAATATCCGGATGGTCCTTTTTGAAAGCATTCATTGCTGTTTCGTAATCTTTTGTAAGCTGTAGCAAGTAATTTGGATCCATATTTTTTTCGAATTCTCTTCCGCGCATGGCAATTCGTTTTTGTAATGTTTCTAGGCTTGCTGTTAAATAAACGATGACATTTGGTACAGGCATATCTTGCGTAAGAATGCGATAAATTTGCATGTATTTATCGTATTGAGAATCTTTTAATGTACGGGATGCAAAAATTAAATTTTTAAATATATGATAATCTGCTACTACAGGCTTTCTTTGATTCAAATACTTTATGTTAATATCCTCTAGTTGTTTGTATCTATTACAAAGAAAGAACATCTCTGTTTGAAAACTCCATTCGTCGATGTCTTCGTAGAATTTTCCTAAAAAAGGATTTTCATCAACAATCTCTTTTAGTAAGTGGAGTTGCATGTGAGTTGAAAGTTCCTTCGCAAGTGAAGTTTTTCCAACACCAATTGGTCCTTCAACCGTGATAAATGGTACTCCGGTCACGCTGTTTCCTCCTTTCAATCAGTGATTTACCGTGACTACTAAAAACACAAAACAGAATTATTGTAGCACAAGAGGAGAGCGAGCGGACTAATTTGATATAAAAAGTTAGAAAATAGATATGTATTAATTAAATTTTATTTGGGATGACGGTACAATATTTGCCTTTAATGTGGCTTCCATTATTTTTAAAGCATGTTCATTATCTTGCTCGTTATTAGAAGCGATGCAATCCCGTGGTACATAAAGTGTATAATTTCTCATATGGGCATCATTAGCTGTAAAAAGGATGCATATGTTCCCGGCAATTCCTGTTAAAATGAGATTTTCGATTTTTAAATAACCTAATAAAGAATTCAAAGGTGTTTCATAAAAAGCAGAGTAATGTGGTTTAATAAAAATATAATCGTCAGTATGCGGAGCAATGGCCTCGATAATATTTTTACTATACTCATTTGTACAATGAGTGATAAGTTGATCAATATCAGATCTCCAAAGTTGATAGTGATCATTGACATAAATTATTGGATAGCCCAATGATTTCATGGTGTCCTTTAATTGTAAAATGGGGTTCTTTATAATTTCACATTTCTGTGCCAGGATGGGTCCGTGGGAGAATTGAAAATCATTAATCATATCGATAATGAGTAAGGCAGTATTTTTCATATGTAATTCCCTCTCTTTCTTCTTTAGGTTGGATTGAATTTGTAAAAGTTATCCCACCTGCAAGAAATGAAAAAGTGTATTTTATTTTTGGTGAAAGGACTATATTATGGAGCGAGATATATATTTTATGCAGTTAGCAATAGAGGAAGCGAAGAAGGCGGAGGCGATACAAGAGGTACCAATTGGTGCTGTAATTGTGCTAGATGGTGAAGTGATTAGTGTCGCACATAACTTAAGAGAAACTGAACAGAGATCAATAGCTCACGCCGAGCTCTTAGCTATTGATGAAGCTTGCAAAAAATTAGGGACATGGCGTTTAGAAGATGCAACGTTATATGTAACATTAGAACCTTGTCCAATGTGTGCAGGGGGAATTGTTTTATCGCGTATAAAACGGGTTGTATATGGTGCGAGCGATCCGAAAGGCGGATGTGCAGGTACGTTGATGAATCTTTTAACTGATGAGCGTTTTAATCATCAGTGTGAAGTAGTGGCTGGTGTACTTGAAGAGGAATGTGGTACGTTGTTAACGATTTTTTTTAGGGAGCTTCGTAAGAAAAGAAAAGAAGTGAAAAAACTAGAGAAAAGTAATGGTAACTAACGTATTTGCATTTTGTAAAAAAACAAGTTATACTGATAATGCCTTATCCAAGGCAACCGAATATTGGTTTTAACTTTGCCGTGCTAAGCGGGGAGGTAGCGGTGCCCTATACTCGCAATCCGCTCTAGCGAGGCTGAATCCCTTCTCGAGGTTATGCTGCTGTAAGGTCTGCCTTAAGTAAGTGGTGTTGACGTTTGGGTCCTGCGCAACGGGACCCCGTGAACCTTGTCAGGTCCGGAAGGAAGCAGCAATAAGCGGGTTTTCTCGTGTGCCGCAGGAGTGCCTGAACCGAGCTAACTGCTTGAGTAACGCTTATGGTACGTAATCGACAGAAGGTGCACGGCAGTTATATATGTATACAAAACTCACCTTTATATAAAGGTGAGTTTTTTGTATGGAAAATAACTTTTGGAATCTATAAACAGAATGGGTTATAATAAATAAGATAATAACCTTTGAGGGAGGCCGTATTTTCGTGTCATACCAAGCGTTATACCGAACATGGAGACCGCAAAAATTCGAAGATGTAGTCGGTCAAAAGCACGTGACAAAAACGTTGCAAAATGCCCTTCTTCAAGAGAAAGCTTCACATGCTTATTTGTTTTCGGGTCCGAGGGGAACAGGGAAAACGACAATTGCAAAAGTATTTGCAAAGGCAATTAACTGTGAACACGCCCCGGTAGCTGAACCTTGTAATGAATGTCCTTCTTGTTTAGGAATTACACAAGGGTCTATTTCAGATGTATTAGAAATTGATGCGGCTTCAAATAACGGTGTAGATGAAATTCGAGATATAAGAGATAAAGTAAAATATGCTCCAAGTGCTGTAGGATATAAAGTATACATTATTGATGAAGTTCACATGCTTTCTATGGGTGCCTTTAATGCGCTTTTGAAAACTTTAGAAGAGCCGCCAGGACATGTTATTTTTATTCTGGCGACAACAGAACCGCATAAAATTCCAGCTACAATTATTTCGCGTTGTCAGCGTTTTGAGTTTCGAAAGATATCAGTAAATGATATCGTTGAGAGATTATCGACGGTCGTGACAAATGAAGGTACGCAAGTAGAAGATGAAGCGTTACAAATCGTAGCGCGTGCCGCCGAAGGTGGTATGCGTGATGCGCTCAGTCTTATTGATCAAGCTATTTCTTATAGTGATGAGACGGTGACGAGTGAAGATGTTTTAGCTGTAACAGGATCTGTATCTCAGCGATATTTGGGTGACCTGGTAGAATGTATACGTGAAAATGATGTATCAAGAGCGTTACGTATTATAGATGAGATGATGAGTAAAGGGAAAGATCCAGTTCGCTTTATGGAGGATTTCATTTACTACTATCGTGATATGCTTTTATATCAAACTTCACCACAATTAGAACATATGTTGGAACGGGTAATTGTAGATGATCAATTCCGTACGTTAAGTGAAGAAATGAAACCGGAAGTAATCTATGAAATTATTCATACCCTTAGTAAGGGACAACAGGAGATGAAGTGGACAAACCATCCAAGAATATTCTTGGAAGTTGTTATGGTGCAACTGTGTCAGCAATTTATGATGCAAGCAAACGGCGCAGATCGTTTACAAGCGATTATGAATAGGATGCAGCAGCTGGAGAAAGAGTTAGAGCAAGTTAAAAAGAATGGCGTGCCAGCTGGTGTGCAGCAGGAAGTAAGAGAGACGCGGGCAACACCAAAACCGGTACGAACAGGAAGTATGAAAATTCCTGTTGGACGTGTGAATGAAGTGTTAAAGCAAGCGAAGCGTCAAGATTTAGAACAGTTAAAAGCTGTATGGGGCGAATTATTAGGAAGGCTCAAGTCACATAACAAAGTAGCATTTGCTGTTTTATTAGAAAATAGTGAACCAGTTGCGGCTTCGGATGATACCTATGTGTTAGCATTTCAATATGAGATTCATTGCAAAATGGCTAGTGAAAATCGAGAAGCGATGGATACATTGGAACAAACTCTTTTTGAATTGTTAAGTAAAAGGTTAAATATGATTGCTATCCCAAAAAGTGAATGGGGTAAAATTCGTGAAGACTTTTTACAACGCGAAGGTGGGGATTCTGAAGAAAGCCCAGAACAAAAAGAAGATCCTCTTATAGAAGAGGCTGTAAAATTAGTAGGGCAAGAACTTATTGAAATAAAAGAGTAATAATAATGAGGAGGAATTAATTATGATGCGTGGCGGAATGGGAAATATGAATAATATGATGAAACAAATGCAAAAGATGCAAAAAGACATGGCGAAGGCGCAAGAAGAGCTTGGCGAAAAAACAGTTGAAGGTACAGCTGGCGGCGGAATGGTTACTGTTATTGCAAATGGTCATAAGCAAGTTCTTGAAGTGAAAATTAAAGAAGAAGTTGTAGATCCAGAAGATATCGAAATGTTACAAGACTTAGTATTAGCTGCAACGAATGATGCACTTAAAAAGGTTGATGAACTTTCAAACTCTACAATGGGCAAATTTACAAAAGGCATGAACTTACCAGGTGGAATGTTCTAGGAGGATATTGATATATGCATTATCCAGAACCGATATCAAAATTAATCGATAGTTTTATGAAGTTGCCAGGAATCGGACCGAAAACAGCGGTTCGATTGGCATTCTTCGTGTTAGATATGAAAGAGGATGATGTACTAGGTTTTGCGAAAGCACTTGTGAATGCAAAGCGAGATTTAGCGTATTGTTCTGTGTGCGGACATATCACTGACCGCGATCCTTGTTATATTTGTGACGATTCGCATAGGGATCAATCGGTTGTTTGTGTAGTACAAGAGCCGAAAGATGTAATTGCGATGGAAAAAATGAAAGAATACCAAGGTGTATATCATGTTTTGCGTGGTGCCATTTCTCCAATGGAGGGAATTGGACCAGAGGATATTAATATCCCGCAGTTATTAAAGAGACTGCAAGATGAAACAGTACAAGAAGTGATATTAGCAACAAACCCTAATATTGAAGGGGAAGCCACAGCGATGTACATATCCCGCCTCTTAAAGCCAACAGGAATTAAAGTAACTCGTATTGCACATGGTCTGCCAGTTGGTGGAGATTTAGAATATGCAGATGAAGTAACACTATCGAAAGCTTTAGAAGGCCGTAGAGAGATATAAGAGGAGAAGGGAAAATGTTCTTTCAAAAAAAGGGTAAGTTGCGTAAAGAGTATGACGATAAGTTAATTGTATTATTAGAAAAGGTAAAGAATGAATGGCTACGTCAGAAGAGACTGGTTGAACAAAGTGTTGAGCCGTCCCAAGATGTACTTTGTTCTTTAAAAATAGCAGAGGCGAAATATTTTTTCTTGTTAAAAGAAGCAAAACGTCGTCCTGTGAAAATGGAACAATGGTAAAAGGTCCTGCTTTTTAAAGCGGGACCTTTTGCTTTTTATAGATTTATTTGTGAGTAACAGGGCTACTTTATTTTTGGGATATAAAGAGGAGAAAGAAAAAGTGGGAATGGAATTAGTTGTATCTAATTGTTAGTGCTTAGAAGAAATATTATTGATTAAAGGTTATAAAGACGAAGTGGTAGGAGTTATGTTATAGATGTTCTTTTTTCTTGTCTTGTCCCATACAAATGGATATGTATAGGTCATTCATAAGGAGGAAAAAATGAATTCTACAATTATTATTGTTGGCATTCTTGCTTTAGTTTTTATTTTTCTTGTTTTTGGTGTTTCTGCTAAACCAATACGTTTTATAGGGAAAGCACTCTTTCATGTCACTTTAGGTATAGCGTTACTATTTATTGTGAATGTTGCAGGGACATATTTCGATTTTCATATTCCAATTAACATGGGCACAGCTACAGTATCAAGTTTATTAGGGGTGCCAGGTGTTGCTGCATTAGTGATTATTAAGCTATATATAATGCCAAGATAAATTTATTTTGGCATTTTTTAAAAAAGCGTTGACTTACCGATTAGTAATATGATAAATTAATAAGCGTCGTCAGGAACGAAAGAAAAAAGTTGTTGACAGATTCAAGTCAAAATGTTAAATTATAAAAGTCGCTGAAACGCGGCATTGAACTTTGAAAACTAAACGAAACAAACAACGTGAAACGTCAATTTTTATTTTTAGATGCTAGACAAACTAACTTTATTGGAGAGTTTGATCCT
>NZ_JBIYCW010000029.1:0-15627 GCF_044908115.1 Bacillus sp. RC51 | reverse complement strand
CCCCGCAACCAAATGGTCCCGTGGTGTAGTGGTTAACATGCCTGCCTGTCACGCAGGAGATCGCCGGTTCGACCCCGGTCGGGACCGCCATTTTATATAAAGAAAAGAACGAAACAAGTTGTTTCGTATTTTTTTATTTGTTTTAACAAAAAACTAATAAAGACAGTCAAACTATCCTTAGGAAAACTCCTAAGGACTTTTTTATATATTTAAAACCTGTATAATAAAGAGCAGAGAACATTGTGAGTAAAGTAGGTGAAGTCTGTGAGTAAATATGAAATGACAACAAAATCTTCCGAAGAAACCCAGCGATTATCAGAAAAATTAGGGAGACTTGTAAAGGAAAAAGATGTAATTATTTTAGAAGGTGATCTTGGAGCTGGCAAGACGACTTTTACAAAAGGACTAGCAAAAGGTCTTGGAGTGAAAAGAGTCGTAAATAGTCCTACCTTCAATATTATTAAAGAATATAAAGGAAGATTACCGCTATATCATATGGATGTGTATCGGTTAGCGGAAAGTGAAGAAGATTTAGGATTTGATGAGTATTTCTATGGTGAAGGGATTACAGTAGTAGAATGGGCTCATTTAATAGAAGCATATTTACCGAATGAGAAGTTGCAAATTAGTTTATTCCATGCTGGAGATGATACAAGAAAAATTGTACTCGAGCCAATTGGAGATCGCTATATTAGATTATGTGAGGAGCTATTACAAGATGAAAGTACTAGCAATTGATACTTCAAATTACGTAATGGGTGTATCCCTTATTGAGGAAGGGAACGTGATTGGGGAAATCATTACAAATTTAACAAAAAACCATTCTGTACGTCTTATGCCAGCTGTAGAGAAACTGTTAAAAGAATGCGGTGTAAAACCGAAAGAATTGACTAAAATTGTTGTAGCAGCTGGACCGGGATCATATACAGGTGTTCGTATAGGTGTAACAGCGGCAAAAACATTAGCTTGGTCACTTCAAATACCAATTGTAGGTGTATCAAGTTTGGAAGTGGTGGCTGCAAATGGTACTAATTTTAATGGACTAATTTGTCCTTTATTTGATGGCCGACGTGGTCAAATTTACACGGGGTTATATACATATGAAGGAGAGTGTATAACTTCAATAGAAGAAGACCGAATTATTCTTATTGTTGACTGGTTGCAAATGTTAAAAGATAAAGAACAGCCTGTTTTATTTATTGGTAACGATGTTAAATTGCATAAAGAAACAATTGTAGAATATTTAGGTGATCAAGCTGTATTTGCTCCGTTCACTAAGAATAACCCAAGACCAAGTGAATTAGCATGTTTAGGATTACAAAAAGAAGAACAAGACGTGCATACGTTTGTTCCTAGCTATCTTCGTTTAGCTGAAGCTGAAACAAAATGGTTAGAAAGTCAAAAACAATAGGGGCCTACAGAAGATGGATATGATATTTAGAAAGATGGCACTCGATGATATTGTTCAAATTGTAGCTATTGAAGAAGCATCTTTTTCAACCCCTTGGACTGCAGATGCCTTTCACCGTGAATTAGAGGTGAATGAACATGCACATTATGTCGTGCTAGAAAAAGATGGTCTCGTAATTGGATATTGTGGATTGTGGATAATTATTGATGAATCACATGTAACAAATATAGCTATCCTGCCGGAATACAGAGGTCAAAAGCTAGGGGATGCCTTATTAAAAGAAGTCATTTCCGAAGCGAAAGGGTTAGGAGTAAAAACAATGACACTTGAAGTACGCGTGTCAAATGAAGTAGCAAAGCAGTTATACAGAAAATACGGATTTCAAAATGGTGGGATTCGTAAACGATACTATGCAGACAATCAGGAAGATGGTCTTGTAATGTGGGTGAATATATAATGGAAAAAAATATAATTATACTTGGTATTGAAACAAGCTGTGATGAAACAGCTGTAGCAGTTGTTAAAAATGGAACGGAAATCATTGCGAATGTCGTTGCATCGCAAATTGAAAGTCATAAGCGTTTTGGCGGAGTAGTACCAGAGATTGCATCCCGTCATCATGTAGAAGAAATCACAGTTGTGTTAGAAGAAGCTTTAAAAGAAGCGAATATCACTTTTGAGGATATTGATGCAATTGCTGTAACAGAAGGCCCAGGTTTAGTCGGAGCACTTTTAATAGGTGTAAATGCAGCGAAAGCTGTGGCTTTTGCTCATGATATCCCTCTAGTTGGTGTTCAGCATATTGCTGGTCATATTTATGCGAATCGTTTAGTAAAAGAAGTACAATTCCCGTTACTATCGCTTGTTGTATCCGGTGGACATACGGAGCTTGTTTATATGAAAGAACATGGTTCATTTGAAGTGATTGGTGAAACGCGAGATGATGCGGCAGGAGAAGCTTACGATAAAGTAGCTCGTACATTATCAATGCCTTATCCAGGTGGTCCTCATATTGATCGCCTTGCACATGAAGGAAAACCAACAATTGATTTGCCTCGTGCGTGGCTAGAACCTGATTCGTATGATTTCAGCTTTAGTGGATTGAAATCAGCAGTTATCAACACTGTGCATAACGCAAAACAGCGCGGTATAGAAATTGCACCAGAAGATTTAGCAGCAAGTTTCCAAGAAAGTGTAATAGATGTACTTGTAACGAAAGCGTCTCGTGCAGCAGATGCTTATAATGTAAAACAAGTGCTTCTTGCTGGTGGAGTAGCTGCTAATAAAGGGCTTCGTGCACGTTTAGCAGCAGAATTTGCACAAAAAGAAAATATAGAGCTAATTATTCCTCCTCTATCTTTATGCACAGATAATGCAGCGATGATTGCGGCTGCAGGTACAATTGCATACGAACAAGGAAAACGCGCTACATTAGCTTTAAATGCAAATCCAGGATTAGATATTGAAGCATAGTTATACACAAAATTAACCACAGCCTGTGGATAAAACCCATATTATCTGTTGATAATATGGGTTTTTTTGTGTGTATAAAATGTGTATAACTTTTTATTTAGTTGTGGATAATGTGGAAAAGTTATTTGGGAGTTTATATTATAAAGGTGGATATGTGCATAACCTTGTGGATAACATAGAGGAAGTCTGACCTTTGAATAAATTCTTTTTTGGGAAATAAAAAACAAGGAGATGGCAAAAAAAATTTGAAACATCCTCCACTTATTATATAAGGTGCTACTATTGTCAATCCTTGTCGAATTGGTTATATAATTTTATTTACTATGGTATTGATTCCAAAAAAGAAGATAAAAAGGAGGTCATCTCGTCAAAAAGCCCGACTTATGAGACATCCTCCTCTTTTAAATTCTCTTATATATGCAGTTCTTCCCATTCTGCCATACAAGCTTCAAGCTGTTCTTGCAGTGTTTGCTTTTTAGTTGTAATTTCACTAGCCTTTTCATAATCTGCATATATTTCTGGTAAGCAAAGCTGATCTTCTAACGTAGCAATTTCTTCTTCTAAGCCTACGATATTTTGTTCCAGTTCTTCAATCTTTCGAGTACGTTGACGCTCTAGCTGTTTACGTTCTTTTTCTTCGAGATAATTTAATTTTTCTTGTGCCACCACTTTTTGAACAGGTACTTCATCTTCTTGCTCTAGTTCCGCACGTTCAATCATTTCGTTTTTCTTTTCAACGTAATAATCGTAATCACCTAAATATTCTTGTGCACCTTCTGTTGATAACTCAACAACGGTTGTCGTTACGCGATTAATAAAATAGCGGTCATGAGAGACGAATAGAAGAGTACCTGGGTAATCAATTAAAGCATTCTCCAAAATCTCTTTACTATTTAAATCAAGATGGTTTGTTGGCTCATCGAGAATTAATAAATTGGATTTTTGCATCATAAGTTTTGCAAGAGCTAGTCGAGCCTTTTGTCCACCACTAAGAGAAGATACTGGTTTGAGTACATCATCCCCTGTGAATAAAAAGTTGCCTAGTATAGTGCGAATTTCTTTTTCGGGCTGCAATGGATATTCATCCCATAATTCATTTAAAACTCGCTTCGAAGATGTTAAGTTGGCTTGTTCTTGATCATAATAACCAACAGATACATTTGACCCGAAAGCAACGTTTCCATGTAATAGCTGTAACTTATTCACAATGGATTTTAATAATGTAGATTTTCCAATTCCGTTCGGCCCAACTAAGGCAACACTGTCACCGCGAGTTAAGCGCATATTTACATGTTCAATAATCGGTTCCTGATAATAGCCAATAGTTGCATCTTTCACTTGTAAAACATCATTTCCACTTTGTTTTTCAATATCGAAGTGGAAGGAAGCTGATTTAGAATCGCCTAATGGTCTAGTTAATACTTCCATTCTGTCTAATTGTTTACGGCGACTTTGAGCGCGTTTTGTCGTAGATGCACGAGCTATATTTTTTTGTACAAAGTCTTCCAGTTTAGAAATTTCATCTTGTTGTTTTTCATAACGCTTCATCTCTTGCTCGTATAGAGCTGATTTTGAATCTAAATATTTACTGTAGTTACCAACAAATCGTCGGCTTTCCTTATTAGAAATTTCGTATACTTGTGTAACGAGTTTATCTAAGAAATAACGGTCATGGGAAACGATTAAAATCGCGCCAGGATAGCCTTGTAAATATTGTTCAAGCCATGTTAGTGTCTCAATGTCCAAATGGTTTGTAGGTTCGTCTAAAATAAGTAAGTCCGGTCTAGTTAATAATAATTTCCCAAGAGCTAATCGAGTCTTTTGTCCACCACTTAATGTGGAAATTTTCGTCTGATGCGTTTCAACTGGGAAGCCAAGACCGCTTAAAATTGAGCGTATATCCGCTTCGTACTGATAGCCGCCTTGATCCTTATAATCTAATTGTAATTGGTCATAATCAGCTAATAATTTCTCATATATAGCCGCATTTGAAAAGTTTTCTTCTTTTCCCATCTCTTGCTCTAGCCTTCGAAGTTTTGTCTCCATCTGCTGCAAGTGTGTAAAGACGGTTAACATTTCATCCCAAATTGTTAAAGACGTTTCTAATCCGGTATTTTGAGCTAAATACCCCATTGAGACATCTTTCGGTTTTATAATTTCACCACCATCATGAGATAACTCGCCAGCTATTATTTTTAATAATGTAGATTTTCCGGCTCCATTTCGTCCGACTAATGCGATACGATCTTTTGTTTGTACTTCCAATTTTATGTTTGCAAGAATCGTTTCTGCACCGTATAATTTCGAAAGCCCATTCACTTGTAATAATATCAATGTTTTCACCTCAAATAATTTCTTAACTTTGCCATGTTTATATTTCTCAATCATACTAAAAATAGTGTATAGTTTAAAATAAAGAGAGAATACTTCTTCTCTTTATTATACAAGGAAATTCATGAGTACTAAACTTCTGTATTTGATTCGAGTATAAGAATAAAGATAGGAAGAGAGGAGAGGTTATATGGATCAGCAAAAAATTCCACAGGCCACTGCCAAACGATTGCCTCTATACTATCGATTTATCCAAAACTTATCTCTTTCTGGTAAGCAACGTGTTTCATCAGCCGAATTGAGTGAAGCGGTAAAGGTTGATTCCGCAACTATTCGAAGAGATTTTTCATATTTTGGAGCGTTAGGGAAAAAAGGATATGGATATAACGTAAATTATTTATTATCATTTTTCCGTGAAACACTCGACCAAGATGATATAACACGCGTGGCACTTATTGGAGTAGGTAATTTAGGGACCGCTTTCTTACATTATAATTTCACGAAAAACAATAATACAAAAATTGAAATGGCGTTTGATGTTAGTGAAGAGAAAGTTGGAACAGAAATCGGAGGCATTCCTGTATATCATTTGGATGAACTAGAAGAACGTTTATCAACTGATATACAAGTGGCAATATTAACAGTACCCGCTACAGTAGCGCAATCTGTGGCAGATAGATTGGCAGAAACGAACGTGCATGGTATTTTAAATTTCACACCAGCACGCTTAAATGTGTCAGAGAATATAAGAATTCATCACATTGATTTAGCTGTAGAGTTACAAACGCTTGTTTACTTTTTGAAGAATTATCCACAATAAAACGCAGAGGAGATGACCTCTGCGTTTTATTATTGTTTTTTCTTTGTGAATTTAACTAAGATAAGGCGAAGTGCCAAATTAAAATCAATTGTTGCCATAACTGCAAATAGTATTGTCCACATATTCCAGATTGTATCTGTTACGTTCGTAATGGCGAAGCGTGTAAAGATACATCCAAGAAGAAAGTACAATGCAGCCATGAACAATGGTGAGTTTCTCATACTAAAAATCCTCCGATAAAGCCTTGCATTTTTTCAGCTTCTTTAATCATTTCTTGAATTTGCTCATTACTCATAAAAATTTGTCCAATAGCGACTAATGTATTCATTGCCACATGGGCTGCAATAGGAACTATAATTCGTTTCGTTTTTACGTATAAAAAGGCGAATACGAGCCCCATAGAAGTGTATACCAATAAGTGAGTAAAATCAAAATGAATCGCCGCGAATACTAGTGAACTAATGATAGCAGCAACAAAGAAATTAAATCTCTTATAAAGTGTGCCAAATAAAATTTTTCTAAATACGATTTCCTCTAAGATAGGTCCGATTATAGATACAACAATGAGGAACCAAGGTGTCGTTCTTGCAATTTCCATCAGCTTCATTGTATTTTCCGAACCTTGTTTAATTCCTAGTAGACGCATTTCGATCATACCGGCAATTATTTGGGAAGAGAAAGCTAAGAGAATACCGATTATAATCCAACCAACTGTAGCTGGGATCGTAACACGCATTTTATCTAAATGCCTGTCACGAATATCTATTCTAAGTAACCAAAGCACGATGCATAATGCAACAAAGAAGCTAATGATTGCCCAATGTCCCGTTATGATTTGACCTTTTTCCTCCATGGTAAATCCTCTATTATCATAGAGTCCTGTTTTTAGGAGTAGTGGTAAGCCAACAATTCCAGATAACTGCATTAAAATGTATGTAACGATAATCCACCAATATTGTTTCTTCAAATGGTTTAACCATCCTTTCTAACTCTAGTGTATGAGATAAGGTAGGATAACATGTAAATATGCTACCTACGATATAAACTTTCATTTGAATTATATTTTTTTTGTAAATAAGTATTTGAAAATAAAATAGGAGACAGGAAAAAGTTGAACGTGTAGCGAAAACAACTTAGGGTGTCTTTCATATTGTAACATACAAGAAGTGGGAACAACGATTCATATGGTAAAGGCAGTAGAAGAAGTAATGCTATATAGGAAAGTGCATAAAGTAATTTGCGAAAAAATTATGATTTTTTTACTTGCAAAAGAAATTGAGATTATTTATTATTAGAAGTGTGTTAGCACTCGTGTGACTTGAGTGCTAATAAATAAAATTTACATAACAAAATGAGGAGGTTGTTGTTCATGCTAAAGCCATTAGGTGATCGCGTTGTAATTGAACTTGTTCAAGCAGAAGAAAAAACAGCAAGTGGTATTGTATTACCAGAAACTGCAAAAGAAAAACCACAAGAGGGTAAAGTTATTGCAGTAGGTACAGGCCGAGTGCTTGAAAATGGTGATCGTGTTGCTTTAGAGGTAGCAGCAGGTGATCTTATCATCTTCTCAAAATATGCAGGTACTGAAGTGAAATACGAAGGTACAGACTACTTGATTTTACGTGAAAGTGACATTTTAGCAATTATCGGTTAATTATATACATTTTAAAAATCCAAGGGGGTCAATTATTATGGCAAAAGATATTAAATTTAGTGAAGAAGCACGTCGTTCGATGCTTCGCGGTGTCGACACTCTTGCAAACGCAGTAAAAGTAACGCTTGGACCAAAAGGTCGTAACGTTGTACTTGAGAAAAAATTCGGTTCACCACTTATTACAAATGACGGTGTAACAATCGCAAAAGAAATCGAATTAGAAGATGCATTCGAAAACATGGGTGCGAAATTAGTAGCAGAAGTTGCTAGCAAAACAAACGATGTAGCTGGTGACGGAACGACAACTGCAACTGTATTAGCGCAAGCTATGATTCGTGAAGGTCTTAAAAACGTAACAGCTGGTGCAAACCCAATGGGTCTTCGTAAAGGTATCGAAAAAGCTGTTACTGCTGCAATTGAAGAATTAAAAGCGATTTCTAAACCAATCGAAGGTAAATCTTCTATCGCACAAGTAGCTGCTATTTCTTCGGCTGACGAAGAAGTAGGTCAATTAATCGCTGAAGCAATGGAGCGCGTTGGTAATGACGGCGTTATTACTTTAGAAGAATCTAAAGGATTCACAACAGAATTAGACGTAGTAGAAGGTATGCAATTTGATCGTGGATATGCATCTCCTTACATGATTACTGATTCTGACAAAATGGAAGCAGTTCTTGATAACCCATACATTTTAATTACTGACAAGAAGATTTCTAACATTCAAGAAATCTTACCAGTATTAGAGCAAGTGGTACAACAAGGTAAACCACTTCTTATCATTGCTGAAGATGTAGAAGGCGAAGCGTTAGCTACATTAGTAGTGAACAAACTTCGTGGTACATTCAATGTAGTTGCTGTTAAAGCTCCTGGATTTGGTGACCGTCGTAAAGCAATGCTAGAAGATATCGCAATCTTAACTGGTGGCGAAGTAATCACTGAAGAATTAGGACGTGACTTAAAATCTGCTACAGTTGAATCTTTAGGACGTGCTGGTAAAATTGTTGTAACGAAAGAAAACACAACTGTAGTTGAAGGTATTGGAAATTCACAACAAATCGAAGCTCGCATCGGTCAAATCCGCGCGCAATTAGAAGAAACTACTTCTGAATTCGATCGTGAAAAATTACAAGAGCGTCTTGCTAAACTTGCGGGCGGTGTAGCAGTAATTAAAGTAGGTGCAGCAACTGAAACTGAGTTAAAAGAGCGCAAACTTCGCATTGAAGATGCACTTAACTCAACTCGTGCAGCAGTAGAAGAAGGTATCGTTGCAGGTGGTGGTACTTCACTTATGAACGTATACACAAAAGTAGCTTCTATCGTAGCTGAAGGCGACGAAGCAACAGGTATCAACATCGTACTTCGTGCACTAGAAGAGCCAGTTCGTCAAATCGCAATCAACGCTGGTCTAGAAGGATCTGTAGTTGTAGAGCGTCTAAAAGGCGAAAAAGTAGGCGTTGGTTTCAACGCAGCTACTGGCGAATGGGTTAACATGCTTGAGTCTGGTATCGTAGATCCAGCTAAAGTAACTCGTTCTGCACTTCAAAACGCAGCATCTGTTGCAGCTATGTTCTTAACAACTGAAGCTGTAGTTGCTGACAAGCCAGAACCAAATGCACCAGCAATGCCTGACATGGGCGGCATGGGCATGGGTGGTATGGGCGGAATGATGTAATTCCGTTCTCCCGAAAAACATCCACTTCTATATAGAAGTGGATGTTTTTTTATGTTTTTGAGCGCAGGAAAATAATTTCTGTAGAATTTTGTCGCTTTCTCTCTTGACCATATCGATACTTCATTGTTAGAATCTAGGAAGATAATATAAAACAATCCTTCATATATCCTCGATGATATGGTTTGAGAGTCTCTACCGGGTTACCGTAAACAACCTGACTATGAAGGCAGTGCGTCTTATATTTATAAAGAGCGGAAGACTATCTTTCTTTATAAAGCCAGACCCCTGCCTTTTCTTTGTCATGAGACTAGAGGCGGAGGACTGGCTTTTTTTATTATATTAGTAATGCTTTTCGCCAAATTGGTGAAAATATTTATATACGAGAACTAACGTTGGGGTGATTATTTTGAAGAAGCAGCATGATACAATTATCGTTTTAGATTTTGGGAGTCAGTACAATCAGTTAATAGCACGTCGAATTCGTGAGTTCGGTGTATACAGTGAACTTCATCCACATACAATTACTGCAGAAGAAATTAAAGCAATGAATCCAAAAGGGATTATCTTCTCTGGTGGACCGAATAGTGTATACGGTGAAGGCGCATTACATTGTGATGAAAAAATCTTTGAACTAGGATTACCGATCTTCGGTATTTGTTACGGTATGCAGCTTATGACACAACACTTCGGTGGTAAAGTAGAACGTGCAAACCACCGTGAGTATGGAAAAGCTGTTCTTAAAGTAGAGAACGAATCAAAATTATATGCGAACCTTCCAGAAGAGCAAGTTGTATGGATGAGCCATGGTGACTTAGTAACTGGTTTACCTGAAGGATTCGTAGTAGATGCAACAAGTGAGTCTTGTCCAATTGCTGGTATGAGCAATGAAGCGGAAAACTTATACGGTGTACAATTCCACCCAGAAGTACGTCACTCTGAGCACGGTAACGATTTAATTAAAAACTTCGTATTCGGCGTATGTGGTTGTTCTGAAGGATGGAACATGGAGAACTTTATCGAAGTAGAATTAGAGAAGATCCGTGAAACTGTTGGAGACAAAAAAGTATTATGCGCACTTAGTGGCGGTGTAGACTCTTCTGTTGTAGCAGTATTAATTCATAAGGCAATTGGTGACCAATTAACATGTATTTTCGTGGACCACGGTTTACTTCGTAAAGATGAAGCAGAAGGTGTTATGAAAACATTTAGCGAAGGCTTCCATATGAACGTTATTAAAGTGGATGCACAAGAGCGCTTCATGAACAAGTTAAAAGGTGTAGAAGATCCAGAGCAAAAACGTAAAATCATCGGTAATGAATTCATTTACGTATTTGATGATGAAGCTTCTAAATTACAAGGAATGGACTTCCTAGCGCAAGGTACACTTTATACAGACATCGTTGAAAGTGGTACAGCAACTGCACAAACAATTAAATCTCACCATAACGTTGGTGGACTTCCAGAAGACATGCAGTTCAAATTAATTGAGCCTTTAAACACTTTATTTAAAGACGAAGTACGTGTATTAGGATCAGAACTAGGAATTCCTGATGAAATCGTATGGCGTCAACCGTTCCCAGGTCCAGGACTTGGTATTCGTGTATTAGGTGAAATTACAGAAGAGAAATTAGAAATCGTTCGTGAATCTGATGCAATTTTACGTGAAGAAATTATAAAAGCAGGATTAGACCGCGAAGTTTGGCAATACTTCACTGCGCTTCCTGGTATGCGTAGTGTAGGTGTTATGGGTGACGAGCGTACTTACGATTACACAGTAGGTATCCGTGCAGTAACATCTATCGACGGTATGACAGCTGATTGGGCACGTATCCCTTGGGACGTATTAGAGAAAATCTCTGTACGTATCGTAAACGAAGTAAAACACGTTAACCGTATCGTGTATGATATAACGAGTAAGCCACCAGCAACTATTGAGTGGGAATAGTATTGTAATAAAAAAGATCCATCTATCGTTCATGTATAGATGGATCTTTTTGTTTTTACCCTTAATACGAACGAAAATATAAAAATTTATAAAAATGTTCGTTTTTAAATTGACAAAACCACCTCCTCGAGTTAATATGAGTATGTAATTCAAATGAAAAGTGAATATTATGCCGTCGTATAATATCGGGGATATGGCCCGAAAGTTTCTACCTAGCTACCGTAAATGGCTTGACTACGAGGCGTTTCTATAAAGATGAGGGGAAACTTGTCTTTATTCATAGAACGCTTCCATGTATATGCAATGGAAGCCTTTTTTATTTTTATAGATAAAAGAGGGCTAGGGTGAAATACGGCGAGTAATCATATAACGGGGGAAACGTAAGATGAAACGCTATTTTCAGTTTGATGAACTCGGCACAAATTATAAAACAGAGTTCATAGCAGGTTTAACGACATTTCTATCTATGGCTTACGTACTATTTGTCAATCCTGCTACGCTGTCGCTTGGAAATGTTAAAGGATTACCGGCGGGTACAGGAATGGATCCAGGTGCAGTATTCGTTGCTACAGCATTAGCAGCGGCGATTGGTTCGTTAATTATGGGGATATTTGCGAAGTATCCGATTGCTTTAGCGCCAGGTATGGGAATAAACGCGTTCTTTGCTTATACAGCGGTGTTAACGATGGGAATTCCGTGGCAAACGGCAATTGCTGGAACATTAATGTCAGGTATTATCTTTATTATTCTTACTGCTTCAGGTATTCGTGAAAAAATCATTAATGCAATTCCAGTAGAGTTAAAGTTTGCAGTAGCGGCGGGTATTGGATTATTCATTGCCTTCCTTGGATTCCAAAACGCTGGAATTATCGTAAAGAATGATGCTGTTCTTGTTGGGTTGGGGGACTTAACAAAGGGCACAACGTTACTAGCAATCTTCGGAGTTGTTACTACAATCATTTTCATGATTAAAAAAATAAATGGTGCAGTTTTCTACGGTATGATCCTTACGGCGATCTTAGGAGTAGCGACTGGATTAATTGATACACCAAAAGCTGTAGTGGGAGCAATACCGAGTCTAGAACCAACGTTCGGGGTAGCATTAACTCACTTTGGAGACATTTTCACTGTTGAAATGGCGATTGTTATTATAACGTTCTTCTTTATTGATTTCTTTGATACAGCAGGTACGCTTGTAGCGGTTGCGAATCAAGCGGGATTAATGAAGAACAATAAATTACCACGTGCAGGTAAAGCGTTATTTGCAGATGCGATTGCAACTGTAATTGGTGCAATTCTAGGTACATCTACTACGACGTCTTACATTGAATCGTCTGCGGGGGTAGCGGCAGGAGGACGTTCTGGATTTACAGCAGTTGTAACAGCAGGATTCTTCTTACTGGCACTATTCTTCTCACCACTATTAAGTGTTGTGACACCAGCTGTAACAGCGCCAGCATTAATTATTGTAGGAATCTTGATGGTTTCATCTTTAGGAGAAATTGATTGGAAGAAATTCGAGATTGCAGTACCAGCGTTCTTTACTATCATTTCAATGCCACTTACGTATAGTATCGCAACAGGAATTGCAATCGGGTTTATCTTCTATCCAATTACAATGGTTGTGAGTGGTCGTCGTAAAGAGATTCATCCAATTATGTATGTTATGGGAGTTTTATTCGTACTATATTTCATCTACGTTCGTAAATAAAAGGGGTTTTTTGAAAGGTCTAGACTTGAGGGGAGTCTAGACCTTTTTTGCGTCTTCAGAAAATCTTAAGGATTTCCGAGCGTTTTTCTTCAGAAGTTTTCTTATAATAGAAGTTAGGGATTAAAAAACTGATGGGAGAGATATTATGGCCGGGGAAACGATACTTGTCGTAGATGATGAAAAAGAAATTAGGAACCTTATTACAATTTATTTAAAGAACGAAGGATATAAAGTACTGCAAGCAGGGGACGGAGAAGAAGGGTTACGTATATTAGAAGAAAATGAAGTGCACTTAGTCGTATTAGATATTATGATGCCGAAAGTAGATGGTATTCATATGTGTATGAAAGTAAGGGAAGCGAAGGAAATGCCGATTATTATGCTTTCGGCAAAAACGCAAGATATGGATAAAATTTTAGGATTAACAACAGGTGCAGATGATTATGTAGCAAAACCGTTTAATCCGTTAGAGTTAATCGCAAGAATTAAATCGCAGCTACGTCGTTATATGAAAATGAATGGCTTTGCTATTCAAAATGAGGACGAGTTAGAAATTGGAGAGATGAAAATAAACATCTCCACTCATACAGTCATTGTGGATGGAGAAGAAGTGAAACTGACCCCGAGGGAATTTTCAATTTTAGAATTACTAGTCCGTAATCCGGGGATGGTCTTTAGTGCGGAACAAATTTATGAAAAGGTTTGGAACGAAAAATCTTTCCAGTCGGATAACACGGTAATGGTTCATATTCGAAAAGTGCGTGAAAAGATTGAGGAGAATCCAAGGAAGCCAATATATATAAAAACAGTATGGGGAGTGGGGTATAAGATTGAAAAAGATATTTAATCCATTTACTTATGTTAGGAAAATTCGAGAATTAATTGGAAAGATAGTGAAGAGTGTGAAACGGAGTATACGAATTCAACTTATTACTGCGTTTACTGCTTGTGCGTTGTTAGGGATTTTGTCAGCGAAGGCAGCAGCACCGTTTTTTGAGAATGCGAATCGAGAGGCGACGATCGATTATCGGGTTGGTATGGAACAAATTAATCAACAAGCTCAAAGCGTGGCAAATAGTTCAGTTCATGAAAATAAATTAGAAGCTATATCAACTATGATTGAAATAGAGAATCAAAATTTAGAACAAAACTCTAGAGCTTTAAAAGTGCTGGTCACTGACGAGAGCGGTAAAGTTTTATATAAAACGAAGCAGGCGCAAGAAGAGCAAATTGATTTGCATAATACAATTCGTAATGCATCATCGTTTGCGATTAATTATATGAATGGTAGAAAAGAATTTGAAAGTACGAGAAAAGAATTTATAGCTTTTGCACCTATTACAATAGAAGATAAGAATTTATACATGTTTGTTAGTGGGATTCCAGAAGGTGAAGTAATATATGATACGCAAGAAGGACCGTTTCCGTTTTTCATAGGTGTACTTGTATTTATTTTCTCTTTCTTCTATATAACAAAGAGAAAGATGAAGCAAATTGAAGCGATGGCACAAGGTGTAAAGGAAATAGAAAAAGGAAACTTAGCGTACCGTATTGAGAAGAAAGGTGAAGATGAGATTGCGTCTTTAACTGAGAATATTAATAATATGGCGGAAGAACTTATGAACAATATAGAAAAAGAGCGTACATTAGAAAAACAGAAAAACGAGCTTATTACAAATGTATCTCATGATTTACGGACACCACTTACTTCTATTATGGGATACTTACGATTACTCAGAGACTCTAAATATGAAAATAAAGAGCAATATGATGAATATACTAGAATTGCTTTTGCAAAGTCGGAGCAGTTAAAGAATTTAATAGAAGATTTATTTGAGTATACGAAGTTAACGAATGAACAAGTTGTATTAGAAAAACAGGAAGTGTGTGTAAATGAGTTACTTGATCAATTAATAGAAGAGTTAGTACCACAAGCGGAAGAGCATGGCCTTATGTTTGTTAAGAAGTTTCCTGAGGAACGTGCATATGCGATGATTGATTCGGAAAAGATGGTCCGTGTATTCGACAACTTACTAATGAATGCAATTAAGTATAGTAAAGATGACGGAGAGATAAAAGTTTCTCTTCAAAGGCAGCGCAGGAATATACAAATTGTTATTGCGAATCATAGTGAAGAGTTTACGAGAGAAGAGTTAGGGAACTTGTTTGAACGGTTTTATAAGAAAGATCAATCTAGAAGTAGAGTAACAGAAGGTTCGGGGCTCGGATTAGCTATTGCGAAAAGTATTGTTGAGTTGCAAGGTGGTAGTATTCGAGCTGAGTATGAGGACGGGATCGTTCAGTTCATCGTTTCATTACCAATTATAGAAAAATAATAAATGAATAGAATGTTATAGGATAAAAAGGCTTATTTTAAAAGGAATAAGCCTTTTTATATTTTTTTAGAAAAACATATTGACGATTAGAGTTTAGAGGTGTAATATAAAACAAGTCGCCGATGCAATAACGCAGAACGCGGCAAACAAAATGAAAAACTTAGTTGACATTAACTAACGAAGATGTTAACATAAGGAAGTCGCAAATGAGCGACTAAGTAGTTCTTTGAAAACTGAACGAAACAAACAACGTGAACGTCAATTTTTATTTTTA
>NZ_JBIYCW010000028.1:0-32245 GCF_044908115.1 Bacillus sp. RC51 | reverse complement strand
ACTGGACCTACTGGGCCAACTGGAGACACTGGCGCAACTGGACCTACTGGGCCAACTGGAGACACTGGCGCAACTGGACCTACTGGGCCAACTGGTGCCACTGGACCTACTGGGCCGACTGGGCCATCTGGATTAGGACTTCCAGCAGGATTGTATGCATTTAACTCTGCTACAATTAGCGTAGCTCTTGGAGTTAATGAGCCAGTACCATTTAATACTGTTGGATCTCAGTTTGGTACAGCAATTTCTCAATTAGATGCCGATACTTTCATCATAAGTGAAACTGGATTCTACAAAATTACTGTTATCGCATATACTGCATTAGTAAGTGTATTAGGTAGCCTTGCAATTCAAGTGAACGGCGTTAATATACCTGGCGCTGGAACAAGTTTAATCTCACTTGGAGCGCCTCTCGTTATCCAGGCAATTACACAAATTACAATAACGCCATCAATGGTTGAAGCTGTTGTTACAGGACTTGGATTATCTCTAGCTCTTGGTACAAGTGCATCCATTATTATTGAAAAAATCGCTTAATTTTTTTACTTAGCAGTAAAACTGATATCAGTTTTACTGCTTTTTCAATTATGAATTCAATCATGAAACCTTCACTACCTACATAATTATATTGTTGTATGACATTTCGCAGGAGGCATCTATATGGAAAATAAATCTGCTGTCCGGCTTTATCTCGAGTTGTTAAAGAAAACAATTCTGTTTGAAATATGGCTAGAGTATGAGCCATATTTACCTGCTTCGTTACATATATCTAAGGAACTTCCATACGAACCCGTTACAGTTCCACTCCCTTTATTTATTAAACAATATGCAGAAAATCATAATTTAAAAATTATTAAACCTAATGTTTTAAAAAGCGAACGTCAAGACGGAATGGATTGGCCAAGAGCAGCACACAGTATGATCGGCCGGGAACGCATGAATCAATTACATGAAGCATTAGAAACAGTTGTCCGTGAAAATATAGAAGGTGATTTTATTGAAACAGGTGTGTGGCGCGGGGGATCGTGCATTTTTATGAATGGTTTTTTACAAGCAAACAACATTACTGATCGCAATGTATGGGTTGCCGATTCATTTGAGGGCCTCCCAACACCAAATATAGAACAATACCCGAGAGATTTCGGCGATTACTTACACAGCTTTGATTATTTACGTGTTTCTTTAGAACAAGTACAAGAAAACTTTAGAAAATACGATTTATTAAATGACCAGGTAAAGTTTTTAAAAGGTTGGTTTAAAGATACTTTACCGTCAGCACCGATAGAAAAAATTGCGATTGCTCGCCTTGACGGTGATATGTATGAATCAACGATGGATGGTCTCGTAAACTTATACGATAAAGTTTCTAAGGGCGGCTATATAATTATCGATGACTATGGGCTACCACCATGTGCTGAGGCTGTGACAGACTTTAGAAATCAAAGAAACTTAAAAGCTCCTATTACTAAAATTGATGTATTCGGGGTTTATTGGCGAAAAGAATAGGGCGAAACTTTATTCAGTTAGGGTTTCTCCATCTCACACTAATTATTAGCCTTCGCCAATAGCATGATAAATAAAAACAAAAGCTCCCATTACTATTTCCAGTTGTTCTAGGGAGCTTTTTACATATCACAACAGTTCTAATATCGTTTCCCCTCCCACTATAAAATGTTAGCTGCATATTAAAAATGTTGGTTCCCTATTTACTACAAGGAAGGAGTGAAATTATGAGCGAGCTTGAAAAAAAAATCGCATTAATCCCACCTCCCGAACTCGTCCAATATGTAGGTGGCGACTTTCAAAAGGTTGGAAAAGAATTCATAAAGCATTTTATTCAAATTGGTAGTTTAAAATCCAATGAAACAGTGTTAGATGTAGGTTGTGGTGTCGGTCGAATGGCGGTTCCATTAATGAATTACTTAGGTGATGATGGAGCTTATTATGGATTTGATTTATTTAAAGATGGCATTACATGGTGCAAAAATAATATTTCAGCTGCCCGTAGCAATTTTCATTTTGAACACATTGATATATATAATCAATTCTACAACCCAGAAGGAAAAGAAGATGCTTCTCAATACAAATTTCCATATGAAGACGATTCATTCGATTTTGTTTTTTTAACTTCTGTATTTACCCATCTCCTTCCGAAAGAATTAGAACATTACGTATCTGAGATTGTACGTGTTCTAAAAAAAGATGGGAGATGTTTTATTACCTTCTTTCTCATTAACCCTGAATCATCCTATTACTTAAATTCAGGGCTAAGTACATTAGGTTTTTATCATCAAATTGAAAATTGTTATGTTGTGAATAAAGATATTCCTAATTTTGCAGTTGCCTATCCTGAAGAAGATATCCGCATCTTATTAAATAAATATGGCTTAGAGGTAATTAATAAACCGCATTATGGTTTATGGTGCGGCAGAAATGAGTATACAAGTTATCAAGATATCGTTCTTACAAAAAAAGCTTCTGAAAGGTAGTTTCGTATGAATAATGAAAAAAAGCCACCTCTCGTTTCCATCCTTATTCCCACTTATAATCGACCACATTATTTCAAAATCGCTCTAGAAAGTGCATTAGCACAAACTTATCCAAATATTGAAATTATTATAGGAGACGATAGTACAAATGATGAAACAGAAATCTTAATAAATGAACAGTATTTACCTAATTATAAAAACATAACATACATTCGAAATACCACTACTTTAGGACAATTTCATAACGATCTTATGCTCTTAGAGAAATCTAATGGGGAGTATATAAATTTTTTAATGGACGATGATGTGCTTTATAATCATAAAACACAAAAAATGATGGCTTATTTTGAGCAAGACACAAATAAAAATCTCGCTCTTATAACTTCTTATCGAGTACGTATTGATGATCACGGGAATTTAATTGGAGATGCTCATCCAACACAAAGATTATATAGCGAAGACATTCAATTAAACGGAATATTTTTAGGCGACCGGATGTTAAAAGGTGGACATAACATTATCGGTGAGCCTACAACTATTCTGTTTAGAAAACAGTTACTCACTGAACCTTTCGGCACGCTAAAAGGAAGGCACTATTCTTGTAGTGTCGATATGGCATCATGGATTTCCTTACTTTCTAAAGGAGACGCAGTATACATATCCGAACCTTTAAGCCAATTTCGCTACCATACTGGGCAACAAATACACAGCAAGCTCCTTGAAGGATCTGAGGATTTTACGCACCTCGTTATAACTTCAAAAGAATACGGATTTTTACAAGATAATACAGATTATAGACTAGGTCTAATTAGCGCTTATAAATGGTGTAAAAATTCCTTAGAATATTATAGCCAGCTACCAAACCTCATTCCAGATGCACATGTACGTCTTTCCCATTGTTTGGACATAATTATAAAAGAGCTACATCATTAGTCTATTCTGCGAAAATAAAATGTGTGAGCTTTACGTGAATAATGCGTATAGTTCATACATTCTTTTTAAACTATGTGATGCACCAACTAAAACCCACTAATATAGAGAGCAGTAGAAAGGAATTCATACAGTGAAAGATCCAAACACTCAATATCAAATAGACTACATATTAATATTCATTTTATTTGCCATTGGGATTGTTAGCTGCTTTGCTATCGCAAGTGCACAAGCTTCTTTACCACCATTTTTACAAAACGTAAATTTTGTATTAAAACAAATCCAATGGTATGCCATTGGATTTATCGCCATTGGTGTTATTATGGTTATTGATTTCGATCGCTATAAACAAATTGCTTGGTATTTATATAGCTTTGCACTCATACTTCTAATTGGCCTAGAACTTCAAGTTCCTGGCGCCGTTACAATTAAAGGGGCTACCGCGTGGTACAGACTTCCAGGCATCGGAAACTTTCAGCCTTCTGAAATTATGAAATTATTTTTGATTATCGTCGTTGGACGAATTATAGCGAATCATAATGAAAAATACCTTTTTCGGACAACTCGTGAAGATTTCATTTTACTTTTAAAAATATTTGCAGCTAGTTTACCTCCACTACTTCTAATCGCAAAAGAACCTGATTTAGGAAACACAATGGTCATTTCAGCGATGCTTGCAACAATGGTTTTAGTTTCTGGTATACGTTGGCGCTTTATCCTCGGATTAACCTCCGGTATTTTCGCCATAGGCTCTACCTTAACATATATTTATTTCACGCATACAGAGTTCTTTAAAGAGCACATTCTAAAAGAATATCAATTAAATCGCTTCTATGGTTGGCTTGCACCTTATGAATATGACGCACAAGGATACCAATTAAGACAAGCATTTTTAGCTACCGGATCAGGAGAGATGCAAGGAAAAGGATGGGAAAATAGACAAGTATATTTTCCAGAGCCACATACAGATTTTATTTTTACAAATATCGCTGAACAATTCGGTTTTCTAGGAGCAAGTGTTATTATTTCATTTTTTTTCTTACTTATTTACCGAATGATCCATATTGCTTTAGAAAGCAATGAACCTTTCGGTAGTTATATTTGCGCTGGCACAATTGGAATGTTTACGTTCCAAGTATTCCAAAATATTGGGATGACAATTGGTTTACTCCCTATTACAGGAATAACGTTACCGCTTATGAGCTACGGCGGGAGTTCACTGCTCACATATATGGTTGCTATTGGATTTATTTTAAACGTACGCTCAAGAACTAAAATCTTTATGTTTAAATGAACCATATCGAAAAACGGTATGGTTTTTTTCTATGTCCATTTTAGATATACTAATGAAAAAATGAGCTGGAGGTTTAAATATGAAATATGACATTATAGGTGATATTCACGGATGCTTCCAAGAGTTTCAAGATTTAACAACGAAACTAGGGTATAGCTGGGATAGTGGTATCCCAATTCATAACGCAAAACGAAGGCTTGCATTCGTTGGTGATATTACAGACCGAGGTCCTCATTCATTACGGATGATTGAAATTGTATGGGAGCTCGTAATAAATAGAAAAGATGCTTACTATGCTCCAGGGAATCACTGTAATAAACTGTATCGTTTCTTCCTTGGACGTAATGTTACAATCGCTCATGGGCTCGAAACAACTGTTGCAGAATATGAAGCATTGTCTTCTAATAAGCAACAAATAATAAAAGAAAAATTCATTACTCTTTACGAACAATCACCGCTATATCACATACTGGATGAAAAAAAATTAACCGTCTGTCACGCTGGTATTCGGCAAGATTACATAGGAAGACAAGATAAAAAAGTACAAACCTTTGTACTATATGGTGATATTACAGGCGAAAAACACCCTGACGGCTCACCTGTCCGCCGAGATTGGGCGAAAGAGTATAAGGGTGAAACATGGATTGTTTATGGACATACACCTGTCAATGAACCTCGCTTTGTGAATCATACAGTCAATATTGATACTGGTGCTGTATTTGGTGGTAAACTAACTGGACTACGTTACCCTGAGTTGGAGACCGTTTCTGTCCCTTCTTCCCTACCTTTTGTCCCTGAAAAGTTCCGCCCAATTTCATAAAGTGAAACTTTAATCAGTGGGGGTTTTGTTCATCCCCCACTGATTATGAGCCCGCACCAATCGGGATAAATACCTCTACTTAATACAATTCACGATTTGCAGAGGATCATGGTGTTTTCTAGACATATTCCACACTAAAACTAGATAAAGCAATTAAAAAAAGATGCAATAAAGTGCATCTTTTTTTAATTGCACGGCATATACTGTCGCAGGAGGTGACGGAATGAAGAAAAAATCTTCTAAACAAAAAAGAAAATTCCACCCTTTATACCATCCCATGTATGGAATTAACAACTGGTGCAGTATTCGAGCTGCAGCTATAGAAGAAATAGAAGAACAAGAGTCATCAAAAAAAAGCAAACCGAGAGAAAAATATATCTCTTTAGAAAATGCTGTTATGAGGCGAATTATAGATAGCAGGAAAATAAAAGCAAAACAAAAAAAGAAGCTCGCTTCTAATAATGATGAACCTGTGCTTAATTCGGAAAAGATACAAGAAAATATAGAAGAAAACATTCCTGCAGCAATAAAGGAAAAAGTACAACCAGAAATTCCAGCTACTATTATAAATCAAGTAAAAAAAATAAAAGAAGCATTAATCTCGGGCAACGATGTACAAATAGAAGGATCCGCCCCTATTCAGGCTCCTGTACCTACACCTATAAAAAAAGAAAATAACAAAGGAGCTCGTCACGCATATAAAGAAGGACTTCACTCTAAAGCTGATGGAATCGCTTCACATGCAGAAGGGCTTCTTACACATGCAACGGGTCCCTTTTCTCATGCAGAAGGGACAAAAACAAAGGCAACTGGACATAGTTCGCATAGCGAAGGAAGTGAAACGACAGCAGGCGGCTCTTATTCTCATGCAGAAGGAAAACATGCAATTGCTTTGGGAGAAGCAGCACATGCAGAAGGAACCGCAACTATCGCTAACGGATTCTCATCTCATGCGGAAGGAAATCATACATCAACAGCTAATTTTGCAGGCAGCCATATTATGGGGAAATTTGGTACAGCAGAAGAAGCTTATTCCTGGTTTATCGCAAATGGGACAAATGACACTGATTATAATATAGGTGCCAAATGGCTTGCCCATAACGGAGAAATGTATATCGATGGTGCTTCTTACAATGCAGGTGGTACTGATTTTGCACAAATGTTTGAGGCAGCAGATCATAGCCCTATTGATATCGGCTATTTCATTACATTTAGTAGCGAAGAAAAAATTCGAAAAGCTACTTCAAATGATACATTCATATTAGGCATATCCAGCGCTACTCCTGCTCTCATAGGAAATAGCGGTGCCTTAAGTTGGCAAAAACGCTATGAAACAGACAGCTTCGGAAAACGTCAATATACACGTACTAACAAACAAGAAATACAACCCCTTTTAAATACAGAATGGGATCCAGCTTGTAAGTATATATCAAGAAGAGACCGTACTGAGTGGCTTCCTGTCGGATTAATTGGACAAATGTTAGTACGTGATGACGGCACTTGCGAAACACACGGATATTGTCGTCCAAATGATGACGGCATTGCCACAAAAGCTGAAAGTGGCTTTTTCGTTATAAAACGTACTGGTGAAAATCAAATTTTAATATTATTTCGCTAAAAAAAGGGAACAAAATTCTTTTTATGATAAGAATTTTGTTCCCTTTTAATTGTTATGTAAAGCGTATTGCATATCCTCTGGGATACTTACGGTAAAAGTCATTCCCTTTTCTAAAATAGGATGATAAAACGTCAAAGATGTACTATGCAGCGCTTGACGTTTTATCACATCTCTTCGGCCACCGTATAAATCATCCCCAAGTAGCGGATGTCCTATATATGCCATATGTACACGAATTTGATGCGTTCTTCCCGTCTCGAGCTCAAGCGCTACATGCGTCTTATCGGAAGAACTCTCCATCACTCTAAAATGAGTAACAGCTCTTTGACCATCTTCACAGACAGTTCGCTCGATAATACTATCCGATTTTCGTCCGATTGGCGCGTCAATCGCTCCTGCTTCTTCTAAAATAGTCCCATGAACGATTGCCTCATACGTTCGTTTCACCCCTTTTTGTTGATGCTGCTTCGATAAAAGGTGGTGAACGAATCTATTTTTCGCAATTAACATAAGCCCTGAAGTATCACGGTCTAACCTCGTCACAATGTGCACCGTACTTGCAAGATTTTGTTTATCATAATGATATAAAAGAGCGTTTGCAATACTTCCTGACGGGTGCTCCCTAGACGGAATCGTCGACATATTTGCTTCTTTATTTATAACAAGAACCGCATCATCTTCATATACGATACATAAAGGGATCTCTTCCACTTCCATCCCTTCACTTCTTTCCTCCACTGGAAAAAAGATTTGTAACTCTTCACCAGCTTGTAACTTGTGACGAACACTTGTGTGTTGACCGTTTACTTCAATTGCTCCCCCGCGGAACTTTATATCCGTTAAAGCAGCTTTCGAAATCCCTTTTGTTTTCAAAAATTCTCTAACTAAAGTTCCCTCTTCAGCCAGCCCTATATCCCATTTCAATGTAAATCTGTTCAAATATATAAACCCTCTCTATTTATCTGCAACAAACGAGTCACGAACACGTTTCCAGAATGGGAACGGACGGAAACGAACAAATCGTACTTTCTCGTTTGCAACGCGATACTGAATTGATTTCACATCTTGATGAACCATCGTCAAATGATCCACCGTAATTTGCATGTTCATTCCTGCAGCCGGCTTTAAAACGCATGTATGATGCTTCGGCAGTACGAGCGGTGAACCTACCGTACGAAATACACGATTGTTGATAGATGCCATTTCTGCAATTTGAATCGCTTCAATAGAAGGGTGAATAATTGCTCCGCCAAGCGCCTTATTATAAGCGGTACTTCCTGAAGGAGTAGAAATACAAAGACCATCTCCGCGAAACGTTTCGAAATACTCTCCGCGTATTTCCACTTCTGTTACTAATGTACCTTCTGCACTTTTTACAGTCGCTTCATTCATCGCCAAATACTGCGACTCTTTACTACCATTCACATAGCGAATAATCACTTCTAAAAGTGGATATTCAACCACTTGGAACGGTGTTTTAGCGATTGCAATCACCAACTTCTCTACTTCCGTGGGTAACCAATCTGCATAGAAACCTAAATGCCCTGTATGTACACCAACAAATGCGGTTTCATCTAATCGATTATAGTAACGATGGAATGCATATAAAAGCGTTCCATCTCCCCCAACAGAAATTACAATATCAGGTTCCTTTTCATCCATTGTAAACCCAAAATCTAACAAGTATTCTTTCATCGTACTTGCTAGTGTATCTGATGATTGATCTCCCTTTGACATAATTGTAAATTTCATCGCCCAACACCCTTTAGTTTATGATTCAGAATCTTTCGTTTCCTGCTTTCGTGAAAAGACCTTTTGCGCTTCTTGAATTTCAAGACGAATGGAAGACATTTCTTCATCTAATAAAAACGCCGCTTCCGCTGCACGTTGTAAGCGTATTTTAATATCTTCAGGAAAACGTCCACTATATTTGTAATTTAAAGAATGCTCAATCGTTGCCCAAAAATTCATTGCTAACGTGCGAATTTGAATTTCAACTAACACTTTTTTCTCCCCCTGTATCGTTTGAACAGGATAACTAATGACAACGTGGTAAGAGCGATAGCCGCTATCTTTCTTTTGCGTTACATAATCACGTTCTTCTACAATGTCAAAATCATTTCGTTTTCGAAGATATTCTACAACAGGCTTAATCTCATCTACGAATTGACACATCATTCGAAGGCCCGCGATGTCCTGCATATCTTCTCTAATTCGGTCTAGCGGTACATTTCTCTTCTCCGCTTTATCAATAATACTTGCAACCGACTTTACCCTTCCTGTTACAAACTCAATTGGAGAATGCTCCGTTAACATTGCAAATTGAGTACGCATTCCTTTTAGTTTCACTTTCAGCTCCGCCACCGCTTGGTGATACGGTGCTAAAAATTCTTCCCAATTACGATTCATTTCAACCACCACCAAAATCAATCCATTTGCTTATAGAAACACTTTTTCTACAGCAGTTACTAGTTCTTCTCCGTAATTTGCATTACCTTCAATATTTTCAACTAAATATTCTACTTCTTCTTTTAATCCTTCTAATTCTATTTCAACATCATTCACGCGAATAAACATCGCTGTATCTTTATTCATCGCTTCATGCATTGCTTCCCAGCATGTATGCGGAATACTTACATAAATGAAAGATGATTCATTTTCTAAGATATATAAAAATGATAAATTGTCTGAGTCTACAAGTACGTGATTACGCGCACTTAACTCCTTTACCTCTATTTCAGTATTTTCCGCACAAAAAATAAGCGCATTCTCTCTCATTTCTACGCTCTTAACTTGAATTTTATTTTGCATACTCGAACTCCTCCATCTCAACTTCCTGTCTTACTTAACAGTATTATTGTATCATAACATGGACGCAAACAAATAAAACATTGAACCAAATTTGCGAAAAAGCGATAATGTGGAAAGAATTATTTTTCAAAAGGAGCGCATACAATGACACAAGAAATTGAAATTGAATTTAAAAATATGGTTACAGAGGAAGAATTCCAAACATTATGCAAATCTTTTTCTATTGAAGCATTTACAAAACAAGTAAATCACTACTTTGAAACGCCTCACTTCTCTTTAAAAGATACGGGCTCTGCACTTCGTATTCGTCATAAAGATGGAACTTATACATTAACATTAAAACAACCTGCTGAAATTGGTTTATTAGAAACTCATCAGTCTGTAACAGAAAAAGAAGCACAACTTATGATGGAAACAAACACAATCATTCAAGGAACTGTAATGGATCAGCTACACAAATTACAAATTCCCGTTTCCTCTTTAACTTATATGGGTAGTTTAACAACAGAAAGAGCTGAAATATTATTTGAAGGCGGAACGCTTGTCTTTGATCATAGTTTCTATTACAATCACGATGATTATGAAATTGAATACGAAGTGCAAGATGAAAAGACCGGTAAAGCAGCATTTATAAGGTTATTAAAGCAACATAACGTACCAGTTCGTCATACAAACAACAAAGTAAAACGCTTTTTCCTTGCCAAACAAAACGAAGAGCGCTAAAGTAAAATTTCCATCAGTGAAGAAGAGCTGTACTTACGGCTACATTTCACCTTTTTGAAAAGCAAAAGATTTATTAGCAACATATAGAATAAGCAAAGAATGTTATGAAGGCTGTTTAGTTGCTCTTCATAACATTCCATTGCTACAATAGATATACATTTCATGGAAAAAGGAGTTTATAAAGGATGAGCAAGCAACCGATGACACCATTTGAAGCAATTGGCGGTGAACAATGCATTGCAACATTAGTGGATACATTTTATTCCTATGTCAGTGAACACCCTGACTTATCTCCGATCTTCCCGGATGATTTAACAGAAACTGCTAGGAAGCAGAAACAATTTTTAACACAATATTTAGGTGGTCCTAATTTATACACTGAAGAACATGGGCATCCTATGCTAAGAGCACGCCATCTTCCGTTTGAGATTACTCCAAAACGCGCAGAAGCTTGGCTGTCATGTATGGAGCAAGCAATGGATGATACAGGAGTGCACGGTCATATAAGAGAGTTTGTTTTTGAACGTTTAGCATTAACTGCTCAACATATGGTCAATACTCAAAATGAAACAGGTGAAGTGTAATGGATAAGCAGGAAGCAAAGCATATAAATATGCCTTCTCCTTCCACATGCGAGCATAAATCTGTAGAAGCATATTTATTTATTGATCCACTTTGTAAAGATTGCTGGGATATCGAGCCATTTATTATTAAACTATGGCTTGAGTATGGGAAATACTTCTCTATTCGTCATATCGTAACAGGAAAAGTGGACGGAGCAAACGCTTCCTCACACAAATGGAATAAACCTGCTAATATTCGATTTGTGTGGGAAAAAACAACAAGTTTACAAGGTTTTTCATGTGATGGAAAAGTACATATGCAAGAGGCATCGTCAACACCATATTTAGTTTCGATGGCAATTAAGGCGGCGGAATTGCAAGGCCGAAAAGCAGGTTCGAAATTTTTGCGAAAACTCCAAGAATACATTCTTCTTGAAAATGTATCAAACCCTGACTGTGAATTATTGCTTACATGCGCTAAAGATAGTGGCATTGATGTAGAGGAATTTAAAAAAGACCTACACTCAGTTAGCGCAAAAAAAGCTTTCCAATGCGACCTAAAATTCACAAATGAGATGCATATTACAGAAATACCTTCCCTCCTATTTTTTCATGCAAATTCAGATGAGGAAGGTATTAAAATCGCGGGAATTTATTCCTATGATGTATACGTACAGTTATTAAAAGAACTTATAAAGTGCGAGATTGAGCCAGAACCATTACCTCCTTTAGAAGTATTACTAGAAGCAACACAATTTATTTCTTCAAAGGAAATCTCATTTATATATGACTGCCCTCAACAAGAAATAGAGCGTGAACTAAAGAAATTACAACTAAAACGAAAAGTACAAATGATTGAAGTGAAGTGCGAGCGTTATTGGAAATGGATAGCAAAAGAAAAAGACCCGGTGTAAACACCAGGTCTTTTTCTTTACGGCTTATAAAAATATTAAAGGGGATGGGAGAAATTTTCACGTTCAAACAAAGGGGTATATGTTTGTATGTGAATTCGTTCACGCTTATTATATTACAAGATTCGACGTCAGATGACAACCCCTTTTGTCGAATTTCACATTTTTGTCACATTCTAAACGTTTTCATTTTTGAATAAGCTATAAAAAAGAACATTTAGGAGGTTTTATTAATGAAAAAGTCTCATATCGCTCTAATTTTTCTAGCTTTCATTGTTTCTTTTTTCTTGTACATCCTTTCTCTACTACAAGCTTTTCCTAAAATTATTGCCTTCCCTCTTTTATTCGGAGTTATCGTCATCGCTGTCTCTTATTTCAACTATAGAAAACGATTTAAAGGATTTTAACTACAAAAATAAGTCATGAAAATTCCTTCTAATATAGAAAAAGTAAAGAAAATCACCTTAATAATTCGACAAATATCGACATTATGTACTTTTGAGAAAATGTTTCAAACAAAAAAGACGAGGATAAAACCCCTCGTCTTTTCTCATTACTTTTCTTCAAATAATAACGCTTCTAATTCATTTAATTTCTCTTCAAATACTTGAAGTGCCTCTTTCACTGGTTCAGGAGATGCCATATCAACTCCTGCTTTTTTCAACACTTCAATTGGATAATCGGAGCTTCCCGCTTTTAAGAATTCGTTAATGTAACGTTCTACTGCTGGTTGCCCTTCTTCTAAAATTTGTTTAGATAACGCTGTCGCTGCACTAAATCCTGTTGCGTATTGATATACGTAATAGTTGTAATAGAAGTGCGGAATACGAGACCATTCTAAACCGATTTCTTTATCGATTACTAAAGCATCCCCGAAATATTTCTTATTTAAATCGTAGTAGATCTCCGTTAACATATCTGGCGTAACCGCATGTCCTTCTTGTACTTTTTTATGAATGATATGCTCGAACTCTGCAAACATTGTTTGACGGAATACAGTACCACGGAATCCTTCTAAATAATGATTTAATAAATATAGACGCTCTTTTTTATCTTCTGTCGTTTTTAATAAATAATCATTTAGAAGCGCTTCATTACAAGTTGATGCTACCTCTGCAACGAAGATTGAATAATCACCGTATACGTGTGGCTGTGTCTTTCTTGTGTAATAACTATGCACCGAATGACCAAACTCATGAGCAAGTGTATATAAATTATTTACATTATCATGCCAGTTCATTAAAATATACGGATTTGTTCCGTATGCACCAGATGAATATGCTCCGCTTCGTTTGCCTTTATTCTCGTACACATCTACCCAGCGATTTTCATATGCTTCTTTTAAAATTTCAACATATTCATCACCAAGTACATTTAAAGACTTCAATAACATTTCTTGCGCTTCTTCATACTTCACATTCATTTTCACTTCTTGTACAAGTGGTGTATATAAATCGTACATATGAAGCTCATCAAGTCCTAGTGCACGCTTACGAATATCAATGTAACGGTGTAATAAATGTAAGTTGTCATTTACCGTTTCAACGAGTTGATCGTATACTGCTTCAGGAATATTATTATTACTTAATGCTGCTTGGCGAGCAGAGTCATATTTACGAATACGTGCATTGAAATTATTACGTTTCACTGCCCCGCTTAACGTACTTGCAAATGTGTTCTTAAATTTCCCATACGTTTCAAATACAGCTTTGAATGCATCTTCGCGAACACGACGATCATCACTTTCTAAAAACTGAATGTAACGGCCATGTGTTATTTCTACCTCTTCTCCATCCTCACCTTTAATAGATGGGAATTTCAAATCCGCATTATTCAACATACCGAATGTATTACTTGATGCACTCATCACTTCAGATGCTTCTGCTAATAACGCTTCCTCTGCCTCAGATAATACGTGCGGGCGTTGACGTGTAATTTCTTCTAATGCATGCTCATATACACTTAGTTCTCGATTTTCTTGTAAGAATGTTTGCAATGTATCTTCTGAAATAGATAAAATTTCAGGTACGATATACGCTGTGCTACTAGATACTTGTGAGTATAAATTTGTTGCGCGATCATTCAGTGCTTGATACACAGAGTTTGTTGTATCTTGATCGTAACGCATATGTGCATATGTATATAGCTTACCTAATCGCATTGAAATTTCATCTTCATATTGCAATGCCTCAAGCAAATTGTCTGCAGAGTCGCCAAGCTTCCCTTTAAATTCAGTTAACTTTGGCAATAGCTCTTTAATAGCTTGGAATTCTTTTTCCCATTCTGCATCTGTTTGGAAAATATCTTCTAATCGCCATGTGCTTGCTTCTTCAATCTCATTGCGATCTGGTAATGTTTTTGCTTTATTTTGTTCAGACATTCTGTAAGCCCTCCTTTAAATATCTCTACTTAAGTACAATTCTGTTTTTCTTATGTAATTCCTTCACGTTCATTCTTTATTATATCCCCTTTTTCTTCTCTCATGTTGAACTTTGTCTCAAATAGAGATAGTGCGTGCGCTAAGCCAATTTCATCATATTTCATAATTTCTCCCTCTGTTTTTACCAACACAACATCTCTTATTTTTCGATACTTATTACTACCTATTTTTATTAATACACCTGCATAACATAAAAATGTCATATACTCCGCAACTGCTACCTTCCATATATGTTGTGCAAAATACGGAAGTAGACGCCTCTTCGTATATTTTGCTACATAGTTACATGCGTATTGCAGAGAAATATACTCCCCTACCTTAAGCATACCTATACACTTCATATAAAGAGAAGCTTGCCATATAAATGGATTTGTTTGAAAAACAAACGCGGATGGGAGCGGAACACCGATTTCAGAAGGAAAACTCGCTGGGGTACATTTATATTGATATAAGAGGCGGAGTAGTGACTTATGATTATAATTCCAGATAGATAGAGCGTTTTGCCGAAAATGGTTCTTTTTTCTCTTCCATTCTTGTCCTAATACCTCTTTTTGGAAAGGAACGGGGGAAAAGAGCATGTCAACAGTAGTCGTATCAGTTGGTAAATAAATAGTATGTGAGAAAGAGACGTTTGTAGAAAACGGAGTGATAAAGGCGCATTTCATAAATGATTTTTGTTTCGGACAGAAGAAAATAAGAAATGGCTGAGGATAAGATTGTAAGGAGAAAGCCAGAAGTGAGGAAAATTTCATCCAATATGCAGATTGCTTTTTTAATTGATTTCCACCAATGATCCAGATGACCTGTATACCAGCTTGCCAATACGAGTATGTTCGTTTAGAAAGCTGTTCTATGGAGAGATTGGCGCATTGATATTCAATCGCAATTTCCCTACCTGCTCTCTCTACGAAAACATCTGGTCTTTGCTGGATTTTTGGAAGGTAATGCTCTATATCCACATGAAAATTTTGACGTTTCAACCATCTATATAACAATTCTTTACCGTGCATATGATACATAGATTCTGCTTCATAAAAGGTAAGACATGAATCCACTTTCTTATGAGCAAAATGCCAGCTCTTTTGTTTTCCTAATTTCATTTGCACTTCTTTTCCGCAAGCTGTACAAAATAATTTTTCTCGTTTACGCATTTCGCGTAAAAGCTCTTCATCCCGGTTATATAATAGATGAATTCTCTCTCCGTTTTCTCTCCTTGCAATAAACATCACCATCACACCCTTTCAACTTCTTGTATTCTACAATTTACTACAAATTCCTCTCAAAAAAAGAGATGTCCTAAATTAGGACATCTCTTTCTATAATAAAGGTGATAATAACCGGTACGTCGATTCAACAATCCGCCTATGAAGACGTCTCTTATGAAATCGGTCAACATGAATTTCACTGGATTCTTCTAAATCGTCTTTAAAATCTTGAACGAGCTTTCTAATGCTACCTGTATCATATAAAAAGGCATTTACTTCAAAGTTTAAATGAAAACTTCTCATATCCATATTAGCTGTCCCAATTGATGCGAGATCAGAATCCACGATGACAACTTTACTATGAAGAAACCCTTTTTCATATTCATATATTTTTACTCCTGCATCTAATAACTCCGGAAAGTACGATCTTGATGCATAAAAGACAGTCCGCTTATCTGGCTTACTTGGCATTAACAAACGAACATCGATACCAGCAAGTGCAGCTACTTTTAATGCAGATAAAATATCATCATCTGGAATAAAGTATGGTGTTGCAATCCAAATCGATTTCCTAGCTGAAGCAATCATTGCAAAATATAAATGTTTAATTGTTTCCCATTTATTATCCGGTCCACCTCCAACAAGTTGGACTCCGCCCCAATGATCACCCTCAACTGCTTCCGCTTGTAAATATTCAGGTGCTAATACCGCCTCACCAGTCATATAAAACCAGTCTTGAAGGAAAATTAGCTGTAAACTTTGAACTGCTTCACCGCGTAAATATAAATGCGTGTCTCGCCAAAAACCGAAATATTTATCCTTCCCTAAATACTCATCACCAATATTTAATCCACCTACAAACCCCTCATTTCCATCTATAATAACGATTTTTCGGTGGTTTCGATAATTAATTTTATCGTTTAAAATTGGAAAGCGCACAGGGAAAAATGGAATCATTTCTACTCCTGCATCATTCAATTCTGCAATATACGAATTTGATAATTTAAAGCTTCCAACCGCGTCGTATAAAAAACGAACGACAACGCCTTCTTTTGATTTTTTTATTAAAATATCTTTAATTTCTGTACCGAGCTTGTCATCACGTACAATGTAATACTCCATATGAATGTGGTGTTTCGCTCGATTTAACCCATCTAAAATTGCCTGAAACGTTTCGTCTCCATTTGTTAATGTCCTCGTTTCAGTTTGAAATGAAATATTTAAAGCACCCAATCGATCTGCTAAACGAAATAACAATTCTTGATGCTTATGATTTCGTAAAATCCGTTCTTCGTAATCTTCGTGTCCCTTATATTGTAAAAACGCCTGTTCATCGAGTAATGCCTTCTTTTGGAACATTCTTTTTCTGCGAAAGTTTTGTCCAAATAAAAGATAAGCAAAGAAACCGAACACTGGAAAAATACCTAGTACGATTAACCACGTAAGTGTTTTTGACGGATGGCGATTTTCTAAGAAAATAACACATCCAATTAAAAATGCGGAAACCGTAAATAAAATACTAATAATACCTAAAATCGAAACATCCTTTATCCCCATGACATCCGAATAAAATGCTACATCAATAAACATGCGTAATGAAACAAATAATGCGAACAGTAGTAGAAAAAAGAAAAGTAGTTTTAGTGTATTTTTCATCTCTTCCCCCCTAATAAGAAAGCCTTCCTATTCTTCATAAAAAAAGCCGATTTCATACTATAGAAATCGGCCTACGTTTTAGGAGGGAAATTGTTGCGAATTGTCTCAAGCGCACGCTCTTTCACAACCTGTTTCCCATACTCACTTACACGGTGAATCGTTAAAGTAGATTCTTCTCCATATTCTAAAACAATACTTAAAATACGATCAATCTCTTCTTCATCATGTAGCACTTCATCGAATTCCACATATACATAATAGCGGTCCTCAAATGAATGTAATTCATCTTTTATATCTTCAAAGATAAGACGATGACTTAATGAAATAACATCTTCAAAATCATTAAACTTAATTAAAAAGCCAAACGTACCATCTTCATTAAAGTTTGTTCCTACTTGTTCTTCTACCTCTTCCACTAATTCTTGCTGGAATAATGATTCGATGCCTTCATCTAGAGGAATGTCTATAATTTTGTCTACACCTATTGGTAATTCCAGCTTTTGTCCATCCTTTGAAAGCTCCGCTTTCGTTACAAGTACTTCAATCCCTTTATCGACTGCTTGCACTTGGATCCATAACGGCCCATCGATAAAGAAATCATCATGATCACGAGCTTCGTCCATCATCTCCCAAAAGAGCTCTTCACTTCGTTCGCGATCATACCAAATTTCTTCACGATTAAACCCTCTGTCCTCTATATCAATGTACGTAATAAAAAATTTCATCGTATGGTCATTAATTCTTTCAATATCCAAAATACAACGCTCCCTTCCTGCTTAGAATTGTTATGAAGGGATTCCCCACTCATATGACAAAACAATAGATTCTTGTACTCTCATTTTATGATAAGATTCTCCAGAAGGGAAATAAAATCGATTTATTTTACAAAAATAGTTATATACCTATCTGTATTCGACTTTTTACATAAAGTGAAACAATAATCAGTATTTTTTTCATCCTCCACTGATTATTAGCTCGCACTAATCGGAATAAATATACCATTATACCAATTCACTGCTCGCAAAAAATTTGGACATACATTCCCATATTCCCTCGTACACTGTAATAAAGTGAAACTTCTATTAGAGGTGATTATTTTTTCCCCAGGCGCGCGGGATCAAAACTAGACAAACTTTCTTCACCACATACATATATTTCGCTTATTAAAACATCATAAATGGAGGCAGACGAATGGACTTAGAGTTTTTAACATCTGTACTAATGATTGTCGGTATCGATGTTGTACTAGGTGGCGATAACGCAATTGTCATCGCACTAGCTAGCCGAAATTTACCTGAAGCAAAACGAAATAAAGCCATTTTGATTGGTACTATGTTAGCAATTGTGCTACGAATTCTCCTCACGATACTAGCTGTCTATTTACTTGATATCCCATTTTTACAACTCACCGGCGGAATTTTACTCACATTAATTGCGGTCAATTTACTCACTGATAATAACAACGACCTTTCTTCTATCAAAGGAAAAACGACTTTATTCCAAGCTGTGCGTACAATTGTATTCGCGGATCTCGTTATGGGGTTTGACAATGTTATTGCCATTGCAGGAGCAGCTCACGGAAGACTTTCACTCGTAATTATCGGTTTATTCATTTCTATCCCGATTATCATTTGGGGAAGCAAACTTATTTTAATACTCATGGAACGCTTTCCATTTCTCATTTATTGCGGAGCAGCAGTTCTCGCCTATACAGCAGGAAAAATGATTACACACGAAGACAGACTTGCAACGTTTTTTCATCATAATCCTAGTTTTGCCACAAGTATCCCTTATTTGTTCATTTTCACCATTTTATGCATAGGCTTTATCGTTCAACAAGTGCGATTACGTAATGTTAAACAGTAAAAAAAAACCTTCTACTCTATAATAGGTAGAAGGTTTTCATATTATTATAATTAATTTACAAGACGCTGTGCTTCACGTAATTGGAACGTTCTTACTGTACGTGGTAAGAAACGACGGATTTCATCTTCGTTGTAACCTACTTGAAGGCGTTTTTCGTCAATCATAATTGGACGACGTAAAATACCTGGATAATCACGAATCATCTTATATAAATCTTGAAGTGGTAAAGACTCTAAGTTCACATTCAATTCTTGGAAAACTTTTGAACGAGTAGAAATAATCTCATCCGTTCCGCTTTCTGTCATACGTAAAATCTCTTTAATCTCATCAATCGTTAATGGATCTGAGAAAATATTACGTTCTGTATAAGGAATATGATTTTCCTCTAGCCATAATTTCGCCTTTCTACAAGACGTACAGCTTGGAGAACTATATAATGTTACCATACAAAGCTCACTCTCCTTAAAGAGTACAAATTCTGTACTAATTACAGTTTAAATTTCTAACTTCCGCAATTTTTCGCGATAACTTGTCTTATAGCAAAGTAAAAAATCGCAATTCATGTAAGCAACAATAATTACTTTTAATAAGTAACTTCTATAATCATTATACAATAGTTTTTGCAAGAAATATACAGTGAATTTACTGCTAGTTGAGAAAATTTCTCCGTGTACTCCACTGCTATGCAACATGATTATACTGAGTAAAACTGTCCTTTAACAACGGTCTTCAACCCTTTTGATACTTACTTTCTACAATAATCTTCACTTGATATACAATTACAGTTTCATAATCTTCCTCGTTAAAAAGAGAGCGTTTTCTTACCTTTTCCCGACAAAACAATTGAGAAATGTAAGACTCTAAAGGTTAGAAATAAAAGGAACATTTGTTCTTATTTTAACAAATCTCTCCGCTCATGTCTATATGCTTTCTAAAGTAAATCGAATATTTTTCTGACATTTCTTTCTTTTTTACCATTTATCTCATACAATAAAAATACAGACAGACAAAGGGGGAATTTGCATATGATCGCTTTTTTTACTGATTTTATCATTGTTGCTACCCTCATCATCGGAATAACAGCATTGATTGGTGTCATTACAAATAGCATCGGTGAAAAACTCTTTGGTGGGAAAGAAAAAATGAAGTTTGTTAACAAAAGTTTAGATGTACAATCTGGCTGGAACCAAGTTGGCGGGAAAGGCATTTATAAAAAACGTACGTATTAAAAAAAAGCAGGTCATCACCTGCTTTTTTCTTATTTTCCTACTGATGCCCATTTAAAGCTTACATCGGGGCCATATTTATGGTTGTACATATCTTTAATTGTTTCTCTTTGTAAATATGCTCTACCACGTTGATATACCGGAACAATCGCAGCGTCATCAAGTAGCATTTTTTCTGCTTCAAGTAAGTTTTTCCAGCGAGCATTTACATCGCTTCCATCTTTCTTCGCTTTCATAATAATCTCATCGTACTTCGGATTAGAATACTTCATTTTGTTTTGGGCTCCGTCAGTTACAAACATATCAAGATATGTAACTGGATCTGGGAAGTCTGCCCCCCATCCAGAGAATGACATTACATAATCGCCTGCATCTTCTAATTTTAGTTTTTGTGCGAATGGTTGTTGTTTAATTTTCACTGTTAAGCCTGGTAAATTCTTTTCTAACTCACCTTTTAAATATTCACCAGTTTTCTTCGATAATTCAACGTCTTCATTTAACATCTCTAATTCAATTTCATTTTTACCAAGCTCTTTTTTACCAGCTTCCCAATACTTTTTCGCTTCTTTTACATTTGGTTTTATAATATCTCCATTTTCAGCACGGAAATCTTTTTTATCCGGACCTTTAATGAAATTATCAGGAATTAATCCTGTCGCTGGCCTAGAACCGTTATTTAATAATGTATCAACGAATGGTTTACGATCAAAGCCAAGTGAAATTGCTTTACGAATATTTTTATTTGCTAAAGATGGGTCTTTTTGATTTAAACGAAGGAAGAATACAGATGTCTCTTCTACTGTTTTGAAATCTGGTTTTCCTTTATATTTATCGATGAACTCTGCTAATAACGTCGCTCGATCGACTGCGTTTGTTTCATATAAATTAATTGGCGTAGACGTATCTTTTACAATATTAAAGTTTACTTCCTCAAGTTTCACTTCTTTATTGTCCCAATACGATGGGCTCTTTGTCATTTTGAAACTACGTTCATGTTGCCAATCACTTAATGTAAATGGACCGTTGTAAAGTGTTGTATTTGCTTCTAAACCAAACTTCGTCCCTTGCTCTTTCACATACTTTTCATTAACAGGATAGAAGATCGGATAGACCATTAAATCAATAAGATATGGGATAGAATTATCTAATTCTACTTCTAATGTATGATCATCAATCGCTTTCACGCCTAATTGGTCTGGACTCATCTCTTTTTTATTAATTTTCTCAGCATTTTTTATATCGTACATAATGTACGCCGATTTCGCAGCTGTATCTGGATTAATTGCTCTTTGCCATGCATACACGAAATCTTTCGCCGTTACAGGTTCACCATTTGACCATTTTGCATCTTCACGTAATTTAAATGTATACTTTTTACCGTCTTCTGACTTTTGGAATTCTTTCGCTACACCTGGAACTAATTTATCGTCTTTCCCAAGGCGGTATAGACCTTCCATCGTATTGTTCATTACTTTTGAAGAAACTGCATCAGCTGATAACGCAGGGTCCATCGTTGGAATTTCTTGCGTTTCAATTAAGTTTATAACTTGCTTCGCACCGCTTTTCCCGCTATCCCCTTTTGCGTTCGCTTGCGGTTCATCTTTTTGGTAGCCACATGCCCCTAAAATCATGCTCATTGCTACTGTTGATGCTACAAAAACTGGTATCTTTTTTTTCATACTTCCACCCTCCAAAAAAATGTTAGCCCTTTCATTTTCAAACAGAAAGAAATATATATATGTTCTAATAATTCATATTATACACACAAATATATTCTTTGTATATTTATATTTCTATTTTATTAAAATTTTCTGTTAACACTTTGTGTATTTGTAAACGTTTCATACTGCGTTTTTATTGAATTAAAGTGTTGAAAATGACGATTTTTATACTTTTCTAAATTATCAGAGAAAAATAAATTTTATATTCTATAATATCTTACGCATAATTATTCCTCCTTTTTTGTCATAAAATGAAGGTTTATTCATATTGAAAATATGTAGGCTAAAATAAGTGCAAAGGATATGAAAGTGTGTTACGATACACTTTGCTAAAAATAGATATCGGTAAAGAGGGGACGGACATGACAGCAATTCGCTCAAAAAACGGGCCAACAGAGAAATTAAGTTTATTCTTATTAACATGGCCTATTTTTCTAGAAGTTTTTCTTTTTATGCTGATGGGGATCGCTGATACTTTCATGTTAAGTGCATTATCAGACGATGCTGTATCTGGGGTTGGTGCAGCGAATCAATACCTTCATATCGCGATTTTAGTACTAGAAGTCATCGGGAATGGTGCAGCTATCGTTGTATCCCAATACCTCGGTTCTAAACGCTTTATGGAAGCATCAAAAATATCAGCATTAGCCGTCACATTAAATTTAGTGGTCGGACTCATTATAAGCGCTGGTTTTCTTTTATTTTCAAAACATATGATGACGGCAATGAATTTACAAGGCGATGTACTAACGTATGCACAAAGCTATCTATCCATCGTCGGAGGAGCTATTTTCCTTCAAGCTATTATTAACTCATTAGCCGCAATTATCCGCGTTCACGGCTTTACAAAGCAAGCGATGTTTGTTTCGCTTGGAATGAATATTATTCATATCGCCGGAAACTACGTACTTATTTTCGGGAAATTCGGTTTCCCTGAACTTGGTGTGCAAGGGGCCGCGATTTCTTCCGCTGTCAGCCGGTTAATCGCACTTATCATTTTCTTCTGGTTACTATACCGCGTTATGGAATACCGTGTGAAATTACAATATTACTTCACTTTATCAAAAGAATATGTTGGCAAAATTTTGAAGATTGGCATTCCATCTGCATTCGAACAAGTCATGTATCAAGCTTGTCAAATTGTCTTCTTATATTACGCAACATACTTAGGTACGGAATCGTTAGCTGCAAGACAATACGCTACTAACATTTCCATGTTCACTTATTTATTCGCCATTGCTATCGGTATGGGAACAGCTATTATCGTTGGACGCCTAGTTGGCGGAAATGAAAAGGATGAAGCTTACACACGCGTATGGAAAAGTGTACAATGGGCGATTGGTGTAACTTTATTTATGGTCATGCTCGTTGTTACATTCCGCACACAATTAATGGGACTATTTACGGATAATCCTCATATTATCGCTCTAGGGGCAAGCGTTCTTTTACTAAGTGTACTACTTGAAACAGGACGGACGATGAACATCGTCATCATTAATTCACTTCGTGCAGCTGGCGATGCAAAATATCCTGTTTTAATCGGCGCATTCTCCATGGTGTTAATGAGCTTACCACTCGGTTACTTTTTCGCCTTCCATTTAGACATGGGGCTCGTTGGTATTTGGCTAGCGATTGCTATTGATGAATGGACGCGGGCGATTATTATGTTCTTCCGATGGAGAAGTAGATCGTGGGAAAATTATGCACTTGTTAAACCTGATGAACAAGAAGATAGTGCTTCTGTTCAAGCGCAATAAAATAAAAGTGTTTCTAAATGAAAAAAAGGCGGCTGATTTCAGTCGCCTTTTTCTTCATTCTCGGAAACTCTTACTTCGCTGTCTTTAAACAGAAAAAGAACTTGGATAAAATCTCTTTATACTAACTTAAGTTTAACTAGTATAAAAAAGTAGAGCCATCCTTCTGTAATAGAAGAATGGCTCTACTTTTTTATTGATAAATCTCTTTATATTTCTTATACTCCGCTTCAGAACATAATACGAAATGTCCTGGGCGAATTTCACGCATTGTTGGTACTTCGCTACCATAATCATGCTGAGTTGGATCGTATACGATACGTTTACGATTGCGCTCATAATCTGGATCTGGAAGCGGAATTGCAGATAGTAGTGATTTTGTATATGGATGCATTGGATTCGCATATAACTCTTCACTTGTTGTCAACTCAACGATTTGACCACGGTACATTACACCAATGCGATCACTAATGTATTTTACCATTGATAAATCATGGGCGATGAATAAGTATGTTAAACCTTTTTCTCTTTGTAACTGTTTCAGTAAGTTTACAACTTGCGCCTGAATCGATACGTCAAGTGCTGAGATTGGTTCATCAGCAATGATAAATTCAGGTTCTACAGCTAGCGCACGAGCGATACCGATACGTTGACGTTGTCCGCCTGAGAATTCATGCGGGAAACGGTTCGCGTGCTCTTTATTTAAACCAACTGTATTTAACAGCTCGTGAACACGGTCCATACGCTCTTTTTTGCCTTTTGCTAGTCCGTGAATATCAATACCTTCTGCGATAATATCCCCTACTGTCATACGAGGATTTAATGATGCATATGGATCTTGGAAAATCATTTGCATTTTACGGTTGAACTTCTTAAGTTCTGCGCGTGATTTTTTCCCATGTACATTTTCACCATCGAACAACACTTCACCGGCAGTTGCATCGTATAAACGAATGATCGTTCTTCCAGTTGTTGACTTACCACAACCAGATTCTCCTACAAGTCCAAATGTTTCACCGCGGTAAATATCAAATGAAATATCATTAACTGCTTTAACAACACCACCACTCACATCAAAGTGTTGTTTCACATTTTTCACTTCAATTAATTTCTCACGTTGTTTAGTCATGTTGTTCACCTGCTTTCATTTGAAGAATACGTTTTTCAACAACTGCTGGTGGTTTTACTTCTGGCGCTTGCTCATGAAGTAACCAAGTTGCCGCATAATGTGTATCACTTACTTTAAATAAAGGTGGTTCCATTTCAAAATCAATTTTCAGCGCCTGCGGGTTACGTGGTGCAAAAGCATCACCCTTTGGCGGTTTTAATAAGTCTGGAGGCGTTCCTGGAATCGCATATAGCTCGTCCTCTGAACCATCTAAGCTTGGCATAGATGCGATTAAGCCCCATGTGTATGGATGTTTTGGATTGTAGAAAATTTCATCAACCGTTCCAATTTCAACAACTTTACCAGCGTACATAACCGCAACTCGGTCTGCAACGTTTGCCACTACACCTAAGTCATGCGTAATGAAAATGATTGCTGCTTCTGTTTTTTGCTGAATGTCCTTCATAAGTTCTAAAATTTGCGCTTGAATTGTAACGTCTAGCGCTGTTGTCGGCTCATCGGCAATTAATAATTTCGGATTACAAGCTAACGCCATCGCAATAACTACACGTTGTCTCATACCACCTGAGAATTGGTGAGGATATTGTTTTAAGCGCGCTTCTGGATTTGGAATACCTACAAGGTCGATTAATTCTAAAGCAACTTTACGTGCATCTGCTCTACTCATCCCTTGGTGTTTAATAAGACCTTCCATAATCTGATTACCAATTGTCATCGTTGGGTTTAATGATGTCATTGGATCTTGGAAAATCATCGCAATGTCTTTACCGCGTACTTGCTGCATTTCTTTTTCTGTTAGTTTCGTTAAATCACGACCGTCAAATACAATCTCTCCATTTTTAATACGGCCTGGAGGATTCGGGATTAATCCCATTAGCGCTTTAGAAGTAACTGATTTCCCAGAACCAGACTCTCCTACAATCGCTAATGTTTCCCCTTTTTTCAAATCAAAAGTAACTCCGCGCACTGCTTGTACTTCACCTGCATGTGTATCAAAGGAGACTTGTAAATCTTTTACCTCTAACAATGTTTTCATTTTTACTTCTCCCTCCTCGTTTACTTACGCATTTTTGGATCTAACGCATCGCGTAATCCATCTGCCATTAAGTTGAATGCTAGAATTAACATACTGATGACAACCGCAGGGATGAACATCATGTGTGGATACGTTTGAATTGATTTATATCCATCATTTACAAGAGAACCAAGTGATGCGAATGGTGGCTGAATGCCTAAACCGATGAAGCTTAAGAATGCCTCACCAAACACCGCTGATGGAATTGTAAACATTGTCATTACGATAATTGGTCCCATAACGTTTGGAATTAAGTGTTTCACAATTAATTGTGTATTTGTTGCACCTAATGTACGAGACGCTAATACATACTCTTGGTTTTTTAACTTTAAGATTTGTCCACGAACAATCCGCGACATCCCTATCCAACCTGTAATCGCCATCGCGAGTGTGATCGACCAAATACCTGACCCCATAATGATTACCATTAAAATAACGATGATTAAGTATGGAATACCGTTAATAATCTCCATAATCCGTTGCATAATATTATCTACTCTGCCGCCGTAGAACGCTGAAATACCTCCGTATGCAACCCCAATTACTAAGTCAATTGCTGCTGCTAAAAGAGCGATATATAATGATACACGCGTACCTTCCCAAGTTCTTGTCCATAAATCACGGCCAAGATCATCTGTACCAAACCAGAAGTACTCTTTAATATCACGTTTTTCATATTGGTCAACACCATATTGATCTGTACCGTCAAATGGTAACCAATGAACATTTTCAATCACTGGAATTTTCGGTGGCATTTTCGCACGACCTAAGTCTTGCTCTTTATACGAGTGTTTACTTATCATCGGTCCAAAAATTGCTAGTAATATAATAAGCGCTAATAAAATGAAACCAAACATTGCTCCTTTATGTTGGAACAATCGTCTTCTTACATCTTGCCAAAACGTTAAGCTTGGACGGGCAATGACTTCATTATCAACATTATTTTGATTGGCTTGTTGAAATAAATCTGGAGATAATTTTTGTACATCTTTCATCATTTTTTCCCTCCCGCTAAACGAATACGAGGATCAATAATTCCGTATAAAATATCGACAATGAAAATAACTAAAATGAAGATTGCACTATAGAAAATCGTAGTTCCCATAATAATTGTATAGTCATTTACTGTAATAGATTTAACGAATTGTTCCCCAAGTCCTGGTACAGCATAAATTTGCTCAATAACAAGTGTCCCTGTAATTAATGCAGCAACCATTGGCCCTAAAATTGTTACAACTGGAATTAACGCGTTACGAAGTGCGTGTTTTACAATGATAACGCCTTGACTAATCCCTTTTGCTTTCGCTGTTAAAATGTAGTCAGCTTGCATAACTTCAATTAATTCTGCACGAGAGAAACGTGCGATTGTTGCGATAACTCCCATCGATAGTGCAATTGTAGGCATTACAGTAAACTCCGGTCCTTTCCAGAATGCTACTGGGAACCAACCAAGTTTTACCCCTACGAAATATTGTAGTAATGCGGCGAATACGAATGATGGTACCGACATCCCGAGTACGGAAATAATTGTCGCCCCATAATCGACCCACGTATTGTTACGAAGTGCCGCAATGATTCCTAAAATTAAACCGATAAATGTTCCTAATATAATCGCTTGTAAACCAAGTTGTGCTGATGGTCCAATACGATCCACAATCATATCTGTTACCGGACGGTTATCATATTGGAATGATACCCCTAAATCACCTTTTGCTAAGTTACCTAAGTAACGTGCATATTGAACTGGTACCGGATCATTTAAACCATATTTTTCAAGAATGATTTCTTTTTGTGCCGGTGATAACTTCTCCTGGTTTTTCAGCGGAGAACCCGGAAGTAATTTCATCAAGAAGAAAGTCAGTGTAGTAATTAAAAATAATGTCAAAGCCATGTACACGAAACGTTTTAATACATAACGTCCCATAGTCAAGCACCTCCCCGTTTTTCTCAAAAGCAATAAGATAGTTTAAAATATTCTTACTTTTATTTTTTTAAAATAAGAGCATATGCCCATCATAGGCATATACCCTTATTCATGATGGAAACCATTTTTAGTTTTTGAGTTCAACCCACTTATAGCTAAATTCTCCGCCATATTTATGTTCTAATAGGCCTGTAATTGAACTACGTTGTAAATATGCCTTTCCAGGTTGATATACTGGAGCAATCGCTGCATCTTCAAGCAGTTGTTGTTCTGCTTTTAATAGAGCATCCCAACGAGCTTGTACATCTACTTCTGTTTTGGCTTTCTTAATTAGTTCATCATAAGCTGGATTTGCGTAATTCACTTTATTTTGTGAATTACCTGTTGTATACATTTCAAGGAATGACATTGGATCCATATAATCTGGACTCCATCCCGCATATGACATCGCATAATCTCCACTTGCTTCAAGTTTTAATTTTTGTGCAAATGGCTGCATTTTTGTTGAAACTGTTAAACCTGGTAAGTTCTTTTCGAATTGTCCTTTTAAATACTCTCCGATTTTTTTGGCATCATCAGTATCAAAGTTTAATAACTCTAACTCTACTTTGTCTACACCAAGTTCTTTTTTACCAGCTTCCCAATATTTTTGAGCTTCTTTAACATCCTCTTTTATAAGCTTTCCGTTCTCTTCACGGAAGTCTTTTCCGTTAGGTCCTTTTGCCAAACCCTTCGGAACAAAACCATACATTCCTTCTGAACCATCGTTTAAGATAACTTTCCCGATATTTTCACGTTCAAAGGACATCGCAATTGCTTTTCGGATATTTTTATTTGCTAAAAACTTATTTTTTTCATTTAAGCGAATGAATTGTGTAGATGGTCTCTTAATTGTTTTAAAATCAGCATCTGATTTGTATTTATCTACAAACTCTGATGTTAATACTACACGATCAATTGCTTTTGTTTCATATAAATTTATAGCCGTTGAACGATCCTTAACAATATTGAAGTTTACTTCCTCAAGTTTTACTACTTTATTTTCCCAATACGTCGGGTTCTTCGTCAATTTGAAACTTTGTTCATGCTTCCATTCATTTAAAACGAATGGGCCATTATAAAGTGTCGTATTGGATTCTAATCCGAATTTATCTCCTTGTTCTTTTACAAACTTCTCATTCAAAGGATAAAATGTTGGATAGACTGTTAAACTTACAAAATAAGGAACAGGGTTGTCTAATTCCACTTCAAGTGTGTGATCATCAACGGCCTTTACACCAAGTTCTTCAACTGGTAACTCTTTTTTGTTAACTTTCTCCGCATTTTTAACATCAAATAGTATGTAAGCAAACTTGGCACCCGTATTTGAATCTACAGCTCTTCTCCAAGAATAAACGAAGTCTTTAGCTGTTACAGGATCACCGTTAGACCATTTCGCATCTTCACGTAATTTAAATACGTACTTTTTACCATCCTCTGATTTCTCATAGGATTTAGCGACACCTGGAACGAGTTTATCATCTTTCCCCAGACGATATAATCCTTCCATTGTATTATTCATGATGTTAGAAGATGCTGCATCTGTTGATAACGTCGTATCCATTGTTGGAATCTCAGCTGTTTCAGTTAGGTTTAACACTTGTTTATTTGAGGCTTTTTCCTTTGCGCCTGCTTTGTTATCTTCTTTTTGATAACTACAAGCTCCTAACATACTCACTGTCAACGTTGATGCAATTAATAACGGTATCTTTTTCTTCATGTTGTGTTACCTCCCCTAATTGCACTTACTGTACCCTCACTTGTAGAAAAGCAGAATTGAAAGAATAATCTCCAAGTTTCTACAATTTTCATTATACATATAATATGACGATTGTGAATATAGTTTTTTGTTTTTTTGTTAAAATTTTTAATAAAATGTTTATATTTTTAATTTTTTGTAAAGGGATACGTTAACATTGCTACCATCATCTTGAAATTAGAACCTCAATTGCGTATAATTTTCAAAAAATTATTTATATTACTTATTATAACTTTTATAGTATAATAATTCTAGTAATATTTTGACGGAGGGGAATATTTTGAATAAAGTTTTTTTTCATACTTGTATACTATTTTTGGTTGCGATAATCGCTTCTAGTGTGGGCGCATTCCTCGTTTCATCTCATTTTTTGTTGAATTTTGTCAACATCTCATTCTATATTGCATTGTTTTTTATTCTTATAGGTGGTTTTTTATTCATATTTCAAAACGGATTTTTTAACGTAACAATTTACGCATTCCAAAGAGTATTTGGTACGAATAAAAAAATTGACTCTTTAATTGAAGAAGCAGAGGAACCTATCGATAAGAAAGAACGTATTTATAAAACATATTCATTCAAATGGACGTATCCGATTTGTATTACCGGTATCGTACTTGGGTTGTTCTCGATCCTCATTAGCTTTACTATTTTGATGTAGTTTGCAAACACTATTCCATATGATATAATAATCAGCAAAACATTTTGTTATAAAACTTTAGTTCTTTCATATTAAAAGAGCTTAGGTAACAATAAATAAATTTATATGTATGCGATGATAAAGAAGAGTACATATTGAGGCAATTTCAGAGAGCTTGTGGCTGGTGTGAACAAGTAATTGCGCAGTATGGAATGGGCTTTTGAGCACCAAACCGAACCGAAAGTAGTAGGCTTTGGCGTTATATCCAAACGTTATTATGGATCTTGAGAGATTTCACAGCTGTGAAATAATTAGGGTGGTACCGCGGTCCATTCGTCCCTATGTAATTTGGGATGAATGGGCTTTTTTGTATGCCTTCTCTTCCCCATCACGCATTCAAATTTAGGAGGAATTACTTATGTCAGTTATCTTTTCTGGTATTCAGCCGAGTGGAACGATTACACTTGGAAACTATTTAGGAGCTATGAAGCAATTTACAGAGCTTCAAAATGAACACGACTGTTATTTCTGTATTGTAAACCAACATGCGATTACAGTACCTCAAGATCCCGTACAACTTCGTAAAAACATTCGCAGTCTTGCTGCACTTTATGTAGCATGCGGCATCGATCCTGAAAAAGCTACTTTATTTGTACAATCAGAAGTACCAGCACACGCTCAACTAGGATGGATTATGCAATCAGTTGCTTACGTTGGAGAATTAGAGCGTATGACGCAATATAAAGATAAATCTTCTGGTAGAGATTCAGTTCCAGCTGGATTACTAACGTATCCACCATTAATGGCTGCTGATATTTTACTTTACAACACTGAAATCGTACCTGTTGGTGATGATCAAAAACAACATATGGAATTAACACGCGACCTAGCAGAGCGTTTCAACAAACGCTTCCGTGAAGTGTTCACTGTTCCTGAAATTCGTATTCCAAAAGTAGGAGCTCGCGTTATGTCATTAACAGAACCTACGAAAAAAATGAGTAAATCTGATCCGAATCCAAAAGCAATGATCAGTATGCTTGATGAACCAAAAACAATTGAAAAGAAAATTAAAAGTGCTGTAACTGATTCTGAAGGTATCGTGAAATTTGATAAAGAAAACAAACCTGGAATCTCTAACTTATTAACAATCTACTCTTCATTCTCTGGAAAAACAGTTGAAGAAATAGAAGCAATGTACGAAGGAAAAGGATACGGAGACTTCAAAGGCGACCTAGCACAAGTAGTCGTAGAAGCAATTCGTCCAATCCAAGACAAATATAACGAACTAATCAACTCCCCAGAACTAGACGAAATTCTAGACAAAGGTGCCGAAAAAGCGAACCGCGTTGCATTCAAACAACTACGCAAAGTAGAAAACGCAATGGGATTAAGTAGAAAGCGTAGGTAATATATAAAGCGGAAGCGGCTCGTTCAGCTCTGACTGGCTAAGGTTCTTTCGCATAAAAGGCGCTTTTTGCCTTCTTATGTGGAAGGTTCTTAGACACGAAGAGCTTGCCGCTGGAGCTGGATTTCATAAAAGGCGGAAGCGGCTCGTTCAGAATGTGAGGGGGATGGAGCTCCTGACGTAGAGGCGGGTTCTGCCTCGCAGGAAGGCGCGAAGCCACCGAACATTCTTGCCGCTGGAGCTGGAT
>NZ_JBIYCW010000027.1:0-39580 GCF_044908115.1 Bacillus sp. RC51 | reverse complement strand
TTTTCTTCTGGTTTCGTTTCAGGTTTTGGATCTGGCTTCACTTCTGGTTTTTCTTCTGGTTTTGTTTCAGGTTTCGGGTCTGGCTTCACTTCTGGTTTTTCTTCTGGTTTCGTTTCAGGTTTTGGATCTGGCTTCACTTCTGGTTTTTCTTCTGGTTTTGTTTCAGGTTTCGGGTCTGGCTTCACTTCTGGCTTTTCCTCTGGTTTTGTTTCAGGTTTCGGGTCTGGCTTCACTTCTGGTTTTTCTTCTGGTTTTTCTTCTGGTTTTGTTTCTTTTTCAATTACATTAATAGAGTTATATAGGAACTGACTGTATTGCTCACGAGTTACATGCATTTGTGGTGAATACATATTTCCTCCTGTACCTGATGTAACACCATTCTCTTCTAAAGCATTAATTGCGTTATACGCCCAAGAGTTTTTATCAACATCTTTAAATGAAGTTGTAGTTGTCGCCTTAAATTTAAATGCATTAGTAAGTACCTGTGCCATTTGTTCACGAGTTAAAATATCATCTGGACCGTATTTCCCTTCACCATAACCACTTACTAGACCCGCTTTCGCAAGTGCTAAGATTTCTTTTTCAAACATGTGTCCCTTAATATCTGTAAATGGATTTTTGAAACTAGCATCTGCATCTGCTGGTTTTACGTATGCGTAAATCATACGCGCTACCTGTCCACGAGTTACATTGTCACCAAAACCAAACTGTCCATTTCCGTATCCTGCTACTACTTTACGGTTTGCTAAATCATAGATTGCTTTCGTAGACCAGTGATTAGCTGGAACATCATTAAATTTTAATGAATCTGTGTTATCAGCCTTAGCAGTAAATGCTCCTGCTCCTAATAGTGATGTACCCATAATTGTTAGTGCTGTTGCTGTTTTTAAAAATTTGTTAGCCATTGTTTGTTCCTCCAAATATATTAGTTTTTTTATAGATTCTCTTATTGTACCTAAATTAAACATAAAATCTAGATGTTTTAACATATTAATTATTTGATTAGCGTTGTTTTTATAACCGCTGTTCTATATGGAAAATATTTTCCATATAGAAATGGGCTTGTAAAGTATTTTTATATATTTATTTATAAATATATTTTTCTAGCAAAAAAACTATACTTTTCAGCATAGTTTTCTGCTCTTTTATATGAATATTTTTATTTTCAACGGAAATAGATTTGCCCCATTCCATCCTTGTTTGCCCATATTGGCGCTTTCACACTGTCCACTCCTATCATTTTAAAAATGAAGAAGTGGTGTTCCGCTTTAATTTTAAAATTCAGTGGCTGATTATGATCTACGCGCCCATTCGTATATTCATATTTCCACCCATCCATTTTTTGCTCTTTCATTTTCTTCTCTATATCCGGTATTAAATTCACATTTTTTCCTTCATACGTGTACTGAAATCCACCTGTTTGCTCTGCTAATTCTACTGTACTAGCAGCAAAATCATGCGCTTTCACTAACTGCATACCATACAGTACACCTTCTGGTATAAGAGTGATTAATAATAAAGAAAGCGTTAGAAAAAGCGCTGTCGTTACTGTATTTTGCATTTCTTACACACCTACTTTTTCTTATTTATTTCACGTTTCCTCCAGCTTTCTTTTTATCAGAATCTGCTTCATAAATATATATGTGTTTTGCGTTACTCTTAATGTTACCTTTCTTTTCATCAAATTGCTTGGTATAACTAGCAGCTTCCGCATCTCCTTCAACTGCAATCATTGCTGGGTTTTCTTGTACAGCATGTACAGAAAAATCACGTTTTGACGCTGGGTCCTTAAATGTTGCATTTTGTTTATAGGATTCTTCAAATTCTTTCTTTGAAATTTCTGGATCGATAGCAATTTCTTCTTGTGCACGTAAAACACCAACTTTTACGGATTTATCCATTGCTGCACTTCCAGCACGCTCTAAAGCAGACTTATTATCTGAGTGTGTTGTATCTCCGATAATCATATCTGTCATTAAAAACAGGCAACCAACAAATAATAATACTGAAGCAGCACCTATAATAAATTTTTGCATATTATATCATCCCTTCTTAACTTTCAGTCTTTCGGAATCTAAATCCGCTTAAAATGGAGCTTTTCTTCTGGTTCAATAATTCATTTGGTAGTAATAACTCTGCTATCTTCTTCATTATTCCTTCTAACTCTCTATAATAGTTACGACTTGATAGTAACGTACTACTATTCAACTGTGCTTCAAATACATCCTCAATCCCATAAGGTGGTATAGCTGCTAATAACTTCTGTCCTAAACATTCTTCCACTACCTCGTGTTTTAACAATGATGATGAAAATTTATTCCCAATTACTTTTGTTTTCTCTAATGCTAAGTAGGAAACTAACTTTCTTTCTTTTTGCGTAAGAGGGTGTGCTATCTTTAACATTTGATGAAGATCTGGCTCCGCTACAAAGAATATGTAATCCGCCATCTCGCATATCTCTTGGTATAAAGCTTTGTCCCAATCATTCCCTGCATCAATAATAGAAATAGGTGCTTCTTGGTTCCCCAACAAGACCTTAATGAAATGGTCAAAGTCTTGCTCTGTTTCATTTTTCAATTCTTGGTCCACAATCGGATTCTTTACGATAAAGTTTATCTTTCCTTGCTTCCACTTTGGAATCGATAATATATCGGATTCCTTCTGTAACATCTCTTTATAGCGCTGTAACATGAACTCGCTGCGATAATTTTCTGGTGCTTCTGTATAGCCCTTTAATAGCGGATACGTATACCCCTCATCGTATAAATTCTCTATATAGTTCACATCAATCTGTAGTTCATTCAAATAGGCAGCTAGGAGATGCGAAACAAAAGTAGCTCCACTTCTCCTATTCATACTGGCCACAACAATTGTTTTCCTTGGAATTGCTATACCAATCTGCTTCTCATATACAGGTTCAAACGATAATTTATATTGCTTTTTAATTATTGGTGCTTTTGCCGTTTCCTCTTGTACAGACTTACGTTTTTGTTTGTTTTTAAATATTTTTGACTTAGAGGCAGGTTCATCATTGCTTCCTTCCTCTAAGTCACTTGGCACTTCCTCTTCTTCCTCAGCAGGAATGTCCGGTAATTTCGTTTGTTGCGGTGCCTGACTTGCTCCAACAATCTCGGCTACATTCTTAATATCCGACTCCTGTAGCAACTGCGGGATGACTTTATTATCAATATCAATTCTACGAGAGTTGAAAATGTCATAGATACCTAGATAAATCAGTTTCGCCAAAAACTCATCATCATTTTCACGTTCTGTAAAAACTACAATACGAATATCTCGATTAAAACGTATATCCCTTAACTTCTGTAAGATAATCAATTCACGTTTATCTTCCTGTCCCGCATCAATATTTAATCGTTTGTCATTAATACATAGAATCTCGGGTTGTTCCGTATCTAAAATTTCATCTAGATATTTAATATGCATTACATCACTATCAGCCACTTCAAATCCCGCGCCAACAAAATCTTCTCGTAAATATGCCGTATATACAGTATCACTGATGGCTAATACAATTTTTTTGACCATGGTAGACCTCCTTTAACTTTTAGCGTTGGATTAAAATCATGTTTTCAATTGGAATTTGCGCCTGTTGATGAATCTTCCCCAAAATCTCATTCAGAATATACTCCACTTCAACTTGCTCCAATGGTCGTGGTGCCTCAAAATCAGAATTAAGTTTTATTCGTATTTCCAGTCGATCTTGAATTTCATTTAATGATGTATCGAGATAAAGAATTCTGTAGTATAAAACACCATCTTCAATGCTTTTTTGAATCATCTCTCTTGTTTGATAAATAAATGTAACCTCTGCAAGCTCAATGAAAGGATTGTCTATCGTTACTCCGCTATTCCAAGTTAGATTCCAAATCTCACAGTGTTCTTCCGCATGCACAACAACTCCATTTACTGAGGGCGTAATTGCAAAAAGACGATCTACAGGAACTTTAGTTAAAGTAGTGGTATCCCCATTTACTAGTTCCAATCCTTTTTCCAATCGTTCGTGTTCAAACGCGCATTCAGCGCCAGCAAATGCAATTTCGCAAAATACTTGTTCTAGTAATGGACGAATCCCCTCAAATGTTCGTATTGCAAATACACTAAATTCCTGTGTTTCATCCGTTCGAATGATTTCATATAATTCAAACTCAGATGCATTTACTAAAGCAAAAGGAATATCTTTAATAAGATTCGAATCAGTATATAGCTCCTCTGGAATGTGGGTTTCAGGATGATGTACAAACTCAAGGCATAGTTGATATCCTTTTAAAAATGCATTCTTGGCTGCTGCTGGGAATAGAGTTTCAAAGCGCTTTACATTGTTCTTAAATTTCTTTTCTTCAACTTCGTTATTAAACTCCCTTTCTTGTAGGATATTAGCTTTGTTACCTAACAATAAAAAGTAATGATTAATGATACGACTAATACTTTCTTCAAACGTTGAATTATCCTCACAATACTTTGCAAATCTCTCTTTACTCATGCTTACAATTTCATTCATAGTTCTGATTTCTCCCTTTCAAATGTTATTAATACATAAAAAAAGACACACCGATGGCAGGTTATGTGCCTTCGGTGTGTCCGTTTAGCTAAAGAATGAATCTATTAATTTTTATATTTCTCTTAGTGAATTTTTGTTCATGTATTAGAATACATCTCTGAATTTTAAAAGTCAACAGTTTCAAAAAATCCTAATGCTAATATATTCACTTATATTTTTCTTGTTTTTTATGTATCTAATCTAAAGAAAACAATATTTCAAATAAAAATATATTCAAGTATTTTATATAAATAATACAAGAATCATATATAACTAAACTCAATTATTAAATATAAAGAGAAAATACAAGTGCTTATGAATCCTTATATACCATACGTTCTTTTATAATAAACCAAATTACATATCGTACTATCCCCATTACATACAAGTAATGAATCATAAAAAACACAAAATTAAGAAGCTAAATATCATATTACTAAGAATTCACAGGTTTTAATATATAGTATTAAGATAATCACAAGTATTGAATCGAATTATAAACAAAATGAATCGTATCCAAAAGCAGCATAAACTGTTTATATATTTACGTAAAAGCGCCGGTAAAGACATTTCCTTAACAAAAAAACATGTCCTCAAATTAAAGAACATGCCAAATAACCCTTGCTTTTATGTGATTTTTTAACAAGGGCTGCTGCTTACTATATTTTTTAAGATTTTATGAAGTCTGGATAGGCACCATTTTGATTATAATAATTCATCATTACATCGTATCTTTCTTCTACAGACAAGCTTTTTTCCGTAAAATTAGTCCAGGATTCTCTAAATTGTACTCGCATAAATGCAGGAATAGAGAATATTTCTTGCTCTTTCGTATAATTTTCAACCTGATCTAATGCATAAGTCATTGCGGTAATCAGTAATACGTTTTGTTTTTCCTTTGTTGGCATGTATGCAGCAATGTCCACAATTTCCTGTTTAAATGCAATCATCATATTTTCACGATCTTTCTTTCGTAATGATTGTCCCATATACTTTAAACGAGATACTGCTTCCTTTCTGCATTTCGCTACTGGCCTATGTAAATCTTTTTTATCATTCTCCATTACACAGTTTGAAGAAAACACCACATTGAACTTTTCAATGATGACTTGCTTCACCTGTTTTCTAACACGCGCTATGCGAGAGTCGCTAGACTTTTTTTCCTTAGAATCAATTGCTGTAAATTGCACAATTGGTTTTAAAATTTCTATGTATTGTCGTACCTTCTTTGCATTACGATTCAATTTATCCTTTAAAAAAGCCATTCTTCTTGTAATCTCGAACTCTTGAATCTGGTGCTTATAATGCTCCATACCAATTTTTCTCGAAAAAGTATTTATTAATTCTAATAGGAACATAATCCCTCTGTTATCACGAGCCTTTACAAGACTACTAAGTATAGTTGTTTGAATAAGATGAAATGGAATTCGGAAATATGATAGTGATATATCTGTAGTTTTTGCAGCAGTATGGTTATACAAGGCATAATCTACAACCTCATATACAGTACGATTTCCAACAGGTGTCTCTTTTACGAGCCTATGCTCCAAGCAAACTTGAAACCCCGTATAAATTGTTGTGTAGGGAATCCCACTTTTCTTAGCAAGATCCATGATTTGAAATTCACGTGGTAGCATACCAATATCATTACATTCAAAGTGAAGCAAGATATAAGTAGCTAAAGCTGAAGATGGTAATTCTTTTCGTTCATTTTCTAGTTTCACGATGTTTAATAATCCATCGAAAAACTTAACCCCATGAACCTTAAAGTTCTGTTGGGAAAAAGCCATTTGCGCATTCATAGTCTTCTTTTACTCCCCTCCCCAAAAACACAAAAAAGACACACCGCTGGCAGGTAATGCGCCTTCGGTGTGTCCGTTTAGCAAATTTTTATTTATTTATTTATTTGTATATAACCCTTAAACAATTGATATTCATGTATAGATTATCTTTATAAAATTAAAATGTCAATACATTTTCTCATTTAAATTTTATAAGAAATAAAACCTATAATTGATTTAATTAGAAGTTGTACCGTAGATATCTTCTTACTGTTAATAATATGCGTTCGACTTCCTATCATTTCCATTTGAATAGACTTTCCCCATAACAACCACACTTTTTTTAGCGTAACACTATCAGTATGTCCAAGTTTAGAAGATTACTTGCAAAAACTTTAGAGTTTTTGCACCAAAACCTTTCAACCCTTATATACAGCCGGATTTTCAAAACTACTTAGTACATAATTAACTCACATATTAATGTTATGTAAACAATTAAAATTCATTCCAGAGAATGCATTCACATTAACATATCAACTGACATTAACATGTAATATGATTCCCACTGTTAAATGTTGATTTCATATCAATATTTAACAGCGGAGAACAAGTATACACACACATTCATTTGACATCATTAACAACCTTATAAGAAACATTTCTAAATGACTAGAATTATAAATACCTATAGAACCTGCCCAGGCTTGCACCATAGTTAAAAGCTAACAAAATATAATAAAACTTATAAACCAATACATACTTCAGTGTATTAATAACCTCTATAACAAATCTCAATTATTTTTTTGATATATTTCACCTAAATAAACACTACTTCGATGGAGCTTCAAAATTCACTCTTAACTCTATGAAACTAAACCCTTAACAAGTTGTCCTTTTAGTTGATACAAAATTAACAACAAGTATAGCATCGTATTCAAATATCAATCTCTTGTTAATAGCATTATAGTTTCATGTTAATGATAATAATATAGATATTCTTAACAATATCACTCAATAACCGGTCAACATGTTAATTTCATTCTCTTTATTCACTTTGTTATTTGCACACATAATTAATCAATTAACACCGAAAAGGTATTGATCGACTTATTTAGATGATCAAAAGGAAACTTTAGCATATTTAACCTTCATATCAAAGTGTTCTATAAAATCCATCACTATATATTTATTTTATTTATATATTAATCAAAGCGATTATTGAACATTCTATGTTGAAAGTGCCCCTTTATGGAAGACCACCATAGATACAGCAGGTGCCTATGGTTATTTTAGTTGATAAGACATTAACATTGATAAGAGGCTGTTCTTGTGTAATTTATTTCATATCAATGTCACATTCCATGTTAATGTCAATACAAACTCAAGATTCGCCCCTGGATCGGATGATTTTCACCTTTATTAAAAAACAAGGCGTTTTATGTTAGATAAATAACGTCTTTAAGTTGTTTAAAAGCTACCAGTATTAAATTAACTATGCAAATCCAACCAAGTATCCTATACCATATTAAAATACTCGTACATTTCACATTAATGGCAGCGTAGAGTGGGAATTAACTCTTACAGTTTATTTATCTTGATTCTGATCCTATATCGCTAAGTACATTTAAATTCACCAAATAATACTAATGTAGTAGTATTATTACCTTTTTCTCTAGTTTTTATACATTATAATTTAAATCCCTTAGTTTAGTATGCTTGTTTTTCCATAGTATACTTTAATTATATCCTTATAACTTATTTACAAAACACCTATATTTCCTTATCATTAATATTAAGTGACATGATTTGTTAATCTCATGGCAACTATCATTAATCTTACTAACATAAAAGATAGGTATTTTCATCGATAGAACATTACCATTTAGACACTTAGAGTTAACAGTAATATCAACAAATCAAGCATATTACGTGTTAACAGTTAATGTTTTGTTAACAAACATTCGGTTACATGTTAATTTTATATTTCATGTCAATTACTGAACAGGTAGGGATTTACATGATTATTATCGAATTAATGCCTAACATGTCAATTTCAGTTTACATGTTAATTACAAATAGGGTGTTTATGAGTTGATTTTTAAGGAGGTAGTTACAGTGATTGACCAAAAAAACGAATCACAAGACCATCAAACTAATGATGATGACATATTAAATGATACTGTTTTTGAAAAAGCATGGCGAATAACTGAATTTTCTAAACTAGTAGGGCGTCATCATAATACTGTTTATAATTGGTTCAACATTCTAGAGGAAAAAGGGCTTCACGAAACTTTAAGAACCCAAAACACAAACGAAAAACTCTATAATACGTTAGATCTTGAAATTGCTCTATTTATAAAACAAAAAAGAGATGAAAAATGGTCTTTAGATGCCATTATTGACCTTTTACCACACCAGTTTGATTTAAGACCAGTTTCACCAGAGAATCAAACAAATGAAGTATCTACCGAATTAAACCTTCAAGCCGCTGCAGAAATTATCGAAAAAATGGTAACTAAGCAGTTAGAAGAAAAAATAAAACATATTGAATCTCATTATGAAGAAAGGGTTGAAAATATACTAAAACAGTTACCACAACCAGAAGATGTAGAAACCATAAAATTACGCCAACGCCAAGATAGACTGGATAATTTCATTATTGAGCATAGAGCACGTCAGGAATTAAGAAAACAAGCAGAAAGCCTGTGGAATAGTAAACCTGGAGAAGAGCGTACTAGAAAAGTAGGGTGGTTTAAAAAAGAGGAAGATTTGGGTAGAAAACAACTCTTCATTGAGCAGTACATACAGGATAATATTATTGATTATATAAAATCTCTTATGAATACTGTGGAATAACAAAAAAGTCTGGATCTTTATCCAGACTTTTTCTTTATTTTGTAGTACCGAACATCTTATCTGGATCTAGGAAATCCGCAAATTCATCATCTTCATTTGCTCCAGCATCTTTATTTTCTTCATCACTACCCATATCAATAAAATCTCCAAATGCAAAGCCTAAGTCGTCATCATCATCTACATTCTCTATTGTACTAATTTGAGACTTTGTGTACTGAATTTGGCTTTGTCTTTCTTTAAACTCATTAAATTCTTCTACTAAACCTTTAGATAACCTTGATGGTAATGCATCAGTTTTATAGAACGTATATACACTTCCTAAGAAATCATTCTTACTTACTAAATACCCGTTAAAAACGGTACCATTTATAGGTAGATTATTTGAAACTTCTACTTTAGCATCATCCATAAAGGAATCATCAATGTTTTTTTGCTCATCTAAGATAGCCAACATGCCAAAATGATGTACTCTTGACGCTTCAACAGAACCATCGTTATTTTTCTTCATCAAATCAATTGGAGGATGGAATGAGCTTCCTCTTAATGACTCTTGGAACATCTCTATAATTGCATGGCTATTTTCTATCTGGTTCATATTGCGTGAAACCTTATTAATAACTAAACAGCCCGTTTTCTCAAGTAAAATACGTTTAAAGTCTTGAGAATCAAGTATTACAGATGTACCAGATCCATTGGCAGCAGTATTTAACTCATGAATAATCTCACTAATGCGTTGATTTGCATAGTCTCGTGAATTGGCAATACCTTTTTTCTCATTTTCATTTAATTTCTTAAATTCATCATAAAAGTGCTGGTTATCAGCAAATACTACAAATGCTACACCTTTTGATTTATCATTTGCTAATTTCCAAATCTCCTGTGAAAATTTATTTACTTGTCGTAATACATCTGGCCCATCTGCTCGGACAGGCAGTGTTACAACAATCCCCATTTTTATAAAGTCTTTGCGTTCAATAGCATTTTCAAAGGCGATTCTCGTAAACTTCGCTTGATTTGCTTTTATTTCAGCCATTGGGTATTGCTGTGCAACTTTTTGTAATTCTTGTCTAATTACTGGCTTATTATGAAAAGCCGAAAACTCTTCAATGGCCTTAATGATTGTAGAAGTTCCTGTGCCTCCACCAAGTCCTGCAAAAAACAAAACAAGTTCATCAGATGGTCTTACACGTTCAGTTATAAATTCTTTTAATTTTTCTTTTGCGTCATCATTTGAATCAAGAACCTTTACCGCACGCTCAGGGTTTTTACCTAAACCACCTAATTTAAGTGAAACTTGATTGCTTTTTGGTACATTTTTTAGTTCGGCTAGATCCCCATCATTACTATTTAGCGCTAAGCAGTTATATACTGCTGTTCCGTCTGTATGTTTATATTCCGCAAATTTATCTACCATTCTAGTACCAGCTTGACCAAAACCAATCATCGTCATTTTAACTGCTACTTCATTCTTCAAAAAGTTCTTTGCCATTATTTTATCTCTCCTTATTCACTTTTTTTTCTTTTTCCTAATTCAATAAGTACTTGTTGTCCTCTATAAGTTAAGATTAAAAATTTATATGGGTGCATAGTCTTTTCATAAATTAAAGACATTGATGATAATGTACTCACACTTATTTCAGCCGAACGCCTTGATATATTTGTACGTTCAACTTCTAATGAATAAGATTTTCCTTTTGTTTTCTTTACTCTCCTGTCTATAACTACATTTTCCACTATTTCATTAATGGATATGCCCCTCATATATGTTGTCTCTTGAAATTGTTTGTTTACTACGTTTCCTATGTATAGAAATACACTGTATAGTATCTCATCTTGTTCAAGAATATCAGCAAACATGTTTACTACTTCATCTGCAAACTTGATTGTTTGATATTTTTCACTTAAAACCTCGTTCAAGTTGTCCCCCCCTTAAAGCATTGGTTAATTATTCCTAGAAACATAGTACATCATTATACGTCGTATATCAAGTCATTCTATATAAAACTTATATATAAAACTTATAAGTCTCTTAATAAAAGAAATCCTTATTTTACATAGGTTCTTATATACGATGTATATATAAAGCGTATATATGATATATCAATCTCACACTTCATGTAATTCACATTTTAACAAGGATTGATTTACTATCATGACTACATGAAATGAACATATCAAAAAATAGCTCTATTTTATTGACATAAAACTTATAAATTATCAATCCAAAACCTTGTGCATTTTATATATACACTTTGTATATACAGCGTACATTAAACACTATATATATCAATAAATTCCATTCTTATATATATCAATTTCACATCAACACTACATAGTAAGCGGTACATGTAAGTTGTGTGTATAAGAATTATATGTACCGCTTATATAATAATGAGGGAAAAGTTCTGTATTTTAATAATTAACATTGCACTCATCTATTTATATTGATTAAAAGCTTCCATTAAGTTTCTATAAAAATTCATACTTCATTTTCCCTTCATTAACAATTTGCTTTTACATGATTCATCTCTTGTTAGAAAAGGGATTGTTAATGTTATGTTAATGCATTTCTTCACTTAACTTAACTCTTTTATTAATTCGCACAACTGTGTATGCAGTAAAAACAAGGGTGCTGCATGTGAATCCAATTTCTTATCAATTTCAGTCATTCCTAAAAATCTATTAGGGAAGATTGTTAATTTCATATCCACAAAATTACTCAATCATTTTAAACACTTTGTAGTTTAAAATGATTGAGTAGTTTACTTCGATCGTTCTGACATTTTCACTCCATTATTTTCATATGAACAAAAGACGGTATCTCAAAATTTATTATGTAGTTTTATGGTTTAGTGAATGGGGATCTATATTAAGGTAAAGAGCCCATGGACGTATTTATACCATGCCGTTGATTCAGAAAGAAATAACATTAATTTTCATCTAAGTAAATTGATGATTCAACACAAAAGGAAAAGCCTACAAAAAATTGAATCTCGCACTGAACCAGTAATAGAAGTAGACACTCAATCACAAAAAAGAAATTAATAATCTAATAACGAGGAAAGAAAATCACTCTTTGTTATCAAAATCCTTTTTATAATTCTTGAATAATTTCAATCCATAAAAATCTTAATATTCCTATCTACGTCTTGTTAGGGCGGTATAACATCACTTTATTAGTAATTTTTCTTTTGAATGCTTGTTAGGTATCTAGCAGTACCCCGTCCTAACAATCAGAACAAACTCGTAAATCCCATTAAATCAATAATTTTCTACAGATTTATAAAGCAAGTTATCATCCCAACTTTGGAGTACAAGAGTAGGTATCTCTAGAAGGCAAATCCTCTCATTCATTTTTTCTTGTTTTACAACCAATATTTAGATGTACTAGTATATATAAAATGATACTTATTTAGTTTTAGTTTAATTTAAGATACGAGGTGTATATAATGTTCAAGAAACTGTATAAATATAAACGACCAGGTACCCAAAAATATTTTCATCTAAAAGAAGCAGACATATTTGTTTTTACAGTTTTATATTACAAAAGAGCCCTTACAACACGTCAAATCACTACGTTATATAGTGCATTTGAGGGGAGGGAATGTTCAGAAGCAAGCGTATTTACAAAACTCGACCGATACTCCCAATATGGTGCTATCCTAACTAAAAAAATAGATAAAAGGGATGACAGTATAACAAAACGCGCTTTATTTTCCTTGAAAGAGAAAATAATTGAATTCTTAAAAGAGATAGGGAAGCTCCCACCTGGCGCTTCAAAAAAAAGATATTCACGTATAAATTCACTTCACACTTTATGTTCACGTGAGGTTCTTGTTCGTACTCTACTAGCTACTACAGAGAAGACACAAAATAATGAGATTTTATATAAATTAGATATCCGCTCTTATTACCTGAAGAAAAATATGAAAATTGAGGATGGCCAGTTACCGGTGATACCTGATGAACACATTTCATATCAAGATAAAAATATCTATATTGAAATGGATATGTGTAAAGAAACCAATTCTACCTTAGTTGAAAAAGTAGGCAAGTATGTAGAATATGCTCAAAAAACGAAGGACAATGTTTCAGTTATTTTTGTCATGTACGACAAATCAATGTTCCTTGCAGAAGAAGCAGAACCACCATACGTACGTATGAAGAATCTATTATTTTCTATGAGGGAGTATCACGAACTTTTAATGACAATACCTAATCTAAATATGTACGTCTGCTCACTTAAAGATGCTGGAGACGTTATTTCAGATATCATTCTTGGAAAAGATGACAACCAAAATTTCGAACAAGATATTCTTGTGCCTTTATCTCAACGTACAGTAGGAGATGCTGAATGGCGTTATGCATTTGTTGAGAACGTACAAATATTTAAGGAACCAATAGATGGCGGTCTACGTCGAACTTATAGGCGAGACAAAGACGTTATACAAGATTTCTTCTTTATTTTTGGGAACGAAAATGATTATCGAATGATCGCTAGATTAGATGACGTCGTGTTTTCAAGAAGAGAAGGGGATGACGGTGTTCCACTTGTAGTTATCTATCCTAAACGTGAAAAGCCCAGAGATATTCTTCTGATGGACACTTATGAAAATGTACGACTGCTATCAATCCAAAATAAAAGTATCCATATAGACATGGATGAACAGATCATGGTACGTACTGCAAATAACGTTCATCCGAAAAGACGTAAACTTGTTGAGTTATATTAATCTATTATTTTTATATAACATTATATAATTTTATTGATTTTCATTATTTAAGGTGGTAGAATAACGTTTGAACATATAATTAAAACTACAATTAAATCAGAACATATGAATTAAGGCAAGCGACACACGCTGTTTTTACAGTGGGTGTCGCTTGCCTTTTTTTATTTGGAGAAAGGTGGAAAATGAAAATGAATTTGCAATTTACAACTGCATCAACAGCCAATGGGGGAGTGCTTTCTGTGAGAGAGGCATTAGCAAATCCAGAACTAGTACTTGAACATATTACAGAAGAAGGTGCGGAGTTCAGCGTTTCACTACAAGATATTCAAATACCTGGTAAGCCTAATTATTATTGGTACGACGTATTGATTGAAACTGCAACTGCTAAGAAAATAGAAGTGAATATTGCTGTACTTTCTCAAGAAGAATATGACAAGCTTTGTGAAAAAGCTAGTATCGACCTATATTTAAAACAGACTGAGGATGCAGCAAAGTTCTTTCTAGAAAAGTCAAAAGAGCGATTTAATCCAGAGTTACAAGAACGTTTTACATTCCGCCATAAAGCTCAGCTGTTTCTGTAAGGAATAGGTGAGCCTTTATGAATACGTTTAAGCAAAGGTTGCCTTTATTTACAACTATTACACTAATTAGCGCATTTATTATTTCTTTTGGAGTCGGTTTAATAAACTATATAAAGTTACTATACTATGCATTTGAACTACCGTCTTATCCTATAGAAATTACATATGTACCACTTATCTTAATGTTCTTCTCTTTATTTCTAGGAGAATTTAGTTTTCGTTTCTACAGCCGTATTCCAGCTTTACATGTGAAAAATGGGAAACTTTTCATTCTAATTGCTTCACACATCGCAGTTGATATCCAATTCTTATGGTTTGCAACTGCTCCTATCCATGCAAAGGTTATCCCTTATCTCACGGATAAAGCAACGCATGTTAATTTTGGTGAATATCAGGCAGTAGGCCATGTATTAACGGGGAATTTCCACACATTAACCATGATATTTGTGTTTTTACCTACTGTATTTATGATCTTGTTTACTCTTTGGTATAGCGGGCATATTGTTCGTTACCGGGAAGAAATTTTAAAATGGGTACAAAAATATGAGTACAAAAACCACAAGTTACAAAAATGGTTTAATAGTCAGGAACAACAAATATATCCTGATGTAGAAATTGGTCCTCATATTGAGCATAAAGAAATGGTTCGTATCAAAGGGAAAGATAGAACATTAAATGGAATCATTATTGGTCCAATTGGTTCTGGTAAAACATCTAGTTTAATCATTCCAATAATTAATCAAGATTTACACTGGATGGTACGTTTCATTAATAAGTTCGAGAATGCTTATAAAAAAAATGATTATGATACGGAAGAAGTAAAAGGGACGTTTTTAAATGGTGTCACTGTTATTGAACCGAGTAATGATTTATGTCAAAAAGTATTTAAGTTAGTACAAGCACACAAAATTCCTGAAAGCTCTGTTTACTATATTGATCCAACTAACCCTGATACAAAAAACATAAACATTCTGCGTGGACCAGTTGATAAAGTAGCAGAGGTTTTCGCAATGGTTATTCAAGGTTTATCTGAATCCAATAATGCATTCTTTGAACAAGCACAGCGTAACCATCTTAAGCAACATATCTATTTATTAAAGCTGCACAACCCGCAAAAAGATGTAACCTTCGACGACTTGATAGAGATGTATGATGATGTAGAACGTGTCCATCGTATGCATAAACTGTTAAAAGTACAGGTGGAAAGGTTATACGATTTTGTTCAAACTGGCGCTGCTTCGCGGGACCAGAACAACGAATATAAAATTATAAAAGGGATAGATGAGTGGTTTGATAATACAATTCGAGAAAAAACAGATTCTCAAGGCGAACCTGCGGTTTATAAAAAAGGGAAATACCGCGGGCACCCCATGCATTATGATAGAGAAGAAGAATATGTAAAAGGATTACGTAATATTTTAAAAGACCTTGCTTCGAACGTACTAATACGACGAGTTTTATTTGGTAAATCCGATTTCGATTTTGATGTACATTTAGAACAAGGTGGAATTTTATTAGTAAATACGGCAAAAGGGGAATTGGCAGACCTTTCTAATGTATTAGGAAAATTCGTCTTACTTAGTATGCAGAATGCTGTATTCCGTAGAGAACCAAACGTTTCACCATACCACCATATAATTGTCGATGAATTCCCAGATTACGTTGTCCGCCCTTTTAAAGAATTCCCTGCACAATCTCGTAAATATAAAGTAATCCTGACAATTGCAAGCCAAACACTATCTCAATTAGCTCTCGATTTCACAGAGCAGTACATGTTTACCTTGCTGGGCTCATTCCGTAACAAAATGATATTTGGAGATGTTACGCCATATGATGCAAAGATTTTCTCTGACATGTTTGGCGAAAAAGAGGAATTTAAAGAATCTGAATCTGAACAAGGCATTTCTCCTATGCAAGAGAATCCCGTTAGTCGTTTAGGATCAACCTATCAAAAAACAAAAGAAGTGGTTATGTCGCCAGGGGATATTATGGCACAAGGTGCATTTATTTGTGCTGCTCGTATCGTACAAGATAATCATGTGCAGCCTGTACAACAAATCACAAGTAATTTTGTACCCAAAGAAGAGTTTGCTAAAGCGATTATTCAAGTTGACGAAAAACTAGGGCAATATTGGGGAAATGAGCGTCTCATTCTAATTAAGGAATCTATTACTAAAGCAAATCCAATGAAGCACGTAGATGCGGAGAATATGAAAACAAAAGAACCATTACCACCTATACAGATTGATACGACGGAGCAGAACAATTCTATAGGAACAGACGAGGGACAACAGCAAATTGTCTCATTGGATAATTATAAGGAGAATAAATCTGAACCTGAAACAAAAGAAGTCGAATATATAGTTGTATCAAATACACCCATTGCTAATGAACAACAGACAAGCCACAACGAGAAAGATGAAGAGGACACTTCTCTATATGAAGAGATTAAAAGCTTCGTAATTGAATCACAGCAAGTCTCGCCATCCCTGCTGCAAAGAAAATTTAGGATTGGCTATATGAAGACAGCGCGATTAATTGAGAAGTTAGAACAAAATCTAGTTGTCAGCTCCTATACAGGAAAAGAACCTCGTAAAGTTCTAATTTCAAAAGACAATAGTAGTCCACTATCGCCAGAGGCGTCTGATATAAATTCTACCGTCTTGTACGAAACAAATTCCGATAAACGTATTCCTCAAGAAGTAGCCATTCCAAGCGAAGACAAGGAGGCCGCGCTTGAAGAGACAAGCTTTTTTAAAGATATCTTATATGATGATGTTGTAATTTTTGTGAAGCAATCCAGGGCGGCTTCCCTATCGGCATTGCAGGATAAATTTAATATTGGTTCTACACGTGCCTCACGCTTACTAGATGCCTTACAACGTCATGGAGTCTTAAATGACATAGACACGCAACAAAAGTTGGAATGTGTAACACCTGAAATACATGAAGAGGTAGTTGAAGAAATAATCAAGGAAGTAATTGAGCTAAAGCCAGAGGATATAGTAGATTCCTATGAAATAGATATGGATGTGGCCGAACTTAACAAAGGTTTATCCATTTCTATAATGGAACAAGAGTGGAACACAGATGCTTCAATTGAGACGGAGCTTTCAGTTAGAACCGAACCATTCCAAGAAGAGTTACAAGAAGAAGTAAATACACTGCAAATAGCGGAAGAATCAGAAACAGATATTGGTGAAAAGCTGATTCCAGTTATAGAAGCAGTAGATTTTACAGAAGAAAACAAACTAGATGACGAAGTTGCAAAAGTTTACGAATCAATTAGTGCTACTGTTCATAAAAACTTAGAAAAAAACATGGTAGAAAACACAAAAAACACTGATGAGCAACAAGAGTATAGCCGTATGACCTATAAAGAACGTCAAGAACGCCTCAAGGCTCAACAGAAAAATAAGTATAGTGGTGCACAGCCACTGTCATATAGAAATGAACAACCTAAGAAAAATACATCTAACGTGATGAGCAAAGAATTAGACGAGTTTTTTAATTGATAATTTCATAGAACCCATACTACCTAAAATATGATAAAATAAAACTAATAGATATGTAAAAAATATACACAAATCGAAATTAATAACAGGGGGGGCCGATGGATATCAAAAAATCTAAGGATTTATTGTATTGTACCTTAATTTTTATAGGCATAGTTTTACTTTTGAGGTTCTTTGAATATTTGTTTAATATTACAATATATACTCAAATGAGTGATTCTTTTATAATAACTCTGATTTTTTTGATAATGTTTTTTCTTCCTAAAAAGGTAAGGCAGTATATGCTACAAAAAATTCATTGGTCGTTTTTTGTCGACTTTAAAAATTACTTATATGTATTTGGGGGATATATCATAATATTTGTTTTATCACAGACAGGGAATTTAATCGTTATAAAAGATCAAGCAATAGATACCGAGACAATACAGATTACATCCATGACCCACATAGCTATAGTTATTTTAGGCGTGGTTATTATGACACCATTTTGGGAAGAGATGTTTTTTAAAAGAATTGTATTAGATACATTAGAGTGTTACATTCCATTTTGGCTTAGTATCTGCATAGTATCCATTATTTTTGCCTCATTACATAGTATGCCAATGGAGTATCGTATTTTTCCATTTATATTGAGTGTTGTAACTAGTTTTATATATAAAAAAACAAATTCATTATTAGCACCATTTTTTATCCACTGTCTATGGAACTTAACCAGTATTATTTGAAAGAGCCCTTTTTACAAAGGGCTTTCTTTTAAACTGGTACTCTATCAAGAGTTGTAATTCTCTTATTTACTGTTTCGTCAGAAATAAGCTGTCCAATTGGATTATATGTTTTAACTCTTATACGATAATCTTTTACTACAGAATACTCTTTGAATTTACGGCTTGATGAATTCACTTTAGAGCCTCCAAGTTTAACCGTAGCTCCTTTATATGAAAATGATATCTCTCCTGAAAGTGTCGAAGTACTACTTAATGTAACAGTTCCCTTATACGTTCTAGAAACTAAGGATTCAGAAACGATACTACTTTTATACTGATTACAAGTAGCACATAAAAGTTTTGGTTCTTGAACACCGAAATTTGCTGGATTTAATACAGCATTTTCATCTAAAATTTCAATTTCATATGTGTTTTGAGGTTCCATTTCGGCTGAAGCAGACGGGGTAAATCCTACTAAAATAGGTATTGCCAGTAATGAAGTTGAAAGACTAGTTATAATACTTTTCTTTAACAATTAAATCATCCTCCTTTATTATCGTTCAACCAAAAAATAACATATTTGTATTAATAATGGAATATTTTGTTAGCATTTTATATATAGAGATCAATTGGTAATTATTGGTACAACGGGGATTGTTACTGTTTTTTTATTCCTCTACTTAATGTACTTGTATTATAGATTTAATAATATTTCTACTTACAATTTTTCTATTAAACTCATATTAATTTTATACTTGCAAAATTTTTGAAATACCATTATATTAGAATTAATAACTATATAAATAAACTATAACTTACGTGAAGGACACACCTTACGTACCATTCCAACGGTACAGGTGTGTCCTTTTTTACGTTCTAGGAGGAAAAATAGGATGACAGTAGAGAAAGAAACAACACACGTTGCAGAAGAACTAGGAATGGCTTTTGAACAAGAAATCACAGCAGGGGACACACCAGTAGAAACAAACTTCAACCAATTTGAACGAGTACGTGAGCATGAATTAGAAGAGTTAGCTCGTATGAAACGGGAACGTATTATAGGTAAAGGTTTAATTACAGTCGTCTCTGAAAAGTTGTTCCCAACTAAAAATGGTAAATCAGAACGCATACCCGTACTTACGATGCAAATTGGTACCCATACAACTGCATACTGCCCAATTACAGAGGCAGGGATAACAATTCCTAAGAATCCTCAATGGCTAGTTGGTAGAACAAAACCTGTTATCATTGAGCATTTCCAAAAGACAGAGGAAGGGAACTTTGCCGTTGTATCAATCACAGCAGGAGAGCTCGCATTACAAAAAAGATTATATGATGAAGTAACCTCACAAGGTGGGAATAAAGTATACACAGGAACAGTTTCAGGTCATATTCCAACTGCACAAACCGTTCTGGTTGAAGTCCATGGTGTAACTATAGGGGTAAGGTACTCACATTGGTCACATTCATTTGTACGTCCGGAGGATATTATTATTGGTGATGTTGTAGAGCTCATTATCGATAAAGTAGTAGAAAAGAACGGCCGCTATGAATTTAGAGGAAATAAAAAGAAACTAGAAACAGATCCAATGGAAAAGCTATTAGATCTTAAGAAACGACGTGACCGTTTTGTAGGTAAAATTGTAGGTGTAGATGCCATTGCTGGTATTTTCGTAGAAGTTGCACCAGGTATTCAGTTTAAAGGCTTAAAGAGCCGTAATCTTGCCAATCCAACTCCAGAAGATGCAATTAACCAAACAATCGTTACATGTGAGCTGCTTAATATTGATCCAAAAAATCGCAGAGGAACTGTACGTATTTTAAATTATCCTCAAGGCCAAAGTAAAAAATCTAGTTCTGCAATCTTTCAATTTTAATGAATGACTATGCGTACAATAGAGAATCAAATGTCTCCATATCTCCCTTCCGTCCCACATTTATCAAATGAGGACGCACAGGGACTTCAGGTATATCGGATACATAGTCTGGATAAAACCTATGTATTCCATTCCTATGACGAATTAGTTACGTTTAAGCAGCGTTTAACAGAAGAACAGCATGCAATACTAACTTTCATCGGTATTCATACATCTGTTCGTTTTAATCATTTATTATATCTATTCAAAGATAAGTTTTCGCGTAAGAGAATTAATGATGCACTTCAAGGACTACTTTACTATCGTCTCATTGAAAAATGGCAAGTAGAGAATTTTGATATGGAAATTCTTGAGGAGGCTTATACGTTATCCGATAATGGGTTTAAGCTCTTAAAGTACTGGCAAGGAAATATGTTTTACTTTGCTCCGGAGCGCCTTGATAATCACGGCAAATACGTTCACCTACGTTATTGGCATGATATAGACTTACTCTGCCATCTACGCTATGCTCCGTCCTTTGTGGGGCATATTATGCATCCATCTATAAGTAAAGGGGTTTTTACCCCTCCTTTAAGTTTTGTAGTAAGCGGTGGAGAAGATCGTAAATTTAATTTTGTTGTATACTCCACCTTATTATCAGATACAAAGGATCGATTAAAGCGGATTATCGCTAGATGGAAGACTTTTGTAGAGTCAGGGAAAGATGTTATTATGCAAGAATTAGGGAATAATCCTACAATCTTAGTTGTTTATGTTTCTACTGAAAAACAGGCAAAGCAAATTAATAATGATCTACTACTTGATTTAATTCCTGGTAAAGTATTGCTATGTATAGGAGAAACCTTACATTCTCAAGGATTACAACATGCTTTTTATCAGCCTCTTGCAGAAGGGGAGATTAAACAATTAAATACAAAGCTATTCGCAACAAACTAAGCCATCCTTACAAGCTATTGCTTTCTTTTAAAGGGTGGCTTGTTTACTTTTACAAATAGAGATGATTTGCGTGTTTTATCATTTGAAATCATCAAAAACCACGATGTTATCGGTATAGAAGATTTGCAAGTATCGAATATACTAAAGAATCATAAGTTAGCAAAAGCAATTAGTGAGGTATCATGGTCACAGTTTTGAACCATGTTGGAATATAAAGCAAAATGGTACAGCAAACAAGTCATTGTCGTATCGAAAACATTTGCTTCAAGCCAATTATGCTCTTGTTGTAGATATCAAAACAAAGACGTTAAAAACCTAAACCTACGTAAATGGGACTGCCCTTCTTGTCGTAAACACCATGATAGGGATATTAACGCAAGTATCAATCTAAAGAATGAAGCAATACAGCTTCTAACCGCAAGGACTGCGGGGATAGCCTAATAAATTAGAGTTCGATAGAACTCTTTACTTAGGAATCCTCCACTTCTAAACGAAGTGAAAGTGGGGGTAGTTCAATGCTTTGTATTCGCTGCTTAAACTCTTTCGGTAAACAGTTATTTTCTTTTTTAAACAACTTATAAAACTGTGACATGTTTGCAATTCCAACTTCGCATCCGACATCTGTAATACTAAGGTCACTTGTTATTAATAAACTTTCAGCTTGTTTGATGCGCTTATAATTCACATAATCTAAAAAGGAAATACCCATAATTCTTTTAAAGTATTTGATGAAATAATGATAGCTTAAATTTATTAATGCACATGCTTTGGTTACGGTTATCTTTTCTCCTAAATGATCTTCTACATAATCAAGTACTGGTTTTAAACGAGCAAAGTCGTCTTGTTCACTATAATTTAATATGTTATGTGTGTCGTTTCTTACTAGTAATAAAAGTAATTTCTTAATGGCAGCACTAATTGCGATTTCATATCCGTTCATTTTCATTTTTGATTCTGTAAAGATTTCTGTAATAAGAACATAAGCCTCATGTTTCACCACTTCATTTTGTTCAAAAATATAATTTAACTCATTTAAGGATTTTGTTTGTTCTGAAAAGCAATGTAAATATTGTATAATGCTTCGGTCAAAGTGTTGTTTTAAATTTACTTGAAACACAACGTAGTGTAACGAACCTGCAGAAGGTTTATGTGACCGATGCAACTCAGATTTCCCAAAAATAAAAACATCTCCAGGGCCAAGAACAATATACTTATCTTTATTTTGTATGCCTAAATCTCCTTCTATAATTGCTAGAAACTCAATCTCTTCATGATAATGCCAAGGGGCACTCTCAATTTGATTATTATAAGAGGTTTCCATAACAATGTCCCATACCTTTAAAAATAGTAATGGATTTTGATAAATAACCTTTTCTTCAATTGCTTCAGCAAGCTTATTACAAATCCCTTCTGACATAGACGTTTACACCTCCTTATTAGCAATATAACACCTTTATCAAAATGCGATAAGTAAGTTGCCTTATTTCTTATAGAAAAAGGCAACTTTTGATAAAAACATAACGATATATAGCATATTTTTTCAGTAAAAAAATTTCTATAATAATTTCAAATCAAGCAAAAGGGGGATATGATAGTGAATATTTTAAAAGTAGGTGTTATTGGCTGCGGAAGCATCGCGCAGTATCGTCATTTACCAGAATATGAAGCAAACCCATATGTACAGATTGTGGCTGTTTGTGACAGTAATAAAAAGCGCGCAAAAGAAGTTGCCAATAAGTATGGTGTAAATATGTACACTGACTATAACGAGCTTATCAATTGTGAAGAGTTAGATGCAGTGAGTGTATGTACACCAAATGATTTACATGCATCAATTTCTATCGTTGCTTTACAATCGGGTATCCATGTACTATGTGAAAAGCCAATGGCGACGTCAAAAAAAGATGCGGAAATGATGATTGAAGCTGCTGAAAAAAGCGGTAAAAAGTTAATGATTGGTCATAACCAGCGATTTGTTACTTCTCACCAAAAGGCAAAACAATTGATTGAAAATGGAGAAATCGGAAAAATATATAGCTTCCGTACAGCATTTGGTCATAGTGGTCCTGAAAATTGGAGTGTAGATGGAAAAGAGAGCTGGTTCTTTAAAAAAGATGAAGCGTTTCTTGGTGCAATGGGTGATTTAGGTGTACATAAAGCGGATTTAATTCGGTATATTCTTAATGAAGAAATTACAGAAGTTGGTGCCTTTGTTGAGACGAGCGCAAAAACATTTTCGAATGTAGATGATTGTGCTGTATGTATGTTGAAAAGCGAAAGTGGCATTATTGGAACACTTGCAGCAAGTTGGTCTTACGTTAGCAAAGAAGATAATTCAACAATTATTTATGGTGAAAAGGCCACTCTTCGACTAGAAGATGATCCGACTTACTCACTCATTCTTCAATATAAAAATGGTGAAGTTGTAAAATATGAGCTTGATAAAATTCAATCGAATGCTGCAGTTGGTCAAAGTAATTCACATGTAATTGAGCAGTTTGTAGAGTCTATCCTTTCTGATAAAGAGCCGTTAATTAATGGTGTAGAAGGAATGAAATCGTTAGAAGTCATTTTAGCAGCCATACAATCCAGTGAAGCAAAACAAATTGTTACAATTCCATTATGAGAAAAGGTGAAGACATGAAGAAACTACGCATTGGAATAATAGGGGCCGGAGGAATTGCACAAGGTCGCCATATCCCTGCATTTGTAAAATTACATCAATATTGTACGATTACGGCTATACATGATAGAAACATAGAACACGCAAAACAAATCGCTGAAACATATAACATTCCTTATGTATTTGAAACGTATGAAGAAGTCTTTAAAGAAGTTGATGCTGTTTGTATTTGTACACCTAATAAGTTTCATGCTGAGATTTCTATCGCAGCATTACAAGCAGGGAAACATGTATTATGCGAAAAACCGATGGCTTTAGCAGCGGCAGAATGCGAAAAAATGATAGAATCTGCAAAAAACAACGGTAAAAAACTTGCTATCGCTTATCATTATCGTTACATGAAAGAGTCGCAAGTTGCAAAACAAATGATGATAGGTGAGATTGGCACACCTCTTGTTGTTCGTGTAAAAGCACTCCGTCGCCGAAAAGTACCAGGCTGGGGCGTTTTCACAAATAAAGAATTACAAGGCGGAGGAAGTTTAATAGATTACGGTTGCCATCTTCTTGATTTAGCACTTTGGTTAATTGGAAATCCAAAACAAACAGAAGTCATTGGTAGTGTCTATAATGCCGTTAGTAAGCAACCAAATCAAGTAAATATGTGGGGAGAATATGATTATAAAACGTTTCAAGTTGATGATCATGTTACCGCATATATAAAGTTTGAAAATGGGACATCATTGTTATTTGAAACTTCTTGGGCAGCAAATATTAAAAATGATGAAGAACATGTGAGTATCTCCGGAGTAAACGGTGGAATAAATGTTTTTCCAATTGAGTTATATACAACAAAACATAATATGATATTAAATAGTGAACCGGTTTGGATAGCAAATAACGGCGATCCTGGAATTTTGCAAGCAGAAAACTTTGTAAAAGCTTGCTTATACGATGAAGAATTAATTGTAAAGCCTGAGGAATCGCTGCAAGTATCGCAAATTATTGATGCAATTTACGAAAGTAGTAACACACATGCAGAAGGGACGGGAAGATAAATGAAATTAGGAGTATTTACAACACTTTTCTCTCACATGGAATTTGAAGAAATGCTTGATTATGTACAAGCAGCCGGTTTGCATGCAGTAGAAATTGGTACAGGTTGTTATCCTGGAGGTTCGCACTGTAACTTAGATGTATTATTAGAAAGTGAACAAGCCAGAAGCGTATATATAGAACATGTACAAAAAAGAGACTTAATCATTAGCGCTTTTAGTTGTCACGGAAATCCATTATCCCCAGATGCTGCTTTTGCAACAGAATCTCATGAAACATTGTTAAAAACCATTCAACTAGCTTCACTACTAGACGTACCTGTTGTGAATTGTTTTTCAGGCGTAGCAGGTGACCATGAAAGCGCAAAATACCCGAATTGGCCTGTTGCACCATGGCCAAATGAATACAATGATATTTTAAAATGGCAATGGGAAGAAAAGCTCATTCCTTATTGGAAACAAGTTGGTGAATTTGCCAAAGAACATGGTGTGAAAATTGGTTTAGAACTTCACGGTGGTTTCTTAGTACATACGCCATATACATTACTAAAACTACGTGAAGAAACATGCAATGCGATAGGTGCTAACTTAGACCCTAGTCATTTATGGTGGCAAGGAATTGACCCTGTCGCTGCTATTAAGTTATTAATGAAAGAAAATGCAATTTATCACTTTCATGCAAAAGACACTTACATCGATCAAGATAATGTAAATATGTATGGTTTAACAGACATGCAGCCCTACGGTAAACTGAAAACAAGAGCTTGGACATTCCGTTCTGTTGGCTGTGGTCATAGCTTAGAAGAATGGTCGCAGATGATGAGTGCACTTCGTACATATGGATATGATTATGTTGTAAGTATCGAACACGAAGATCCACTCATGTCTATTCAAGAGGGATTTAAACGTGCCACAAAAAATCTTCAATCTATTTTAATTGAAGAAAACCCTTCACAGATGTGGTGGGTGTAACTTCGTTTAAAAAAGAAATAAGTAACATTTTTTTCAGAGAAGCCATTCGTAAAAGAATATTAGCTTCTCTTTTTTTAAAAGAAACGTTTAAAAAAGGACGAAATATTCAAAAATAAATTGCGAAAACTAATTATCCTGTATCTACCTCTATACAAAGTATGGATTTTACGAAATAATATTGTTTGATGCCTGTTTCAACAATAATAATATATACAGATGTAGTTATTGTTGAAATAGAATATATAAGAAAGGAGTAATACATTGCTACGTATACAAAGAGGGTACATGTACAATCCAGATGATAATAAGGTAATTGTTAATGAAATTTTCTACGATGCTACATCAGAACAAAAGCTAGGAAGCAAAATGGGTGTGTTCGATGCGGTTAAACTACCTACTGCTATTTTTCAAAAGGTCCAAGAAACTGAAAGTATGTCCTACATGGAGACTGTTGAAGTTGAAGCAGAAACCATTAAAGAAATACTTTGTTATTTAGACCAACATCAAAAGCCAGAAAAACTATATTTTGAAATGCAGTATATGAAGTAACACCAAGAAATGAAAATAAGAGGGGATTTATAGCAGGGGAAACAGGGGCATTATTATACAATACATATAGCATCTGCATAATAAATTCCTTCTTATCTTCATTTCATTAAAAACAATTGAATATAATATAAAAATAGTTTAATATAAATTTATATTTATTGTTTAATTGATTCCGTTTATTCCCACACCTTATGTGTTGTGGTTGAGTTGTAGAAGCAAGTTGTGTTCTTGTTTCAATTATGAAAGGGCTTCTTTGAGCCGATTAGTGTATATATAGCTTATTTTACTATGCACATTTTAATCGACTTGAAGAAGCCCTTTTTGTGTTGTCTTTAAGTTAGGAAGAACATGTAAATAGACCTTCGGGGCTAATAATATGCTAAATGAAAAAGCACTTATCTTGTGCTTTTTTTGTTTAATTAAGAGGAGAGATAATATGAAATTTTACAAGATAGGAAGTTCAAAAGAGTTTATGAGAGTAATTTATGCTCGAAATTCATATGAGGCAGCTGGGGACTATTTATTAGAAACAAATCACAATTGTACAGACTTAAATGAGTTATTCATTCAAATAACGGGCCTCTCAGAGCATATTCAGGTTCTGTACAATGGTTATCCTGTTACTAAATCTTTACAAGAAATCTCTAAAGAGAAGCGCTTTACAACATGTCCTTGTACTGTAGTAGAGATACTAAACTAAGCAAGAATGAGAAGGCTAGATATTTAGGTATTATAACTAAAAAATACTGTGAAGAAATAGCACATGATTTGTGATTTTTTTATTTGGAAAAGGAGATATTTATGATGAAACATGAACATGCAATTACATTAGATGAACTAGCATTATCACTAGGGGAACTTATATTAACCTTTCAAAATAAAGAAATCACCGAACCCATTAAAAGTCGTTTCCTGCACACTTAGGTGTACAATTTTCTTATAAAAAAGAATCGCAGGAATTCTATTTCTATTATGGAGAAAAACACTTACCAGGTCTTTATCGACTCTTACTATTGTTAAAGATTTTTGAATTTGACAGCAAAGAAAGAGATTAATTTCTAATTTATAGTAAACTAGATAAAGAATGGAATATAAAAATTAAGAACTAGAGTATTTATATACGTAAGATACTTGTTGCAATGCTAAAAGCACAAGGGATTAGAATGTGAAACTTGAGAGGAGTACTTTAATATGATTACAGTTAACCGAGGATATATGTATGATCCAGATGATAATGAGGTCTTAATTACCGAAATTTATTATGAGGCTGCTACAAATACTAAATTAGGAAGTAAAATGGATAGCTTATCTTACGCAGTTATTCCTAATGAAATTAAAGAAAAAATAGAAGCAGCTGCTTCATTATCCTATATGGAAAGCATTGAGATGTCTCAACAATTAGCTGTCGTATATCAAAATGAAATTAACATGTATGGAAAACCTGGAAAATTGTACTTTGAGTTAAAGAATATATAAGAGGGAAAAAGACATTGGACGAATTTGTTCAATGTCTTTTTTATTAAGCTGCAGAGGAGCATATATAATGAATGTTGTAACTGAAATTGAAACGAGTCTTTGGACAATTTGTGTAGGGGATGTTTTTAGCAATGGCCGTATGCCGTACCATCTAAAAGTTGTAAACATTGAAGTAGAAGATATGACGAAACCAGACGATGCGAAGATATTAGCCATGGGGATGAGGAACAGCTTAATCGCTGGTTATCTACCTATATAACTGGCGATATCACGTCTTTTAGAGAATGGTTACTTCATGGTCATGCAGAAGCCATTCATCAACTCATAGCAAAGTAAAAAAAATAACAAAGTGCGTAAAGCTTTGTTTTATAGCAGGGAAACGAATGAACAGGATATGAAGTCTGTTCTTTTTTTATTACTTTTTTGGAGGGTAAAATTATGAAATTTACTATTAACCGTACTTTATTTATCGAAAAATTAGAGAAAGCTAATGCTACTGTAGACGTTAAAACAGCTCTTAAGCTCTTTAATCGTGAAACAAATTTACAATTAAAGCTCATTAGTGATACACAGCTGTTAATACGTGGCGAAAGTATTATCTATCAGCCTAGATTACTAGCTGGTACATATCCTGATACGGCACGTATGGTGCCCGGCCAGTTCAAAATTAAAAACACGTTGGAACAGCTTTCTGCCTTTTCTTCACTAATCGTGCTTACGTCAGAAGGAAAGGAAAGCATTCACCTTAAACCACAAAATTCTCAAGTAGGTACTGCAAGTGTAGAAATTCCATGTAATCAAGTAGAGGCATTTACATTGGCTTGTAATGTGGAATATCTGCTGCAAGCACTACAAACGATATCTTCTGAAAAAATCGCGATAAAAATGATTAGTAATCAGAGACCTATTGTGGTAGTGGGAGCAGAGGATACAATTCATTCTAATTTGCAGTTAATCCTACCGGTTCGTGTGTAAGGGGGCATTCAAATGATTATGAATCACAGTGACTTCTTTGACTTATTACAGTCAAAAGAAGCCCTTCCTAATAATCAAGAGCTTCGTCAATCCTTTGAATTGCTTATCAACGGATTTATTGCAAACGAAATGCCTGATTTAGAAAACAGTGGTTATAACGGACACGCAGTATGTGGAGTTAAATTGAATGGCGAGGTCATTCTTTCACCGCTTGGCGATTTATTTCCAGATGCTTTTACGAAAAAAGAAACGGCTCCAAGTCAATTAAGTTGTTCCGAATTAGCTGCTTCAGAACCACAGCGCGTTATTACAAATAAGTTCGCTGCCATGACTGTTGCACAATTCGTCAACGAACTCTTTGATGAAGGTACTGTATCGAATCACTATATCATTTTCCAAGCTCAAAAAGCGTTTATGAAAGCTGCACCAATTGAGGAGTAATGATATAGGAGGGGACAAGATGAGAGTGTATCAATTAGATTCCACTCAATTACAACACACTTTAACACCAACAAACATGTGTAATGGTGTTCTACGATACTATCAATATAAGAATTATGCGGTTGTATGTGTACTTAATTTATCAAAGCATAATACTGAAATGATTCCATTGCTTCTGGCTTGTATAGCAGAGGCTCTGATTCATTTCAATCCGGATTCTTTTTTAGCGAAGGATGAATCTAGCATCTTATATTGGTGGAGAAAGAACTTCAAAGGATTTCATAGTATCTCTGACGATGGATTCTTACAAGATTTTAAGCAGATATACGACTGTTATCAGGAATTGCAGAACGTTGGGAAACAAGAGATCAATATAAAAATAACTATGTAATAGCAAGGAGAATAGAAACCCATGTATAATATACTTAAACGTCATTATAATTACATTATCCGAGGGGTGATTCGGATTAACGAAGAAGTACAAAGGGAATTGAACCTATTAGTGCAAAAGATTCGTGAAACTGTGTCTTCTGTCCAAAAAATCATCCTTTTTGGCTCTCATGCATATGGTACACCAAATGAAGACAGTGATTTTGATCTCTGTATTGTTGTGGAAGGTGTAGGAGAAAGAAAAAGGGAAGTCATTAATCGTATCAATTGGGGGATTTACGATGTAATGGAAACGCCAGTTGATATTTTAGTGTATGGGCCAGAAGAGTTTCAAGAACGTGCTAGCCGTACCGTAACTATGGAACATAAGATTGCACTAGAAGGGAAGGTCCTATATGAGAAATACTGAGGATCTAAAAGAGTGGGTATTTATTGCAAAATCCGATTTAGATTCTGCTAGGTACTTAACTCACATGAAACCTTTCCCTACTGCAATTATTTGCTATCATAGTCAACAATGTGTGGAGAAACTTCTAAAAGGATTTCTTGCACTAAACGGTAGACCAGTCCCTAAAACTCATAACCTTTTAATGCTGCACAAATTTTGTCGTAGATTAAATGAGGAGTTCTCATTGATTTTAGAACAATGCGTGCAGCTGAATGGTTATGCTACAGACATTCGTTATCCGTATTTCGAAGCCCTTACCGTTCAAGATGGGTTAATGGCTATACAACATGCTCAAAAAGTAATGAGTTTTTATATGGAAAAGTTAAACAAGCTGAATATAAATTTAAATGAAATTATAATAGATTAAAAATAGAAGATATACATAAAAGAGAGTGCCTGTAGTGTGAGGGACTCTCTTTTTCTATCTAAAAATATAATGATGGATAATTATCAAGAAATTAAAGAGGAAATGAAAAAATCCCCCCTAAAATTACTTGCACAATTGAAAAGTTTCTATTCTTATTTATTTTAAGATGAATTCACTCTTATCTTAATTTATTACTCTGAAACATACTCAACTGCTTCTTTAAAATAACGTATCATAAATTATTTAAGTCCTTAAATAGCAACACTATATGTAAATGTCAAATCAAATAGACAAGGCTTTTACCAAGTCGTATTATAAAATAAAACACTTCCTTACAATTTTTCCTTATTAAGAAAGGTGATTAGAAATTGAGTACTAAAAATATTGATCAGTTTTTTTAAAGAAAGCTTATCTCTTTATCCTCATCTCAAAGTAATACGAGATAATTTATGGTCAAAAGATAGGAAAAGTCGCGTTTCTGTAATGATTGGTGCAGGCTTTAGTATGAATGCAAGAAAAATAGAGAGTAGTTTTTCTGGAATGGCTCTATGGGATGATTTAAGAGAAAAATTAGCTATTAATCTAAGCCATCACCCAGATGTTATGTATAAAGATGTTCTTGAGGTTGGACAATTATACGTAGACGAATATGGCAGAACTAGTTTAGATGAAATTCTAAAAGATGCTATACCAGATGATAATTATGAACCAGATTTATTACATCAAAAATTACTAAATCTTCCATGGTCAGATGTTTTTACTACTAATTATGATACTTTATTAGAGCGTACCAAGAAAAATGTATATGAACGTAATTATCAAATAATTTATGATATTAATGATATTCCACGTTCCACTGCCCCAAGAATAATTAAGTTACACGGTAGCTTTCCGTCTAATCGACCTTTTATATTTACTAAAAATGATTATGATAGTTATCCGGAAAAGTTTAGTCCTTTTGTTAATATGGTACAACAATCTATTATGGAGACAACCTTTGTTTTATTAGGATTCTCCGGCGATGACCCAAATTTTGAAAAATGGACTACATGGGTTAGAAACAATTTAGGTGAGCAAATGCCTAAAATTTATATGATTGGATACGGGCAAAAACATCGTCAAGGTGAGCTACGCTCAAAAGGTATTACATTAATTGATTTTAAGGATATTTACTCGTCTGAAAAAGAACCTTATCACGCTATGTTTACAGATATATTCGAATTTTTAGCTTACAAAGAAAGAAAAGAGAAGACGCAATGGCCACATCAAAGTTATGTTAAAAATCAATTAAGCTTAGAAACTTTAGAGTATAATAGAAAAACTTATCCTGGATGGGCAGTTATACCGAATGAAATACGCCGTACTCATGCATTTTATATAAGGTTATTTTCCAGAGAAAAAATCGATGAAATATCCGATTTAACTATTAATGAACAGATAAACTATATAAATGAAATATTATGGTGTTTTGAAAAATTTTATATTCCATTAGATCCTTTCCAACAAGAAAAATTTAAAAATTTAATTAAGGAATCAGGACAAAATTCAAATGAAAAACATGCGACTATTTTGTTTTTTTTATTAAAAGAAGCGCGATTAGATTGTAACAAAAAAGAATTTGAAGAATATAGAGAGTTACTTAGCGAATTACCACTTGACCTATTGCAAAGACATCAACTTACTTACGAGCAAATATTATTTAACTTAGCTTTAAATAATGTTAATCACGTTCTCAATTATTTAAATCACTGGGACGTTGGTGAAAAGGAAATTGAATGGGGAATTAAAAAATCTGCTATTCTAATGAGGATTGGGGAAAAAACAGCAGCAAAAACAAATTTTGAAAAGTACCTCCAAACAATTAGAGGATTATTGGCTATCCAAAGTGATGATTACAGATTGCTTTCTTTAGAAAGTGTAGCCTTAAATATACTACAAAGAATAAATAACAAATGGGATTATGGCTATGATAGATTAAGAAATTTAAGTTCTAAGAATTGCAATACAAGTAGAGAATTTAATCAAGCTTTAACAACACTAAAAGTATATGAAAATAAACTTGGTACTACAGAAATACAGGGTTTTGATCCAGGGAACTATACTATCTCTACAAAGTACGGGGATTATATTACAAATGAAATTTTGGATTCTTTTGCTGTTTTACAGATTCATGAAATGTTCGAAACACCTATCACTAAAGAAGATAGATCACAATATACGCTAGCTTTAACAAATTTAAAAATATTATACCCGCTCTATTGCCAAGTTAAACAAATATATTATGCAGATACCAAGGAAATTTATAACATTTTTTCTAGGGAATTTGTTTATCACTTAAATAATAATAATTTAGAATTTCTTCTAGAAATGTTGGAAGAAACAATTTCACATGAATCAAATTCTATAATTGATGTTGATATAGCATTGGAAATAATTTCACGGATATACTTTGCCTTACCCTCAAATAGAAAATTAGATATAGATTTAAAAGTTATTAACTTTATGAATAACAAAATAAATTATATACAGTGCCATAAGTTCTTAAAGAATTTCACAAGAAGAGCACTATTTGATAAAAATCAAAATGAGAAAAAAATATTTTATGAACAATTAATAGAAACAGATATACATAGTCAATGGCACCCAGATAAATATATATATACAAGCAATTTCTTTGATCCATTCCTAGTTGACGTGACTAATCAAAAAAATATTTCTAACTTAAAAGTATCAGAAAATACAATATTAAAAATGTTAAATCAATTAGCGAATCATGAGGATCAAAGTATACAAGAGGGGGCATTAATTAGAATGACCTTCCTTCAAAGAACAGGTAGTCTAACTGCAACAAGTCAAAGTATATTTATTGAACTTCTCCAAAGACTCCCAAATAATAGACGTCTAGGAAAGAGTGATTTCATCAATGAAGAAATTTTCAATGAGATTATAAATTCAAGTTTAAGACTTAGTGAAGAAAAAATATCAATTTTTCTTGATAATGAAATTCCTATCTTTTATGATCATGTTGATCAAAGCTATTTTAATACTACTGCATTTTATAGTTACTTTAATAGACTATGTTATGCATTCCCAAGCTACAAAGACTCCCATACTCTTAACGCTGAATTATATATAAAATGGCTTAGTAAAGTTTATGTATATTGGGAATCCCAAAGAGAGGGGCTACTTAGAAGTATAAATAAGGAACCCGATGCTTTAGGTGCGACAGATTATTTGAAAAAGTTAGTTTCATTTTTGGAAAAAAACTTTTTAGGAGTTATCCCTATTACGTCTTTAAGAGATGCAGATTATGCGAAATTAAAAAGTATTTTTAAAGAAATGGATAAAAAAAGGCCAGATCTATCTTTACTTTTAGTCCCTTGTTTAGAAAGGCTTAATATCAATACTGGGTACAAACTGGAAAATATAGTGAACAATTTAAAATCAAAAGATGTCGAAAAGGTTAGGGGCACAGCAAATACACTTTATAATTATTTAATTTTGATAGAATATCAAGACTTAATGGTTGATAAAGAATTGATAAAAGATGCTTTGCTTAATATATTTTATTATGGGACAGAAGACATCTTTACAATAGCTGTAGATACCTTGCGTGATTGCATGGAAAATATACCTAATGTTTTTTCGGAAAATGAATGTCTTATGTTAATTAATTTTTATAACGACTATTTAAAAACTATCACTTCAGAAACAGTAAATATTTCGGATTTAAAAGACTTTTCACAAATTTCTAGTTTTGCGGGTCTAGTTGCTTATACATATAAATATCACAACGCTCTTTCCCAAGAAGCTTTAAAAGAATGGAAAAGCTATATTAGTAGTCATAAGCTACCTGAAGTCAGAAAATATAGTGATGTCTTTTCTTCTTAAAATCAATACATGAAAAAAACACCTTATACGGTGTTTTTTTTCATGTATTGACAATACCGTTTCAAGGATATCTTAGTTTTGAACCCCACTCTGCTTACCAACTCATCTTCAGTTAAACCTTGCTTAATAAGACGGAGAATAAATGTGTTCCTCATCTGCTGCGCAGAAATACGTCTATTTAATTCTGCTCGTTTCACTTCAAGTCGTATCATTTTTTGTATAGCAACCTCAGACAATGCCTTTGGTGCATCGATTTCGTATACCCATCGGTATGTTCCCCGATTAAAGTCAAATGCAACAAAGAAGGGATTATCTGTATACTGCCGATGCCTTACTGGTTCCGGAATCATTTTATAATATTTATATAGTTGTTTTGTATCCTCTCCCGTTAAAGAGATAGATCTAGTCATACCATTTTCCACTGGAACAATTAAAGTATTACTAGCAAACTGCATATGGCTCATATTAAGCGATATAGGCTCTTGTAAAGACAAACCGTAGTTTACTATTAAATTGATTATACAAGCGTTTCTATCCATGATTAGGGGGCGATATTTAGCTTGTCTTTCTGTTAACCCCTTTGTTGATAATACAGTTTGTTTTAGACGCTTTTCTTCCGCTTCAGTAATAAAATCATTGTCATTTAGTGATTGATCCGGAATTAAAGAGAGATGAATATCATTTAATGGACTAATTATCCCTAAAAACATGTGAAATTTCTTTAAAACAATCCATATTCTGTGCCTTGTTTTGAGGGAATATTTACACTTGTTTTCTAACTCAGAGAAATAATCCTGATAATCTTTTTCAGATAGATTACTCCATGATTTGATATGAAAAAGTATCTCATTTACTTCTAACCATCTATAAAAATCTTTAATATCATATGCATAACGTTAGATCGTAGAATATTTTCGGCCTTTTTCATTTAAATAAGCAAAAAAATCTTCTAAGGTTTTCTCTAAGCTAATTGTCTTGTTCATTATAATCACCTAATTTCTTTGGGGATATTATAACAAAAAATAGGTGAAAGACCTGCTACCGCCCTTTGCTACGCACGGTTGCTGGCATATCAAAAACGCAAACGGACAAACAACCCTTTGCATTTTTGATATGTTGATTATTATTTACAAAGCCAAATGAATAAGGCTATCATAATACTCCAAAAAGGGAGTACAAGTAATAATCCCCAAAAAACCCCTTTAAAAAATCTAACTTCGTTATATTCATTCATTGCTATATTAGTTGTATTCTTTAGTACGACCATGTTTAATCCTCCAATTATTAATTGATTATAAAATGAAAAAAGGACAAACCTCGTCCTGGTAGGGATACGTAGGTTTGTCCTTTTGTATGTGGGTAATGATATGTTTAATTACCATTATTATAACTTAATTAACAAATATTTTCAATTAGGTCAGACTTCTTATTAACAATCATACTAGTAATAATAAAATCTATTATAAATATATATCTTATATATTAAAAAGAAATAAAGATAAAACTTTTATAGGTTATCAAAAATAGGGAAAAGACCTACTCCTACAAGGGATAATTTGATGTTAGAACGTAAAAAATCATAAATAGTAGAAAATGTATCCGTAGATTCAACGATTGTTAGACTTTCAATTCTACAAAAAAGCAGAAAGAAAATCATATGTTTCTACATGAAATCGGAAAGAAATTGATACAAATCATATTATATTTATTCAACCATGGAAATTGGGCTTATTTTCTTTATTTTGGTAAATGGAGCAGTATGTAGCGTCCAATTATCCACAATTTGTTCAGATAATGTAGCTATTTGTTAACATTACTCAGTGTTTACACATAACTCACATTATTATTGATGATTTTTATTAGATAAATGCAACGACACTAGTATTTTCAAGGATATTGGGGAAATATTATTCACATTTGATCATATTTGTCCTCATATCCACTATTTTTATAAATATCTTTCTGATTTTTTGTAGATATAAAATCGGATGTTTTACTACACGTGAAGAATATTCAATGTGTAGTGTGGAGATTCTTCTATAGGTAGAAGAGGATTTGTATAGATATGTATAAAAAAAGACTCCATTTTACATGAAGTTCTTCTGATGTGGTATTTATAAATAGAGTAGTAGAAAAGGGGTGTTAATGAAACAAATACGAATAGCCCTCTACTTTCGATTTTTTCAAAAATAGAGAGCTTGTTGCTATTATTTTATTTCCATTGCGGTTAGCACCTGATCTGGAGCTGTTATTGTTACACCAGCACGTACTAAACGTTCGAAGGTACGCATAAACTCTAGTAAATTAAACTGCTTTGGCAGCTCAATAACACGAAGTTTTTCTTGTGGCAGCTTATCAATTGCCTCGATAAACCATTCACGTACATCACTTGGAATCGTACGTTCTTTATGGCCACGAACTTTTAATTTTTCACGCATTTCAATTTCTAAAGCGATATATGTATGGAGATTCACTCCCTGATCATATGCATATTTTCTAAATAACGTTTCTTCCTGGTATTTTAGATAATTACGGTGATAAGACTCTTCCGTCACTGGTACCGCAAACTTCTGCTTCAGTAGTGCATGCACATTTTTAAACATCTTCTTAATGTTGCGAAGAGAGTACATGGAATAATGTAGACCAAAATTAAAGACAGCTTGTTCACGGTCACTATTTCTCTCTTTTGGTACATGTTGCGCAATAAGAGGGTAGATGCCTTCTTTCGCCGCAGTATCAAGAATTTGATATTGAGATGTTTGATGTAATAGTTTTTTCAATGTATATACAATTTTAGTTGGATATCCTTCTTTTCGGTCAACCATGTCACGAAGTCCACGAATTACACTGCGAATTTGACGATGACAAGTATACTTTAATACATGAATGAATTTATTCATGTCTGCAGACAGTTCGCCGATATGCATCTCTTGTAAGACTGCTTCGATAAATTTGGCTTTACGAGCATAGGTAGCTTTTGGAGTAAATGGATCCCTGTGCTGCTCTTCTCCAGATTCTTTCGTACATAAGAAGTCCGAATGGATAGATAGATATAATGTTGTATATCGTTTTGTATGCTTTACACCTTTTTGCATTTTGCAAATTTTGAATAGGGGATTACCCGTACATGGTAATGCAGTTGTTAATTCTTCGATAACCGCACGGATCTGGTGCGGATATTTTTTATGTAAGAAACGATACATCCCGCCAAAGTGAGTTATGTTGCCTCTTTCGTCCTGCTTGTCCAAAGAACGCTTTAACGTTGTTTCTGTATGTTGTTGCATAGCAATGTCTAAGAATAGTTTCTTAGCTGCTACAGATAGCTTAAAGAAAGCCTTTGTAAATACAACAGGACTAATATATACGTACGGATTTGCTTTTTCTGTTTCCTCATTCATAAAATGAGTGAGTTTGATTGTATATCGGCCATCTACGCCATTTTCGATAGAGATTATGTTATGTATACTTAATTTCTTTAGAGCAATATAGAACTGAGAATGCTGGATGTATGCAAATTCTTCTTTATATTGCTTGTAATCTTCCCACATCATATGTATCGTTACATTTGGAATGACACCATTAGTAAAGCATTTTTTATGTAGATATAAGAACACTTCAAGATCTGCATTCGTAATACCATATAACTTATGTTTTCTTCCTGTTTTTTCTGCAAGTGCAGACATTGCTCGACGTGAAAAAGATGGTTTCGCTTGTTCGACAAAGCCTTCTACATCCGCAATACGTTCTTCGTATGTCATGTGCTGCAGAATATCTTCTAAATATGTATCTTTATAGCTGTAGTACTTCTCCTCAAATGTTGCAACAAACTTCTGCCAAGATTTTAGTGTAACTAAAACAGCATTTGTTGTTTTTCCATTTAAGCTACGCTGATTTTGAATAATAAATGATTTCCCCATCTTTTTCACCTCCGTTCTGCAAATTCAGAAATATATGTCAAAATACTATAAAATATACCAATTTTGATTATAGCAAATCGAAAATTGGCGAAAGGTGCTCCTTTAAGAAGAAAGATAGCAACTTGCAACAGCTTATAAAGCTAGGTGTATCAAGGGATATGAGAATTCTATTAATTTTTTTTGTGTTAAGGATACCGCAAACGTGTTGCAAGTTGAATTATATGTATAAGAATAAGTAAAAAGTCATCTCCCCACTTGATATATAAGGGATTAGATTGAAAATGACAAAAAAGTTAGGGTAAGGATACCGCAAACGTGTTGCAAGTTAAGAAGTACGCTTATTAATCATGAAATATAACGATTATCGTTGATGTGATAGGTTTAATTAGATTTGTATGGATTACGATAGGGTGAGGATACCGCAAACAGTGTTGCATCTTATGCGAAAAATAAGGGTAAGGATACCGCAAACGTGTTGCAAGTTGAATTATATGTATAAGAATAAGTAAAAGCACCTAATTCCTTGATATATAAGGGATTCGATTAAAAAAGACAAAAAAGTTAGGGTAAGGATACCGCAAACATGTTGCATTTTATTTGAGTAACTTGTTGTAAATATAAAAAAATCACTCAAAAATTTAAAAATAGAACGATTTTTTGTGTAATGTATTAGGTTGAGAAAAAAATATACTGTTGCAAGTTAGACGAAATAGGGTAAGGATACCGCAAACATGTTGCAAGTTGTAGAGTAAAGGAAAGAAAAGCGCAAAAGGAATGCAAGTAAAGAGGAATAGGGAAAAGAAAGAGCAAACATGTTGCAAGTTGAAGAGGAAAGGAAAGAAAAGCGCAAAAGGAATGCAAGCAAAGAGGAATAGGGAAAAGAAAGAGCAAACGTGTTGCAAGTTGAAGAGGAAAGGAAAGAAAAGCGCAAAAGGAAT
>NZ_JBIYCW010000026.1:0-48135 GCF_044908115.1 Bacillus sp. RC51 | reverse complement strand
ATTATTATTATATAACAATTAAACAGTTATAGGTAGAAAAAAAGACACCCTAAGGTGCCTTTCTCCGACTTGAACCACTTTAATTTTAATAATATTTGGACTTCCATCCAAATATTATTTTAGGGGTCACTATACATATCCATCAACTTAAGAACCGAAAACATCCTTAAACGATCGTTTTCGGTTCTTATTATACAATCATTGTTACATCGAAACCATAAAAATATAAATATATCCCCCCGATTAAAAGTGCCGCAGCAACGATTAATATTATTACTCCATCCGGACTATTAAGAATTTCTTTTATATGTTTTTTTGATATTTGCTTAGTTTCTCCACTTGAAAAGAGATAAACAATGGAATGGAGAATTAGTAAGAAAAATGCCGTAATTACCTCTAACATGGCTTATGTACCTCCCTAATATATGTGAACCATTAATTAACCAATAATTGCCTTATACATTATATCAGCTAGGGTACACGGAAGTATAACAAATTATTTATATAACTTATTTTATTAATTGATATATTAAAAAAAGACACCGAATAATTCCTTAGCGTACGAAATTCGCGTTATTTTGGAGGGCCCCCTATTTTAGGGGGCATTTCTTTTTATTAGCTTTAAGCGATGTGGTGCTTTCCCTATGTATGTAAACTGTAACTTCATCCACCTTTATTAATATTATTATATATACATTCATTAATTAATATATCGATGTCTTGACTTAAATACAAAACTTGCTTATGGGTAAACCCATACTTCTCTACAAGTTTAATTAGTTCTTGTTTTTTTGATTCAATTAGTTTTTGTAAATCTCTCATCTCCATATCTTTAAAAGCTCCTTTAATACTATTTATCAGTTAAATTATAGTATAAATATAAAAATAAGGAAACTGGTGATTTTGGCAATTTAGATTTAAGGTAGAATTATATATATATGTGATAATCTATATATGCAGAACTACATTTAAAATATTCTATATCTATGTTATACTAAGATTAATCGAGAAGCATCTGATTAATCACTACATTTTCTTAAATAGCATGTCAACGTATAAAAAGACACTTTATAAAGTGTCTTTTTATACGTTTTGACCCCTACTAGGGTAGAACTAACACATAGGGGGTATGTGTAGCAATGGAACAGGATAACGCAACAAGCATTAGCGGACATCATATGGTATAGCGACTCCATCAAGTTAACTTAGGGTAACTGGGTTAACCTAAGTTATAATAAGGGTTTTGTGTGCATTTAGGTTAACTTAAAAAGTCGATGTCATTTGAGCACAACTAGATAAATTTTATACTTAATGTCCTATAAGGGGTCCCGTCAGGAAAATGCGGATTTACAACGCTAAGCCCATTTTCAAGCCGATTCCCCCATTTTTAACAACGTTAAGAAAGTTTCAATGGTCTTAAAGAATCTAACGAGACCATTTTTTCTGAATTAAAATGGTATTCTCCAAGTAAATTAATATGTTCCCAACCTAGAGGTGACATATGGTGCAATAATTCTTCATTAAAACTATCTGACTGTTTTTGATATTCAACTGCTTTTGTTAGATGTAAGGTATTCCAAATACTGATGGCATTGATAATTATGTTTAAAGCACTGGCTCTTTGCAATTCATGCTGTATGGTTCGTTCCCTAAGCTCTCCTTGTTTTCCAAAGAAAATAGCTCTTGCCAGTCCATTCATGGCTTCTCCTTTATTCAATCCTCTTTGTATTTTTCTTCTTAGAGATTCATCCGAAATGTAATTAAGAATAAAGATTGTTTTTTCTATTCGCCCCATTTCACGTAAAGCTGTAGCTAAGCTGTTTTGTCTTGAATAAGAACCTAATTTCCCCATAATAAGGGATGCTGAGACTGTTCCTTCTCTTATTGAATGGGCTAATCGCAAAACATCTTCATAATTTTCTTCAATGACCTTTATATTTATTTGTCCACGTAAAATAGCTTCTAGTTTTGGATATTCACTTGCTTTATCTATTGTAAATAATTTTGAGTCCGATAGATCTCTTATCCTTGGAGCAAATTTAAATCCTAATAAATGGGTTAATCCGAAAATTTGGTCTGTGTAACCTGCTGTGTCTGTATAATGTTCTTCGATGTTTAGATCCGTCTCATGGTGTAATAAACCATCCAAAACATGAATTGCATCCCTTGAATTAGTATGAATAATTTTTGTGTAGTAAGAAGAGAATTGATCACTCGTAAATCGATAGATGGTGGCTCCTTTTCCAGTTCCGTAATGTGGGTTTGCATCTGCATGTAGTGATGAAACACCTAGCTGCATTCTCATTCCGTCTGACGAAGAAGTTGTACCGTCTCCCCAATAGGAAGACAATTGTAATTTGTGATGAAAATTTACTAATACGGCTTGGGCTTTATTCATTGCGTCTTCATACATGCGCCATTGAGACACATTGGCTAGTTGCTTATATGTAAGCCCTGGTGTGGCTTCAGCCATCTTACTCAATCCAATATTCATTCCCATTCCTAAAAGGGTAGCCATGATAATAATTGTTTCTTCTTTATCTGGTTTTCGATTATTAGAAGCATGAGTGAATTGCTCATGAAATCCTGTTATATATGCAACATCCATAAGTAAATCGGTTAATTTTATTCTTGGTAGCATTTGATAAAGACTTGCACTAAATTTCTTTGCTTCTTCTGGAGCATCCTTTTCTAAGCGTGAAATTGACAGTTTTCCTTTTTCAAGAGAAACCCCATCTAATTTATTAAAATTGGCAGACAACCACTTCAGTCTTTCATTAAGGCTGCTGGTTCTCTCTGTCAAATAGTCTTCGTATGATAAACTAACTGATAACCTCGTATTCTCTTTCGTTTGATTCCATGTATCTTCCGAAAACAAATATTCCTCAAAATCTCTATATTGTCTACTTCCCACAATGGATACATCACCAGCACGAACATGTTCCCTTAGTTCTGTTAAAACAGCCATTTCATAATAATGACGATTAATTGTACCGTCATCCCCATGTAAGTGTTTTTTCCAACGCTTCGAGATAAAGTCCACAGGTGATTCATCAGGTACTTTTCGCTTCCCAGATTCATTCATTCTTCGAATAATCTCCACAGCTTGTAAAAGTGGTTCATTTGCCTTTGTAGAATGAAATTCCAATACCCTTAATAGCGTTGGCGTATATTTTCTAAGTGTATAAAATCGTTTTTGTAGTAAGTCTAAATAATCATAGTCGACAGGACGTGCAAGCTCCTGAGCTTCTACCACCGAAGAGACGAAAGAATTCCATTCAATAACGGATTCTAAAACCTCAAAAACGTCTAATTTTTCCTCCTTTGCTTTGATTAAAGCTTGTCCGATGTTCGTAAAGTGTATAACTTTCTCATTCAGCTTTTTACCGTTTTGTTTTTGAATCTCCTCTTGAGCCTTGCGGCCTTTTGATAGGAGACTGAGTATTTGTCTATCATGAATTTCAAAAGCTTTATCCGTTAACTCCTGAGTAAGATGTAATAAATAGATGGTTAATATCGAATAACGTTTATTTTCTTGAAAGTCACGGAATGCATAAGGCTCATATCTTGAACCTAAGCGAGATAGCTGTAACAAGCGATTGCGATGCAAATGACTAATTTGTACCGTTTCTAATCCCATTCCCCGTATATATTCAAGTCGTTCTATTAATTTTAGAAATGTTTCGGGTGAAGGATGACCCGGTGGTTCCTTTAACCACCCCAATATAGTTTTATTAGATTCGGATGGATGAATGATCTCTTCAAGTTTTTCTTTTTGCGTATTTGACAGAGATTGACTAACCGTATTAAATAGCTTCTTTTCAGCCATTGCTCTTGCCTCCCACACCATTCTTTCAAGTGTAGTGATAGCAGGCATTATGATTTTGTTTTTTCTTAGAAAATCTATGCATTCATGTAGTAGATGAATGGCATCACCATTTTCCAAAGCTAATTGATGAAGGTGCTTAAATGTCATTCGATATTCTTTTAGAGTAAAAGTTACATAGTCGTATTCATTACGAATTTCTTTCAAATGATCCCAAAGTGTATTTTCTCTTTGAGGATAAAGACTAAGCGAAGATGGAGTAGAACCGATTTGTTTCGATATATAATGTATGACTGAATCTGGGATGCTTTTGATATGAGTGTACGGCCAACCGGGATACCGAAGAATGGCTAATTGAACGGCGAATCCTAAACGGTTTTCTTCTCTCCTTCGCTTATTTATAATTTCTAAATCTCGTTTGGAAAAAGTGTAGTAGGTTCCTAGCACCCACTCATCTTCAGGAATTTGCATAAAGACTTGTCGCTGTTCCGGTGTAAGCAATTCTCTACCTCTCGCCATTTTCATACAGGGGTAGCACCAACATTTCGCGAATTTCGTACGCTAAGGAATTATTCGGTGTCTTTTTTTAATATATCGATTAATAAAATAAGTTATATAAATAATTTGTTATACTTCCATGTACCCTAGCTGATATAATTTATAAGGCAATTATTGGTTAATTAATAACGCACATATATTAGGGAGGTATATAAGTCATGGAGTTAATAATTTCTTCATTTGTATTAGTGGTAATATTCTTTATTCTTTCGATAGTTTTAAGTGGTAAAGGTCAGCGAATAGCAAAAGAAGTTTTAAAAGAGCTTATTAATGGTCCTGAGGGGAAAATGTTGGTAGGTTTTTTGGGATCTGCAGCAGTTACAGGAGTAATTTTTGTCATTTGGCTTTTATTGAAATAAACATTCCAGTTACTCGGGCTGATATAATTTACAAGGTAATTATTGGTTAATTAATGGTTCACATATATTAGGGAGGCACATAAGCCATGTTAGAGGTAATTACGGCATTTTTCTTACTAATTTTCCATTCTATTGTTTATCTCTTTTCAAGTGGAGAAACTAAGCAAATAGCAAAAAATCATATAAAAGAAATCAATCACGGATTCTGTACGCTAAGGCTACAACTACTGATGTAACAATAATAAGAACCGAAAACGGTCGTTTAAGGAACTCCATTTAGTTCTAATATAACTGAAAGAAATATGGTCAAAACCAGTTCTAAAACTCATTATCAAAAACAAAGTACCATAACAAAAATTAAATGTCGTTTATGGTACTTTGTTAACGTACGATAAAACCAAGTTTTTCAACTTAGAAATTCCATAGCGTACGAAATTCGCGTTTAGTTGGCGAGACCCCATACAGTATCATCTCATTTCTGTAATTATTCAGTTAATTAGTTCAATTATATATCAATAGAGTGTACTCTATTGATACAAGTGTTGCAGACTGATAAAATCATAGTTAAGAGCGTCTCATAAGACTTGTCTCGAAAACGAGGTGATATTTTGCGGAAAATCGGTTATATACGTGTCAGTTCGACTAGCCAGAATCCTTCAAGGCAATTTCAGCAACTCAACGAAATAGGAATGAATATTATTTTTGAGGAAAAAGTTTCTGGAGCAACGAAGAATCGTGAGCAACTTCAAAAAATGTTAGAAGATTTAGGTGAAGGTGACATTATTTATGTTACAGACTTAACTCGGATCACTCGAAGTACGCAGGATTTATTTGAATTGATTGATTTAATACGAAGTAAAAAGGCAAGCTTAAAATCACTCAAGGATTCATGGCTAGATTTATCAGAAGATAATCCATACAGTCAATTCTTAATTACGGTAATGGCTGGTGTTAATCAATTAGAGCGAGATCTTATCCGTATGCGTCAACGTGAAGGGATTGAGCTGGCTAAGAAAGAAGGCAAGTTTAAAGGCCGGTTAAAGAAATATCATAAAAATCACGCAGGAATGAATTATGCAGTAAAGCTATATAAAGAAGGAGGTATGACTGTAAATCAAATTTGTGAAATTACAAATGTGTCTAGGGCTTCATTATATAGAAAGCTATCAGAAGGGAAACAATAATCATTCCTTATTCCGTTAAAGGGCCAGATTGTGGAATAACATTTTTATTTGTTTCGTGAAGATTGAGAAGAGATGTACTTAACGAACAGTCGTTTAGTTTAATAAGTTGGGAAGTAATGAAGTACCGAAAAAATAACTGTACCACGAAATAGTGCGATAATTGGGCTTAGAAACAAGTCGATAAATTAGAATTTGTAATGGAGATTATTTATATTTTGTGCGGAGCGCAACTTTGATAGCAGAAAGCAAACATTAGGTGATAAAAGTCAAAGCGTCAATCCGTTAAAATTTAATGTATACTTTAAAATGTGAGGTGAAGAAATTATGACAGACAAAAAAATCACAGTACAATTTACGATGCTGACATTTTGCATAGCCTATCTTGTGTCAGGTGCTTTGATTGCTCTTGGGCAATTCGGATATTGGGTTCACAATTGGGTTCATTCGTTACAGCAATTCGGGATGAATATCCCTTTTGCAATCTATATTTTGTCGCCCGCTATTGCTTCATATATCGTTCTAAAGAAAAATAACAAAATAGCAGGTTTCAAGGAATGGTTGAGAACTGTTTTTTATGTCAAAAATAGCATATCTCTCTATTTGTTCGTTGTTGCAGGACTTGCACTGTATTTTTTGATACATATTGCAGTTTCAGGCCGCACGGAAATGGTGCTTCCATTTTATACGTTCTTCCTTTCTCTGCTTGGTAATCTTTTTATCGGTGGCTTGGAGGAAGCTGGCTGGATGTACATATTGCAGCCTGAGCTTGACAAAAAATACGGTTTTGTTTTGTCTTCTGTTTTTGTTGGAATCATTTGGATTTTATGGCATATCCCTCTCTTCTTCATTCCGGGGACGAATCACGGAGAGGGACTCATTAACTTTTGGATGTTTGCAGTTCAACTCATTGCGTTTCGGTTTTTCAACGGGGCAATCTACAAAATATCAGGGAAAGGCCGTGTGTTTATGTGCGTATTATTCCACACCATGTTCAATGCGGCATCCCCCATCTTCGGCACCATGACTATGACTTGGGCGGGAACCATTGCCGCAAATGCTGTGATTGTTCTTGTTTCAATTGTAACCGTTGTGATATACAACAAAAAGAACAGGCGAATAGTATAAGCATAATCCGTGTTCGTCAAATTCCAGTTTGTTGAATAGCCGTTTACATAAACGAAACGTCTTTGCAGGAGTGGCCAAGCTACGACTACATGAATAGCCCCCATTATCTAACAGGGGTGCAAATTAACCTATAATTCCCCTTTCTGAAAGAAATGTGATTAACATCAATGTATAAGATTGTGAAATGTTGTACTTAAAGTAACGGGTAGCTTTTGTGGAAAATCTGGCTGCCATTTCGGCGGCTTTTCTTAAAACGGGTGCTATAGTTGAAAAAGAAGTGATTTTAGGATAGAGATCCTATTTTAGTTATTCCATTAAAGGGCGCTTTAATTGAGTAATGAAAAAAGCTTAATTTCTTCGCATTAAATTGAGAAATTAGGCTTTTTAATATTGAAATTTCCTTAACGTTGTAAATTCGCATTTTCCTGACGCTACCCCTATAAGTATTATTAGCGGACATTAAGTCAGTAAAAATAGTTATTTTATGTCCACTAATACTTATTGCGTGATTTGGTTCCATTGCTACACAAAGGCCCATAGTTATAAACTGTATAGAATCCCCTAATGTATGTTGTGTGCTTTTTTTATTATCATTTTGGTACGTGAAATTATAATAATTTCGTTTGTTCTTTTTGTCACTTGCGAAAATTAATATAGCATTCTATACGGATTATATGGTAATATATAAGTAGAAAATTTGTTATCAATTGTTTATACTCTATTGTACGTAGCGTGAAGGACAAACCTTACGCCCAGTTAACTCGGGCGAGGTTTGTCCTTTTTTTATTTTAAGGAGGAATTTACTATGAAAAAAATGTATAAAATCGGAGCAATTGTCACCACATTATGCGTTGCTTGTATCGCGATCTTTACTTTAACTAAGAATGAATCAGTCAAAACAGAAACTGTAACACCAGAAAAAGCAATTGTATCTGCTGCAGATGCAGAAAGAGCACCAAAAAATATAAAAGATATTTCAAAAGAAGAATTGAAGCAAAAAATAGAATCCCATGAAGAGTTTATTGCATATTACTATCAACCAACCTGTCATTATTGTAAAAAGGCTGCACCAGATATCGATAGTATGTCAAAAAAGCATGATAGAACCATCTATCGTATTGATATCTCTACGCCAGAAAATCAAAGTGCCTTTCAAGAGTTCGACATTCCTGGTACTCCAGTTGTTGTAGCTTATAACAGAGGCGAAGAAATGGAACGCCTAGAAGGGGCAGTGTCAGCTGCTACATATGATGGATTCTTTGCGAGACGTAATTCGAGCGCTAGTTAATATAGTGCTCGTTTTTCTTTGTAAGAAAGGAGAATTTACATGCAACAAAACGCCCGTATTTATTCTTTAGACATAATAAGGGGTATGGCCATACTGTGTATCCTATTTGCTAATCTACCTACTATGACGGGACTAGATCCCTTTAATCAAGCGGGTTACTCCGGTACAGATAAAGTAATTCGTTTTTTAATAGATTTGTTTATACAAGCAAAATTCTATACTATTTTTGCGTTCTTATTTGGAGTAGGATTTTATATCTTTATGAAAAATACAGAAGCAAGAGGATATCCTATATATAGGTTATTTAGCCGTAGATTGTGTATCTTACTACTCTTCGGTTTACTCCACTTCATCTTTCTATGGTATGGAGATATTCTACATGCGTATGCTATAGCAGGTTTTGTTCTATTGTTCTTTTATAAGCGGTCTACTAAGCTTATTTTTATAACAGGTTGTAGTTTTTTACTAGCTAGTTATACTCTACATGTTATTTTATTTTTACATGCAAGTCCTTCTATTCCTGAAGAGATACCAAAATACTATCAATATATGTTTACAGGCAACACTACTAATCACACAGTAAATCTATTTTCAAATTATTCACATCAAATAAAGGCTCGTTTGTTCTTTCTTATGACACAGGAATTTCAGCAACTTCTAATAGGGATTCCGGAATATATTGGGTTATTTTTAATAGGTTTATGGGCTGGAAAGAAGAATATTTTTAGACGCGTATTGGAACTCAGAGGGAAAATTCAAATTTTACAGTGGAGTTCGCTATTCCTATCATGTCTGCTCTCCCTCCCTATCATCTATTATTTTATTGAAACAGATGTCTATTACTCTAGCCATATCCAGCTATGGATTCTTTTTGGAGGAAAAACGCTAGCTATATTCTATATTTGTTCTCTACTTTTAATTTGTGAGAAAAAAAGATATATAAAGTGGCTATACCCCCTTATGAACGTAGGTAAATATGCTTTAACAAATTACATAGCCCAAAGCATACTAACACTTATCATTCTTTCTGGATGTTTTCAGGATATCTCACACTTATTTTACTGGCAGCTATGTATCTTTGGACTTCTTATTTGTATCGTACAATGTATATGCAGTACACTATGGAGTAAGTATTTCCGATATGGACCTATCGAATGGCTATGGAGAAAATGGATTTATAAATAAAAAGACATGCTGTTTTATCCTAAGTAGTTCAGATAATGTGGAGAAAATTTAAATTAGCACTACATTTTTCATTCTAAAAAACAATACAAGTAGCATTAGAATTAGCAGTATATTTAACACATAAAAAACGCTTGGAGATTTCCAAGCGTTTTTTATCGTATTATCTTATGTTTTTAAACCCAAGTTTCAGTTACTTAAATATTCATTTCCATTCCGTAGCTAAAAGTCCATAAATAACGTGGTCTACATAATGGTCATATAGCCACTCTGCTTGTCTTATTTTACCTTCTTCTACAAATCCAAATCGTTCAGGAAGTGCTCTGCTTTTTTTATTTTCAACAGCAACACTAATCTCAATTTTATTCAGTTCAAGTTCCTTAAATCCATAATCAATTAAAATCTTCAAAGCCTTTGTCATAATACCTTTACCTTGAAAGTTTTCTCCTAACCAATAACCGACAATACCAATTTTATTAGTCTTATGGATGTCATTAAAACCTATTGTTCCTGCAATTTTCCCTTTATATATAATGGCGAAAGATTTTGGGTATCCACCGTTTTCTGCAAATTCTTTTAGTCTCGTTTTAATATTTTGAGCAGTATCTTCTGCTCTTTCAATATAGTCGAGCCAACCGAGCCATTCCTTTAAATATGATTTTGAATTAATAATTAAGTTGTAGAATTCTTCAGCGTCACTTTCATTAAACATTCGCAATGTAACTTCTTCATCAATTTTATGTATTAACATATCTTTCTCTCTCCTTTTTAGTAAGCTATTTGTTATTAAAGAGATGTATAAGGGCAACTATTCTCAATATTAATTTTATTTTAACATAAATTTAATATTTTCTTTTCAAAAAAATAAGCCGCCTGTTATCAAGCGAACTATCTTAGATATATTATATCTTTTAAATCAAACTCTTTATCTGCATTATTATCCTTAGGCTTGCTGAATTGCAGGACGTTTCGCCCCTCCCAACTGATAGTCTTATTAACATAATAATTAGCTCCTATTTTAGTACCCCTTTTTTCAGGCTACCAACAGATATTGTCACTCTGTTATTTTGTATATGATTTCGAGTGCTATTTCATAGATATGTAAGTTCAAAATGTTGATATATTAATAAAAATTAAAAGCTATATCGATATGTGATTTAGCCTTATAATTCGTATGCTATTTTAATTGTTTCTCCACAAAAACTGAACTATTTAGTTTTATCCAGCATGTCTTTTTATATACTCATATTTAGATTATTTGTAACATCAGTACAATGAAATTCATCGCTGCATGAACAAAATAAGAAACTAATAATTGATTTGAACGTTTATATACGAAGGCTAATACAACCCCAATACAGAAATACCCAAAGATAAATGGAAAATCAAAATGCATAATTGCAAAGAACAATGCACTGATTACGATACTCCCTGTTTCTTTAAACTTCTTTATTAAAATATTCATGGTTGCATATCGAAATACCAGTTCCTCTACTAATGGGGCAAGAATTACAATGGATACAATCGCAATTGGTGATATCACTGCAGCTGCGACTGTACTAGATGTATTTCCTGATTGCGTAGATAACTGGAATAAACTCTTATCTAAAAAGCTACCAATCATCTGTGCAAGAAAAACGAATACGATTCCAGCAAGAATCCACCGCCATGTGGCTTTCGATAATTTAATTGATAGCCTAGGTTCTTTAATCCCTTCTTTCTTATATACAAGAAATATGATTCCTAATGTAAGCAGAAACCCTATTAACTCCCAATGTACAAGGATCTCTTGAATCGCTTGTTGCTGATTCCCCTGAATATCATACCAACCTGTCTTAGCCAGTAATTGTACTCCTATAATTCCGACAAATTGAGTCATAACAAAATAAATAAGAATGACATAACCTGATTTGTATATATTACTATTATTCATATTCTTGGATTCACCCTTTACCTTTTTCTCTAAAATAGCATTTTTATTAAAAACTCTTCGTAATTCAATAATTCACAATGAGTGTATTTATATTCTCTTTTCAGTTAAAATAAAAAGCATTCAAATAAACGTTTTAGAAAGGATTATAAATGACACGAATTATACTTTTTGATGGAGACTGCAACTTATGTAATCAAAGTGTTCAATTTATTATTAAAAGAGATCCTAAAGGATATTTTAAATTTGCATCACGCCAAAGTAAGATAGGTATTCAGTTATTAAATCAATACAACATTAGCGAAACAATAGATAGCGTGGTATTAATTGATAATAATAAGGCTTATACAGAATCAGATGCCATACTGAATATTTGTAGGCACTTAAAAGGAAGTTGCAAATTATTTTTCATCTTTTTAATAATCCCAAAACCTATTCGGAACCTTTATTACAAAAAAATTGCAGAAAATAGATACAACTGGTTTGGCAAACAAAAACAATGTCTTATCCCTACTCCGGATATCAAAAAAAGATTTTTAGAGTAGTTAAAAATACAAATATTCCCATGAATCTCTCTTTGAGAGATTCTAATTTTTATTCAGCAAAATAACGATTTTGTTTAAAAACTGCACATATATTAAAAGCATACATACACTAATTATAGTCACCTTTATATATAAATATTGGGCATAGGGCGCCTTAAAAAGCGCTCTTTTTATTTAAATTAAGATTTCATTAAAATCTTTCACCTTTTATCTAGACAAGCATATGTTATTGTATGGGATTAGCCACCCTTAATCTCTCTTATTTAAGAGCATGCTTATATGTGTGCTCTTTTGTATTTACTATGAAATAACGTATTTTTAAAAATTATCACCTTTGTTTGGTGATATTTATATATATAATGCATATACTTTTACTAACCAGTTACCTCTGTAATATATACTTAGTGCCATTCCTTTTTATCAAGACAGCAAACCCCTCCGTTTGTTGTCTTTTCATTCAAATAACGATTTTATTAAAAACTTGTCACCTTTTAACTGGACAAGCATATGTTATTGTATGGAGACTCTCCGCTCATAGAAATCTACCTTTCTTGTCAAGGAGCATACTTATATGTGTGCTCTTTTTCGCTTGTTATGAAATAAAGATTTTGTTTTAAACTTGCACATACACTCAATACATACATAAGATATATTGCTGTCACGTTATTACATCTCAACATGATATGAGTCTTGGTCAAAGAGCGCTTTCCCGAGTGCTCTTTTTCCGTTTAAATAAGGATTTTATATAAAACTGCACATATATCAAAAATATACATACACTAATCACGGTAAGCTTTTCGATATGAATCTTGGCCAAAGAGCACTTTCCCTGGTGCTCTTTTTTGTTTGAATAAGGATTAAGCATATTTAGTTAAATGTCTCATATACTTTTATAGGTTTTGTTATTGGCGTTATGGAGTGCTCTGGTCAAGCACTCCTATTTTCCGTTTACAAAATAACTATTTTGTTTAAATTTCATGCAATTCGCCTAGATAGGCTGTAACATATCGAATGTGCGCTTCCTTGTTTCTTCTCCCGTTCCAAGTTTCCATTCCTGTAATTCGTATACTCGGAAATCTTTCTTCTAAAAGTTCTACCAATAATTTCTTGTTTGTATCATTGTCAGCAAGATGTGCTTCCCTATCTTCCTCTGTGAAAATAAATCCTTTATCGCGAAGTTGTTGTATTTTATCCGCATCTTCTTCCTTATCCGATACAGGTGTACTACTCAACAACATTGAAAGTCTACCTAATTGAAAACCAAACTTTATATCTAATCCACCCCATTTACTAAAACTCATTTCCGAAATGTAGTTGAACCCTAGTTCGTCCCACCATTCATCAATCTTCCGAGTTAACTCCGCCAATTGCTCTTTTAATCCATCGATCGGTTTCATATCAGCCATTTGTCGTTCCAAGTCGTGAATACGCATATTGGCATTACGAATTTCCGCATAACGTTTTTCTTTTTCTTTCGCTAAATTTGATTCATAGTCCGTTACTTTTGCCACATCTGAAATATGACTTTCTGATAAAGAAATGAGAGTGCCTTTCATTTCTTCGGTTAATGTATCTTGTGATAACCATTCATGCATTTGTTTTGCTGCAAAGAACAAATCCTTTAACCCTTTTAAAGCAACTGCCTTTTGATCTGCATTTAAAACAACTAATTTTTCTTGGTTTTCCATTTTCCATTCCCCTTTTCGAATAATCTTTTTCACATTCCACATACTACCTATAAGCCGACTTCCCACGGCGGCACTCTTTCAAACAGGTGCTCACTCCTTCGGATTGTTTTAGAGCATGGCAGGTAACCTAGTCAATTACCTGCCATTTCCGATTAAAATAACGCTTTTATATGAAAATCGTACACAGTTTTGACACATCAGCCACCGCAATTACTTGAAAATTCGTGATAATATTAATTTGTTGAATTCGCCAATTTTCGACATTATACAACAATATCTCTCCTAAAAAGTCCCTGTCCCCGCAGGGATTTTCTCTTTTATTTATTACTTTTGATTATACTGAATCCCCATCCTGAATGAAATTCAAATTGTATATTATTAAAACCTACCAAAATATAATCTGTATATGAAAATTTTATGATTTATAAACCGAAATATTCTTTTCCTACTAATCTCACGCTGCCTGCAGGTGTTTTAAACCTATTTCTAACGCACCCGTTCCACCAAACCCTTGATTAAATAGAAGCGGGACATCATACTTCTTTGCGTATTCCTTTGCTACATCAATAGAGACATGTCCACATGCACCTTTCTGCACGACAATGACATCACATTTTTTAATGACACTACGAAAAGTCTTCTTTACGCCACCATGATTCTTTCCGTCATGAAAAATCACCTGACAATCTCTTTTTTTCGCTAGTTTTTCTAACGTCCTACCATTTGATCCACCTAATACTAGAATTGTATTCATTCCCACTCACTCTCCTTATTTTTCTTTTTTGTGTATGTACTTGGTGTTGTTAACAATACAAGCGTACAAACTACAATATTCATAATTATTAAACCTACTATTAATACAATTGCGAAAATAGGTAACAACAGCATAAAAATAAAAGCACTTACGACCAAGCATACAAAGATGAACCCATTACTCATGTCTTCATAACCGTCTAACCCTTGCACTATATTTAAGCTATGCATCCAAACCGTGATACTGTCCCAATGTTCTACTAATAGATATCCTCCACCCAAAAACAAAGCCCATCCGAATAATGTCCCTAAAAATCCTGATCCCCTTCCAGAAGAATATCCCGCAAAAAAGTTTGCTGCTGTTCCAAATAACATTCTCATTTTTTCTTTCCTCCATATCTATTTCAAATCAGTTATATATATAGATTTCATTTAGCTATGGTTTTATTATATCAGAAAATTATGAATATTCAATGAATATTTTTAGGGTACTCTTTATTTTTTTAGAAAGGGTTGTGTTTTTTCTTCCACAACCCTCATTTTCCTCTTAATCCACTGGTACTTCTTCTTGCCCGTGCGGAATTTGTTCAATTGGTGTTACAATTTGTGCATATTGATTTACTTGCACTTTAAATTGACGTGGTTCAAGGAAATTCACTTGTTGAATTTGAACTTCAATGTGGTACGTATCTACTTTTTTTCCGCGTTCTATTTTTGTAATACGAGCATTATAGAATTTATCTCCATGCAGGAAATATCGTTGTACAGCTTCTGTAGCAAGCATGCGCTCATTACTTGTCATTTTCATTGGCTCAATACCAAATCCAGCCTTTGTAAACAAATATGGTACATCATAACTGCTGGAAGATATTTTTCGTAGTAAGTCTTCTACTGTTTTTGTTTTCGCGATATATTCCTCTTCTTTTGTATCAAATCCCTTTGGCTTATCTCCAAGTATCTCTATTTCATCTTGATTTACTTGTTCTTCCTCTTGTACTTGTGATTTCATCATGTAACGATGAATGCTATTATAGGTAGCTACACCTAGCACTAAAACTATGACCCCCAATACCACCAAGTACTTACGAGGCATATTGGACAAAATATTGATTACTTTCTTCATCTTCTCTCATCCCTTATCAGTCTATAACATTACGAATTTGAGTCATATGTTGTCCTCTTGCCGTATAGTTTAGACCTGTAATTTGTACACCCTTATCATCACCAATATGAATCATTTTCTGGTTCCCCATGTAAATTGCAACGTGTCCTGGGTTTTCATAGAAGATGAGGTCTCCTGGTTGTGCATGATTGATGTCTGGTACTTGTTTACCTTGTCCAACTTGAGCACCTGTCCAATCTCCAAGTTGCACACCTACACTTGTTCTAAAGACATACTGCGTAAATCCAGAGCAATCTGAAGTGCCACCCGGTGGATTACGATTCCCTAATACATATCTGACTTTTCCTTGCCCAATCCACTTTTTGGCTTCTGCTAGTACCTTTTGTCTTTTGTCATTCGTCATAACAGGAGAACCGCCTGATGATAATCCCGGATCATCATTTTTCTTAAAGAATTTCATTGGATCTGTTGGTTGGTCGTTAATACGAATCTGGAAGTCTAAATGGACAGCGTATCCATTCATATTAAGTAAACCAGTATCTTTATTATAGTTAGAACCGCCCATCTCCCCAATGATTTGTCCTTTTGTTACCATGGTTCCTGGTGCAACTGATATTTTACTCAAGTGTAAGTAGCGAGATACAATGCCATTTCCATGGTCTACATAAACACCTAAACCACCACCATTTACATTTCCTGTTTGGTTCGTTACAATACCAACTTCCATCGACCACACAGGGTCTCCAGCTTTTCCGGCGGTCATGGCCCCAATATCTACAGCGTTATGTTGTTTTCCACCACGAACCGCATCAAACGTATCTGTAATACGCCCTGATTTCGTTGGCCATTTCCAACCTTTATCAGACACCCATTCTCCATCTCCAGACGCTACGCAACCTAAATCTTTGTAAAATTTCAAAACTTTGGTAACGTAGCTGTAATCCCCATAACACGCTCCCACTTTGGTTCGGAAGTTATTAGGATCAGAACAACCACCCGGATTTAAATGTGCCTTACTTCTTGAGAATTCAATGGCAGTTTCCTCTGAATAACCACCTTTTGCTAATGCATAGCTAATAAAACCACTCCCAAATAGTGATAGGTAAGGTTTTGACATCATCTCCACCTTTTCCCCCACTTCACACCGTACGTGAGACTTTCACCTCATACGGCGCTCCATCTAATTCAATTGACCAACTTTTGTATTGAAGAAAAGATAGGATGTCGACGCGCTGATATTCTCAGCTTGTCAAACATCACTTTCTTATCTTCAATAATGTCGTACTTATTTAAGATTGATTTTGCCTTATCTGAATCATCGCTATGAATTGCTAAGTGTATGTCTTCTAGTACAATTACCAGATTCTCATAATTGTCCTGTCCCCCAAATTCCAACGGAATTTTATGATGACAGTGCCAACCTACTAATCCAACTTCTTGTTTCGTAATGGCACATTTTCCATACTGTGCAATAAACTTTGCAATTCTGTTATCGTTGTATTCTACTGTTCGATGCTTCATATAAAAACGCTGTACATGTCGGAGTGTCTCCCTATCTACGGCTTTTAGCGTATCATGTATTTTCTCTCTACCTTCTTTTGTATAATTTGAGATAGACTGAGTAAAATTTCTAGCCGGTTTGTGCTTCTGCGCATGGATAGGTAGTAATACGATGTCTTTGATTTTATACAATTTAGGATTGTATCGTTTATATCTTTTCCTTAATACAGTCGACATGTCACTCTTAGTGGCTTTTTTCCAATCTCGCCTCAGTCGATTATAGAGTGTTCTTATGAGATGGCAACTCATGTGATCTAGATCGTGATTTATATGTGTGGCGGCTGAATAATAATTTTGTATTCCCATTACAGTCGTGTTAAATCGCCATACTGATTCCGGTGTTTGTTCTCTGCTTATATCTTTAACAGCCTTTTTCAGCTTGCTATACGCATGTTTTCTGGATTTCACACACATTCTGCTATGAGCCACATGTTTGTTTCCTTTCTTATTTGCCTTAACTGTAAAGCCTAAAAAGTGACTCGCTTTTTTCCTCAAATTTATAATCTTTGATTTTTCAAGGCTAATATCCAGATGTAGGCGTGTTCTAAGAAAGTCTTTTGTTGCTTCAAACATTTTTAAAGCCGTTACATAATCACGACATAATATTTTTGCATCGTCTGCATATCGAATTAAGAAACATTCCTTTAATTTACTTTTCTTTAGCGCTCGATATTTTTCACTATTTCCCTTATATGGATGTGAGGTCTTTATCGTTTCCCATTGGTTACTTACCCACCAATCTAATTCGTTGAGTACGATATTAGATAGAAGCGGACTTAGTATTCCTCCTTGCGGAGTACCTTTTTGAGGAACACCCTCATTTACAATTTCTGCTTTCAGTAGTCTTGAAATGATAGAAAGTAATTTCTTATCTCGTATACCTATCGTCCACAATTGCTTTAGAAGTTTTCCATGATGCACATTGTCAAAGAAACCTTTAATGTCTATATCCACACAGTAGTGAAATCCGTTTCCTTTTCTATTCACTAAAGATTTCATTCTCGCTAGTGCATGATGTGTACTTCGGTTAGGGCGAAAACCGTAACTATGGTTATGAAATTTCGCTTCACATATTGGTTCCAATATTTGCAATACACATTGCTGAAATAATCTGTCCCATATGGTTGGTATCCCTAAAGGTCTACGGTCTCCATTTGGTTTTGGTATAAATACGCGTCTTACAGATTGTGGTTCATACCAACCAAACATCGTTCTTACTTTTTCTATCACTTCATCCGTTGAAAGCATTTTAATATCATTAATTGTCATTCCATCTGTTCCAGCTGTCAGACTTCCCATATTTCTTTTTATATTTCGATATGCTAAACGTATGTTTTCATCCATCTTCATAAGCTCTATTAATTTATAAAAGTTGTTACCGTTTTGACTTTGCTGATACAAGTCATCTAGTGTAGACTGCATATCATAATATTCAGCGTGTCTAAGCTTTTCAGTTTTCTTTATAAGTCGGATCTCCTTTCAGAGTTTACCTTTTTTAGTCTCACAAGAACCTTATAATTCGACTGCGTAGCTTTTTGAAACGGTTGGTCAATCTTTCATCAGACTAATGGCTATCCCTCTGCAATGTTTCCATTGCTTCACCGGTACTATGCCATCACTCTCACCACCATAAATGAAGGTTATACGTTTGCTAATCTCACAAACACCTTCCCTTCAAACACTTCCTCGAAGATAAGTTCTCCATGTTGGTGGCTTTCCACGTTCCATTATTTCTATCTATGCATAACACTTTTAGGGTTCTCCTTTAAGCCTACTGACTTGATGTCGCCTATAACGACATATGGACTTTCATAACAACTATTTTTACTCATCCACATCAGCACCACGCTCGTGGCACACACATTTCTATGTGTCATCGTTCTAGACCCGTACATTCGAAGATTCGTCAGATTCTGCCTACCCGTTGGTTTTGTTGAATCCATTCTACCCATGAGTGCTTTTTAGACTCCCGGCCTATAGGCTACACCATCCACCGCTGGACAGTTTTCGTAGTATCGAGATACTTTAACGGTAGCTCTCAGCCGACTTCACCGAGCTTCACACAACTACAGGCTTATCTTTTGTATGCTGCATGTCGGAGTATCAGAGGAAGCCCTTCAAGGCGTTACCCTATCATTTGACTTCTCGAAATAATAGTTCTGCTGAATATTGAATCAGCGCCTAACCTTTTCAGTTAGGAACGTGTCGCACAATTATATGACTGTAAGGCGAGAGCGACGTCACCATTCGCTTGTCCTAGCACATCTTTAAATTCCTGTACTCCTGCTTCAATAGAAATATTCGGATCTGTAATACACCCCATTCGAGCATTTCCTTTTACACCTATACAAGATGGACTCAAGTCTCCATAATGTCCCTCTGATGCTTGCATTGGGTCATTTCCTGCTCCAGCTGATTCCTGCATCATTTGAGCTGCCAGAATACCAACATATTGAGCAACACCATGTTTTTCTGCCATCTCTTTAATTTTGGGAAGATAACCTGTTACTTTTTCATTGATATTAACAGGCTCTCCACCAGGACTAACAGAACCTACGCACATGCCCCCGATAAATCCACCAGTTGGGGCTAGATGTCCATACATTCCCTCTAACATCCCTGCAGCTAATATCTCACGCGCACGATCTTTTTGACTCTCACTAAATTTTGCAAGTTCCATCGCTTTCTCTAGCCCATGAGAAGAGGTTGTCACCTTTTTACTACCACTAGCATTAATCTCATCTATTTTTTTCTTAAAATCTGTATCTCCTAAAATCTTTTTTACATCTGGTCCGGAGTAACTCTCAGATTTTGTTTTTTGCATCTCCTTTTTCTTTTTTTCACAAGGACCGTTTGGTCCTGCCTCACATACCTCTTTTTCCGTATATTCTTCATATTGGATATCCAAAAAATATGAAATCGCATCATGTGGATCTTTACCGGTGAGGTCATTATCATAACGCGCCATGTCAAAAGCGACAACCTCTTTCCAATCCACATTTAAAGCCATCGCTACTTCCATATACTTTTTCACTTGTTCTTCTGTTTTACTTTCATCTTTTGTAAACGGTACAAGAGATGCTAAAATGACACACACCACAATAATCAGCGACATAATGATAGCTGCAGGTAATCCAACCGCGGCTAATATTGACCCTACAATTTTAAGCGTTGCCTTTTTTAGCAGTTTGGCAGCAGCTTTCGCTGCCGCCCTTCCTGCTTTTCCTGCCAATTTTGCCATTTTCCCGCCAGCTTGCATCCCTTTTTTCTTGATAAAGTGAGACGCTACATCTTTTAAGGGATTGCTTTTTTTCTGTTCATTTGGATCGTTTGGGTTCTGACTCATAGACTTGTCACACCATACTTTCCATACTCATCATTTCGTCTTTTTCGCTGTGCTAAACGCGGGTTCGGTGCAAATGGAATCAGATTTTGCGGGTCATGTTCTGATAAATTCAGTTGTGTCTCTGCACGTACTACTTCGTCCTGTGTATGTGTAACCAAAATTTCTTCTTTTGGTTTAATACTGCTATCTGTTACTTCACAGATTCTTTCAATTCTTTGGTTTGTTTGTAAACGTGTATCTCCTTTTCCGAATGGTGAGATACGTGAAACTGTACCTTCTGTTGTGGTAGCCACCATATAACTACGGTCTCTTTCTACGACCATTTGTACATTCTTATATCCACCTTGATCTAAGTCAGACATATAGAAGTGGCCATTGTCTACCTTATGACTCACAGTAAGTGGTGGTTCACTTATCACTGGTTTCTGTTGTATTGGTCTTGGATTTTGATTTCCTACCAATTGATTTGGATTAGTATTAATCGAGCGATTTATACTAATTTTCCCACCACTTGAATCTTGTATATATGCTGGGGAGGCTTTCATACCATTTCGATACTGCGTCAGCTGTCCATCTGCAATATTTAAATCTTGATATACCATTTGTCCAGAACGTATACTACTATCTCCACTACCATAACGAGATACAACTTGTGTCATTCCACTGGAATCTTTTGCTTCAATCCATGACTTGTTATTCGTCGTAACTAAACGTACAGCCCCTTTGGCAACAGATTGCGTTCCTGTATGGTCTGTTGTTGTTGGTACCATTCTCTGAATCTCTTGAATTTCTTTTGCTTCAGTTTGAACTGCTTTATTGTACGGGTTATATTTACTTACCGTACGTGCAGCTGCTTGGTAAGCACCTGCGCCACCAATCACACCAGCAGCATAGCTTAATCCTTTTGTGACATTGTAATGGCGTTCCGCTGCGTTACCTCCTAATGAAGTATGAACAGCGGCTGCACTTCCACTTATCGCTTTTTGTACTGCATTTCCACCAGCTTGCTGAACAGTATCTGACGCATTAAAGTATGCTTTTGATACGTTTTCTAATCCCTGTATATGCGCAAGGTGTTTGGCACCTTCCATCATACTTATACCTACCATCTTACTTTGCTGTGTCATACGTCCCACAGCTGAAGTGGGGATAGACATTTTGCCAGCACTTTGTGCAATACTTGCTACACCTGCAGACGCATCTGCATACGAACGTTGAATTTCAGAAACGGAAAGATTTCCTGCACTCGCCATACTCGCTTGCGTTTGTGTAGCTGCATACACAGCTTTATTGATTGCACCACCTGCAGCAACACCGTGTGATCTAACTCCTTGAATAGAACTTGTAATCCCAGAGCTTACTTGTTGGCTCACTGTCCCAAGGGTTGCATGACTCTGTAAACCTTTCGTTAATTGCGAAGCAAAAGCATCCTTATTGATATACGACTGGGCATGTAGACTCTTACCACTCGTATCTTTTGCTTGTACTGGCATCGCTCCAGTTTGTACTGCTGCTTGCTGAGCGACTGTTTTAAATTCATTTCCTTTTTCATTCAAGTGTGCCTGCCACGTTTCTATTTTTTGCTTTGGAGACATAGTTGGAGACAAGTTTTTCATAAAGTTTGCCTTGTTCTCTCCTGCATACCCTTGTTTAAAGGATTCCGTAGAAGCTTGTACCAGGTTCCCAACATTACTTACTTGTTTGGCATTTTGGCTTCCATATCCACTTGTCAAACCATGTGTTTTCACGCCATTGACTGCCTTTTGAATGCCCGCAGTACTGGATACACCCATTGCATTTAAGTTTGGATTTTTTTGTAACTGTTGTGATAACTGAGAAGCGAATGCTTCCTTATTCGCAAATTTTGTTCCATCTTTTTGCTGAACAATACCTGCTTGCTCCGCAGCTCTTTGTGCATGATTTTCGAACCCTTGTACTGTATGGCCTAAATGCTTGTTCCATTCCGCTTCTTTTTCTTGTTGTGGTAAATCCGCAGGCAATTGCTTGATAAAACCAGCCTTATGATCTGCACTATATGCTTTCTTAAACGCAGCGGTTGAAGCACCGACAAGAGCACCAACCTGTCCCATGTTTTGATGGCCACTCTCTAACGTTTCTCCTTTTACATCCTCAACTGCTTTTCCGACTTTTCCTAATGCAAGTTGAGAAGCAAAAGCATCTTTATTCACATAGGACTTATCAAACAAGTTATTTCCTTGCTTATCTTTTGCATCAACTGGCATTGCTCCAGCTTTTGTTGCCGCCTGTTCTGCATGATTTCTAAATCCTTGTACTTTTGAGTCTAAATGGTCACTCCATTTTTGCTCTTTCTCTTCAGCTGGCATACCTTCTGGCAGTTGACTCATAAACGTATCTTTATGGTCTGCCTCATATCCTTTTTGGAATGCATTTGTTGCTGCATTTACTAAATCTTTAGCGTTTCCATATGGTGTAGCGTTTTTCTTCATATTCTGAAAATCTTGTTTACGCTGATTTTTAAAGTGAGACATTTGATCACTATTGGTTTTCGCTACTTTCTTAGCAATTTCTGCATCGGAAGCACCAGGAAATGCTTGTTTTAATCGACTCGTAACTGCTGAATCAGGATTATCTGCTTTCCAAGATTCAAAATCTTTTGTAGCTAAATCCTGTGCAATATCTTCATCGGTTAATTCTGGATAGGATTCTCCATTTAAATTTGAATACGTGTCCGCACCCTTCTTCACACTTGAACCAATATGTTTCCCTAACGCTACAGCTCCTTCGCCTACTGCACCAGCAGTTCTTCCTGCAACCGCACCAGTAATTTCACCCGCTTTACTACCGACCATTGTCCCTATTGCCATTCCTTCTGGTCCAAGCCCTGCTCCTGCGGCCATACCCGCAAGTCCCGTTGCCGCTTTACCAATTGAACTTCCAATTTGCCCTGCTTTTAACATACGAGCTGCACGAGATGTTGTACCAATATCTGTTCCTAAATTCGCTCCCAATGCATTTTTGGGATTGTCAGCATCTTCTTTTGTCTCTTCTTTATTCCCTTTATCATTAGGTTTCGCTTTCGAATTACGGTAGTCATCACGAACACCTTTAACCAGCCCAGCCACACTTGCTAAGGCCCCCATACCCATCATCGTACCCGCTTTATGAATACCACCTGATGCATTGGTACTAAGACCAATAAAACTTTTCACAATCTCACCTATTGGGATAAACATAGCTAGTAACATTAATTTGAGTAACGGACTATTTGCTGCTCCAATTAAAGAAATAATGAGCCATAAAGTAATTGCATGAATCGCTTGTATGAACACTGCCCCCATAAATTCACGTATCCAATATAATGTCTGTTGTTTCTTTTGTGGGAATAGCCACATACCTACCATTAAAGGACCCATTAACATTAAGACATATAGTGACACCGCACGCATTAAATAGTAAAAGTTTGCCCAGACGATGAGACCAGCTTCTATAAACAAACCAAATATAATAAACATATAGTCATCTTCATGACCTTTCAGACTCAGCTCAGTAATTGTAAGTCCAGCCCCACCAAATCCAGGCTGTAGAAATTTAGTACCCTTATCCGGGTCAAAATTCCCACCACTTACTCCATTGATAGCGTCTCTGAACTCTACTATTACCCACGAATTGATATCAAATATAAGAGTATAGAAGTAATCAAAATGCCAAAGACAAATCGAGATAATCATTAAATCTTTCGCATACTCTATTAATGCCGTTCGATTATTCGGATTAATAGCTGTCGCTGAATATTTTGCTGCCGTAACCACTACACTGATGAGGACACAAAAAGCAACAAACTTAAACATGACAGGCATACCTGTGTCTAATACTTTGGTTAGAGAATCTCCAGAAAATAAGAAATCTAAATTTGTCCCTTTTCCTTCTGTCCCATTTCCCCCAAACACTAAGACTGGAAGAGGATCCAAAGTCGCATAAACCGGACCAAGAAAAGCCTTCACTAAAACAATAATTAGGCCACCGACCCACTCTACTATTTTCTCTAGCATAATTTCACCTTCCTTTTCAAAGGTACGCTATTACCCTGCGTACCCTTGTACTTGCTTCATATTATTTAAAAGCTCTTGTAGTACTGCTTCATTCGATTCAATGAACATCATTTCTTTGTCTGATGGATCTGTTTGAATCCAAACCGAACTATCTCCTACACGGAAGATTCCTTCTCCTTTTCCTGGGTTGTTGAGAATAATATCAAGCTCCCCAGCAGTTAAGTTAAAGTTCTCTTGAATCTTTTTCTTATCGATCTTATTTTGTTCTAAGAAGAAATAAGAGAAAGTGGATTGCAAGATACCGCGCGCTTTTACATTTTCTAAAATACGAACAAAGTCCTGACTTGCCCAGCACATACCTGCATTTCTCTTACGAGAGCGGCGTGCTACTTTTTCTAAGAAGTTAACTGTTTGTTCATAGTCGATAAACTGCCACATCTCATCCACATATAAAACTTTTCGTTTGATAGCGTGTTCTGGACTCTTAATCCAATGCTCCCAAATATAGTTCAAAATAACGTGGAAGGCGATTGGTTTTAAAAACCCTTCCTCTAAATGACTAATGTTGAAGTTAACAACACGTGACTCATTTAACTGCGTTTCCACGCCACGTCCAAAATGACTTTGCCCATCAAATAATGGTTTTGAACCATCACGTAGGAATGGACGAATTGCCGCAATTAACTCTTCTGCTTTCACATCTTCTCCATGATGTTCTACTAATACATCGTAGATTTCTTTTAACTCTGGCTCTGGCTTTCTCACTTGAGATTGAATTAATTGTCCATCCACTTTTTTCACTTCATCTGTATATAAAGATGAAGGATGAGAAGTAATACCATGTTTATCAAACACTTCGCGAATCGCATCTTCCAGCATCGTACGTTGGAATACATTTAATCCTGGTTGATCAAAATCTTGTCCGCGAATAATAATGTCAAAGAATCCTAGTATTTCATTAATTTTCTCTAAAATTGGTACGAATCTTACATACTTCACTCCATCACGTTCTATGAGTTCTTTCTTATCATATTGTTCAATTGCTTCTAATTCCTCATCTTTATCTGTAATCTGAAGTTCTGTTACCGCGATTGCACAAGGGTTAATAATGATATTACTTTCTGGTGAAATGTTTAAGTTAATACCGCCTAGACGTTTTGTAATTTTTACGAATTCTCCCTCTGGATCGATAATCATTGCATGTGTATCTGCAAGTGACGTTTCACGAGCTAACTTCATCTTTAAAAGTAAACTTTTCCCGGAACCTGAGATCCCCGTCACACCAATGTTATAATTTGGTGGGCGATACTCTGCATTCCCGAACGAATTTAAAAATTCTATTTGCCCAGTAATTTTGTTCTTTCCTATTGGTATACCACCATTAAATCTTCCGGATCCTGACACAAACGGTGCAAATGTACATAAGGCTCGTCTATCGATATTTCGATATGTATCTTGTAAAGTGTTTGGTGCACCTAGTGGCATAACCGCTTTCAAACCACTTTTCACACGATTCCAAGTACTTGCTATCTTAAAGTGTGATGCTTGCATTTCATCCTCAAGATACTCACATAAAACGTCTAATTCTTTCTTTGATTCTGCATACGCAACAGCCATCGTACTCACCATATAGGAGTCATTCTCATTAAATTGAATTTCATCCATTAAATTGTTTGTATCTTGAATTTTTGCATCTAAGTCTTTTTCTTGGTCAATGTTTCCTCGTGTGCGTTGGAAAGAAAGGTTTGAACGTAACATCGTTAGCTGCATATCTAACGATCGCATCGCTTTCGCTTTTGGCTCTTTATGAATATCAATCATGACATCGACTTCCCCAGCTGAAGTTAACATGTTCAACCAATTGGTTTGCATCATACGAGGGTATCCATCACGTGGAATATAAAACGGACGGAAGAAGGTATTACTTCCTAAAGACTGCTTAATCACCCCATAGTCTTCTGCATCAATTTTCATGCCTTCTGGGGCAATGACATCAAACACGGTTGTTTGATTATCTAATTGAGTGGGTACCTCTTCTTGCTCCTGCTCTTCCTCCTCTAGTTCCAATTCATCCTTCTCTTCTGCTTCTAATTTCTTTTTTTCTTTTTTCTTCTTTCCAAACAACTTCATATTTACGCCACCCCATTATTTGATTTTTCAGCTTTTTCTTCTGCTAGAACTTTCTTTATTAACTCTAGTTTTCTCTCATTTGTTTCACCTGTTGAATACAGAGAGAAGTTTTCATTTTCAATTAAATCTTGGAAACGTGCTTTCACAGCTTTACGACGATTAAACGCTACGTATAAGAGTTCTATCAATTTATCTTTCGTTAACATTTCTACATTAATTTTTGCTTTTGATAATAAATTTCGCGAAGCATTATAACGACGATATAATTCATTAAACGCTTTATCTACAATCTTTTCTTCCAATTCTTCCTCTGTATCAGCTGTAATCGTACTAATATCAACCTTGTATGGGTAAATTAAATAACGCTTTTGCTCATATCGAGGCTGCGAACGTTGCCAGTACTCTAAGTTATCGATAACTTCTTGACCATATAGTACTGTCTCTGGTGTAAGGTCCTTCGCACCTTTCATCGTTTCTGTCATTTTTCGTACAGGATCTGTTAAATCTACAAATTTACTTTGGATATATACTTTTGTATTAAACTCTAATGTTGTTAACCATGATTCAATTTTGATATCAATTGCTTCTTGTTCCATGTTGGAAAGTAAGTAATAGTTTACTGGATGCGCTTCCGCGATTAGGACAAATGTGTCATCATGATACCGAATCATATGATTGTCAATTTCCTTAATGTCTTCTACAAAAGCGCTAAAGAAATCAACATTATCCTCATCAACTTCTGATTCAAGAGGCATATTCTTTTTATTTTTCTTTCCGCCTTTTTCAGCAATGTGTTTCTCTATCCCGCCCTGGTTTTTCCCCTTTTTTTTAGACCCAAACAGCGGTTTCCCGTTCATTTTCCGATAAAAGAAAAATCCTACAATGGCTATCGCCGCAAAATATATCATTTCTAACATTTATAAATTCTCCTTTGCCCATGTAGTTGTCTCGTATCCTTTTCTCCATTTCCCTTTTTCAGAACGGCTACGCATTTTGATAAGTAAAAACTTATCTAGATACATGTGTTGTTTTTCTTTATAAATAAACGCAAACGCTATTACACCTACTACCGTTGGTATTGCTAAAATTAAGCAAATAAAAAATGCTACCACCGCATCAATAGGTGCAAATAGCCGCCAAAAGAATGGTACATATAAATAAAGGGATGCCCCGCCACCTAATAGATAAATCAATTGGCGTTTGCTCAGCACACCTAACAGTGTTTTTTGTTCCGAAGTCATATCAACAGGAACAGTTACTTTTCTCATTCTGTTTCCTCCTTTGTATAAGAGAAGCTCTCCCCAAATAGAGGAGAGCTTGTACAAACTCTTATGTTAGATTGTTGTAACCCAAGAAGCGATGTCGTACGCTTTGATCATGATAAAGCCTCCAATTGCCGCACAAGCCAAACCAAGCATAGCTTGTGTACGGTTTTCCGGGTTTTTCCCTTGTGCACCTGATAGTTTAATACTTGCGAATACAACACAAGCAACTACCCAAATACCACCAAAACCAATCAATGTTTTTACAAGGGTATTCATGCTATTTTGAACGGTTTGGGCATTCGCACCGCTACCTTTTCCAATACCACTCGTAAAACTACTTTTTGCCAGTAAGAAATCTCCTACTGATGTTGTCATAAGTTTTGCAGACAACCAATTCAACATAATTCCTGCACCTCCGGGTGTTTTTGCTCGCAAAACGCAAAAAGACCCCAATACACGCACACGTCCCCTAAGGACATGGCGCATATTGAGGTCTTCTCTTATATGCGAACTGATTAATTTTTATTTTATTGTTAAATCCTATTACGTTTATATTATAGCAATGCGATTTTTAAAAAACAAGACTTTCTTTACATATTTAACAAAAATAAAAGCAAGATAGACATTTCTTCTGCCATCTTGCTTTTATTATGCGACATTACCAAAGTTTAACATTTTAAAATCCACGAATTAATTTGCAGTAACATTGAAATTCACGTTAAAGTCTCTATCACCCCTATATACCACAGGATGATCAGCATTATCATACATAACTACTGTACTTACTATATATTCTCCAGACTGTGCATAGGAGCTTAGCGGAATATTTGCAACCCACTTTTTAGTTTGAGAATCATAATTAGCTGTCTCTCTCTTTTCTTCTCCTCCAGGGCCTTTTATATCTATGAACACATATTTGACACCAGAAACATCATCTTCAGCTTCTACACTTACTTGTACACTTTCCCCTGCTTTGTATGTTTTTTTACCTACTTCTACTTTATTTAATGTAGGTGGTTGTTGGTCCGATCCTAAATCATTTTCAACATTGAAATTCGCGTTAAAATCTCTACCACCCCTATATACCACAGGATGATCAGCATTATCATACATAACTACTGTACTTACTATATATTCTCCAGGCTGTGCATAGGAACTTAGTGAAATATTTGCAACCCATCTTTTAGTTCGAGAGTCATAATTAGCTGACTCGCTCTTTTCTTCTCCTCCAGGGCCTTTTATATCTATGAACACATATTTGACACCAGAAACATCATCTTCAGCTTCTACACTTACTTGTACACTTTCCCCTGCTTTGTATGTTTTTTTACCTACTTCTACTTTATTTAATGTAGGTGGTTGTTGGTCCGATCCTAAATCATTTTCAACATTGAAATTCGCGTTAAAATCTCTACCACCCCTATATACCACAGGATGATCAGCATTATCATACATAACTACTGTACTTACTATATATTCTCCAGGCTGTGCATATGAGCTTAGTGGAATATTTGCAACCCATCTTTTAGTTTGAGAATCATAATTTGCTGTCTCTCTCTTTTCTTCTCCTCCAGGGCCTTTTATATCTATGAACACATATTGGACACCAGAAACGTCATCTTCAGCTTCTACACTTACTTGTACACTTTCTCCCGCTTGGTATGTCTTTTTACCTACTTCTACTTTATTTAATGTAGGTGGTGCTTTATCTTCTTGATTAGTTGTCCCATTATCATTATCATTATCTTTACCAGGATTCTCCGGCTCCGTTGTCGTACCACCGTTATTCTCTTTCTCTGGTTTTTCCGGTTCTGTTGTCGTACCACCATTATTCTCTTTCTCTGGTTCTGTTGTTGGTTTCTCTTTCATATTAATTGCATTGTATAAAAATTGCGCATATTGCTCACGTGTTACAACCTGCTTTGGCTCAAACATATTATTTCCTGTACCAGCAGCAATTTTATTTTCTTGTAATGCACTGATAGCATTCGTAGCCCAATAGTTTTTTTCCACATCTTTAAATGTAGTAGTTGCTGTCGCTTTTAAATTAAAGGCTTTTGTTAACACAGCAGCTAACTGCTCACGTGTTAAGATATTATCAGGTCCAAATTTCCCATCACCATAGCCACTCATAATACCAACTTTAGTAAGAGTTAAGATTTCTTTTTCAAACATATGCCCTTTGACATCAGTAAACGGATTTTTAATATTAGGGTCATCTGCAGGTTTCAAGTATGCATAAATCATTCTAGCTACTTGACCACGAGTTATGTTATCACCAAAACCAAACATACCATTTCCATAACCTGCAATAATATTTTTATTTGCTAAATCTGTAATAGCATTAAAGGACCAATGGCCTTGTGGAACATCATTAAACTTTTTGCCTTCTGCCTGCGCATCTATCATTGGTGTTAATGTTGTTGCTAACATAATACTGCCTGCTAATACCGTCTGTTTAAGTTTCATAAATTATCTCCTTCATTCAAATTACGTTTATATGATTATTTCCCCTCAATATAATACTTGAGTACACTCACTACTTCATCTAAACTAATGTGCTAGACTCATTACAGAAGTTCAATGTAAATCTATATCTTTATATTTTAATTCCATAATTATAACATGCAATATATTCCTTTTTTCTATCTTTTAAATTTTTTTAAAAGATAGATTATAATAAAGGTCTATACGCTAAAATTCTATTCGAAATAATAATTACAATGGAAAAAAATAAAAAAACAGGCAATTGCATGTGAACTGACGCAATTACCTGTTTTTCTCACTTTCACCTATTTATTTTTTAAAATTTCATTAACCTCTTCTACACTTAATTCAGCAGCTTCCGCTACCTTCTCTATAGGTAATCCTACTTTTATCAAGTTTTTAATTAGTTGCTTTTTACCTTTTTCTTCTGCCGTTTCTATTTCAGATATTCGATCTTTTATTGCCTTCTCTCTCGCCTCATATAAGCGTAAAAAATCCTTATCGCTACTTAAACGCTCCCAATCCTCTATCGCCTTTTTCAAAACTGGATCTTTTTCCATTGCTATCGCCTCCAGGATTGTAGTTAAACTCTCATCCTCATGCGCAGGAAATAATAATAACCAACGCGCTAAAGAATCTTCCCATGGATTCATTCGTTCTTCTTGCCATTCTTGAATTACTTTTGGAATTTCAAGAAAATGCAACTGCATATTTTCGGTAATGATACGCTTGGATTTTCTGTTCATCACCGTATTAACATTATGAAATTCCTGCTCTTCTGGAAACAAAATGAAATCCACTATATTAATACAAATTGTTGGTCTTAATTCTGTGTACTTCATCCCTTGAGTCATTTGGGAATAATACATACCTGACCAGTAGAACAAAGAGCGCTCTATCATATCTTTTTTGTCTCGAACTTGAATCTCTATATTAATTTTTATACCACTATTTAGTGTAGCTCGCAAATCTAAAATAGACAATTTATCATCCTTTTGCTCTCTTGGAAGATGCGGATCATCTAAGTGTAAAGAAGTGATTTCTTCATTGATAGATGATTGTAATACCGCATTTAGAAAACCAATTAATATGTCTTCGTTTCCTTCTACCCCAAATAGACGCTTAAAAGCAAAGTCAATTCGTAAATTTACTAGTTTCTTTTTTACATATGCACTCATATTTTCCCTCTATCCTTCTACTTTTAAAAATTTTTATTTAAAGGCATAAAAAAAGATAGAATTACAATTCTATCTTTTTTCCCTTCTATTTACCTCACCAAATATGGCTACTAGCTGTTTAATATATATGAAATATCCTCTTCGCACATATTTGTCGCATTTGCAATCGTCGTAATAGAAACGCCTTCATTATAAAATCTATGAATTAGTTCTATTCTTTCTTGTTCCCTAGCTTTTTTGTCTACGTCCATTAATTGTTGCATAAGATTCATGTACTTAATACACACCTTTCTTTTATATAAAATCCCCTAGCTGAAATTTTACGATTTATTATATTGTGCGGAAAACTGGCTTGAAAAATGCTTGCATAGCATCATCCAAACCTTTTCCTTGTGCTGGATTCCATGCAGCAATCGTCACATTATAGCCCTCTTTCTTTAATTCTGTCGCAAAAGCAATTAAGGCCGCTCTTACTTTCTCGTTCTCTACTAAATCTGCGTCAAATGCTAAATACACATTCTCTACACTCATGTCTTTTAATACAGGCATAGCAATTCGCCATGCATTTACACCTGGAATTGCAAGTACTGTTGTCCCTACTTTAGATATCTCCTCTTTGTTCAGCCTTTGAGGAATTAAATCAGCAACCAAATCAGCTTTCATAGGACCTTCTGTAATCATTACTGATTTTGTTTGATGTAATGTACCCGAATTCCAATGTTTCAAGTGAGAGCTTGGTACCGCTACATGTACAGGAAGTGGATGTTCACTACCACCTGCACCAGTTCCATGATTTTTATTTGCTGATGAGAGCCACAAGTACTTTTGACCTTTATGAATCTTTACAACAATTCTTCCCTCTTGAAATGAAATTTCTACTTTTTTGCTCACTTCTAGTTCGCCTTCAAAGATACAATCACCATTCTTAGTTACCTTTACAACATTAGGTTGTTCAATTAATTCCGCTTGAACTCCAGTAGGTGCAGATTTCACATGAACTGAGTTTTTCACTTCATCCACACGAACCTGCCATCCAACAATTTGATTATACTGGTTTCGAAAAGGAATCAATATACCAGGGGAGCCTGCCATTAAACGAAGCGAAAGTGTACCTTTTTTCATTTCATAAAAGCCTGGCACGCCCTGCCAACAATCTTTCTTCCCAATCTGTTTGAATAACTGCTCCCAAACGGTTGTATACGTATTATCCTCTTCTAACACAATTTGTTGTTTTAAGAAGGAACGATATTGACGTACTTGTATTTGTTCCTCGTTCATTTTTCTATCTCTTAATAAATGTGCATGATGATTATCTTGCAATGGTATAAAATCAATTAACTTACGATTAAACACATCTAATTTCTCATTGCTTTTCTTATCATGAACCTGAACTTCATCCACTTCAGGCAATTGATACTTATCTTTTCCATTTATGTAATGAATGTAGCTTGGATTGCTCGTATTTTTCCCATAGACCCATTTGCTTTCTACACGGGTACATGCTACTTTCTCTTGCGAAACATGCAGCATACAATTGCCTGTATCATGACAAATTGGACAAGGAACACGATAAAACTCCCACCAGCTACCTCTTGGATACGCACTTGTTAAACGAAATTGACCTCTTTGAATGTTATAATTCATGTCTCCCAACTCCTTGTATACTGTTTATTATATATGGAACTATCACTTCCATTAAACTCTTTATACTTCTATTTAGATATTACCCTTGTACTTCTAACGTTTATACAAAAGAATATGTATCGCAAACTAAATAATCGCTTCTATGTTCTTGATCTAACAAAGTCGATTTCACACATCTCAAATCTTAAACTCTCCCCAATAAAATAAAAGGACAGAAATTCATAGTCATTTTTCACTACGGATTTCTGTCATTCCCTCTGTCTGTACACTTTCATATGGTTCTGTAAATCACTCATTACGATACACTAACACCCGTTAAAGAGAATAAGTCCTCTTTTGTCGGATTAAGTGCTTGCAACCAACTATCTACCTGTAGGAAGTTTACTTTTCTTAATTGTTCTCCCTTCTCCGCACGCTTTGCCACTTCTAATCCTCCATGATGATGAACAAGAATTGTAAGATCATCTTTCTTGAAAATACAATCTTCATCTGAAAACTTTACATGATGGCTTCGTAAAATCGGCTTCCACTTCTTAAGTGAATACCCTTCTACATCTAAAAAACCACGGATTGCAGTAAAGCGAAAACTTGTCCCTCTAAAACATCTTTCCAACAAAAAAGGAAATCTCGTACACATCCATTAAAATGAACATGATACAAATAGATTTCCCCTGCTTGTTTTGCTACTTACTGTGACAAGTTTGATGGTTTAATTGAAAACTGATAACAATCCCGTTCCCAAAAAGCTCCTCCTTTTGTAACTCTCAATCGCAATGCTCGTAAACTCGGAATAAAATCATCCGGATGTGCAGAACAAAATATAGATACTTCAAAACTCGTATTCATTATAAATCCCCCTAAATAATAATTTTGCCCACTGTGATAATGGGTTTTACCAATCAAACAGACTTGAAAACAACACAAAAAGGGCTTCTTCAAGTCGATTAATAATGTGCATAGCAAAATAAGCTATATATACACTAATCGGCTCAAAGAAGCCCTTTCAAAATTGAAACAAGACGCAACTTGCTTCTACAACTCAACCACAACACATAAGGTGTGGGAATAAACGGAATCAATTAAACAATAAATATAGTTTTATAATAATAAATTCATACCAGTATTTCAACAATTTTATGCCTCTTTAAATATTCTGATTATTCCTTTTATTTCCATTGAAATAATGTATAATAAAAGTATCCTACGCGAGATATTGAGTCGTATCTCATTCGTCATTCAAAAAAGGCCTGTATATAAAAATAAGGCCTTTTTTATTTATGTAAAAAATATAAATAAAAAGAGCTCAATGTAGCTTTGAAATAAAGTCTTACCGCAGTCAACGAAAGTACGGTCTAGATGCAGAGTACTGATAAAAAGTGAAATAATCAAAAAATTAATAACAGAATTTGTTGTAATTTGACTTGAGTTTCATTTATGTTAAGCTTTCATATTTTTTATAAATTAATTAGGATATAGTTCACTTAACATAGCATGTGGGTTCTTATTCCAAAATCTATCTAATGGGGTTCTTAACCCTTGATTAATTACCCACCTTCTACTATATATCCTTATTAGTTCTTCATTAGTTAATTTTTCTTTTTCCTCTATCGTCCATTTCAATGCTTCTAATGCCTTCTCCTTTGTCCAAAACCCACGAGGGGCCCTATTTAATTCCCATTCTTTAAACTTCCCTGGGTACAACTCGTGTAGCATGGCATATGGACTATTTTTCCAAAATCTATCTAATGGGGTTCTTAGCCCTTGATTAATTATCCATCTTCTACTATAGACTTTTATAAGCTCTTCATTTGTTAACTTTTCTTTTTCCTCTATCGTCCATTTTAATGCCCCCAGTGCCTTTTTCTTTGTCCAGTAGTTTTTAGGTGTCTTCTGGAATTCCCACTCTTTGAAACATCCAGGATATAACTCATCTATCATACTAAATGGACTATCATTCCAATATCTCGCCAATGGGGTCCTTAAGCCTATTTCTGAAAACCAAATTACACTAATTTTTTTTCTTATCTCCTCATTATTCATTTGTTTTCTTTCCTCTATCGTCCATTTCAATGCTTCCAACGCTTTTTTTCTTGTCCATAAACGACTAGGAGTTTTTTTAAAATCCCATTCCTTAAAATGGTCTGGATATAATTCATTTATCATTATGTAAGGACTATTTCCCCAAAAAATTTGGCAAGGTGAACTCAAATTACGCTTAGTTAACCACTGAATATTATAAACCTCCAATAATTTATTATCTGTTAACCTTTCTTTTTCTTCTATCGTCCATTTTAATGCTTCCAATGCCTTTTCCTTTGTCCAATAGTTTCTAGGTGTCATTTGAAATTCCCATTCTTTAAAACAATTCGGATAAACATCATTTATCATGGCATATGGGCTATCATGATATTTAACGCTAAGTACACCACCTAATTTATATTTAATAATTAATTGGGATTTCCAACTCTTAAGAATTGTTTTTTTATCCCTCTTTAAAACTTTTTCTATAAAATACTTAATTACACGTTTTGCTAGATTATTATCATAATCATCACTCCATGTACTTTTAGGAAATTGCTTTCTTTTACCTTCTAAAATTTCTTGATATATTTGTTCAATGCTATACATATTATTTACTCCTTTTGTTGTGCAAATAAAAAATCCATAAAATCATATACATTGTTATTAGATTCTTTAATCAGTTTCTATGATGATTTCCAAAAAGTACAAATAGAACCTATCATCCTTATTCCTGAGGAATAAATTTATATTATGGCGGATTCATCAGCTGTTAAACGTATAATTGAAAATTTAATTACCAATGCAATCAAGCATTCAAGTGAAGAGGTTACCATTCAACTTAATATAATGAATCCTGCTAAACAATTAAAAAAAGAAGAATTTCCTTTTCTTTTTGATCGCTTCTATAAAGTCGATCAAGCAAGGAAAAAAAGGTACAGATTTAGGTTTGCTTATTGCGAAAAGTCTAATGACAAAGATGGATGGTAATTTATCAGCAGAATTAATTGGTGATCAATTAAAGATGAAGTATGAATGGAAAAAAGGAACAATAATTACAAAAATCCCATCTATATAGATGTGTTTTCTCCTGGTGCATTTTTTGTAAATTCGTATAAGGCACATGCACCTAAAATAACGAATATACCTTCAGGAGCATCTATTTGGTATAGTTTTCCATGCGTCTGAAATTACTAGTTCATTACCTATATAAGACGTAAAATATGCCTCAATATTACAGATTTCGCGATGTGGGAAAGCCCATATCGCACTTTAGTCCACCTTTAGGCATGGGATGAAAGGATCGCTTTTTCATAGAAAAACAGTTGTTTATTGGTTATACTGAAACGATAGACAAGTACAAGTCTTTAAAACGACATTGTGTTCCTTGAAAACAAGATATCATATGGAGTTCGGTAGCCGAATTCATGCTATCGGTAAAATGATATATGTCGTCAAGAACAAGACGCTAAAACATATGAACACGAACCTATACGGTCTGTCGTGAGAGTGGTGATGGCACACCGCAATCTTGCACGTCAGCGATACCAGAAATGGACTTCGCCTTTGGTAGCAAGAATCCCACTGACGTTTGTCAGCTTGCCCCTTTAGGGGTGGGATTGTCAATTATAGTAAATTGCACAACATATAAAATATCTCTTCTAATTAGATAAAAATATAAACTTTATTATCTTCTTTCTAATTTAAAACATTATATCTAAATATACAATTTTATTATAACTAAATTCTAAGTGAAGTGAATATGCAAAAATGCATATTCACTTCACTTAGATTATACCTTTGTTTATCTACATTATTTTAAGGATATCCATTCATAGCTAGACCATTCTTTAGGCTGCTTGTCATACTTGATACGACCAGTGGTACAAAAAGAGGCAAGCATCCATTGAATAAGATTCATCTTTGCATAGGGATCAATACAATCCTCTATTTTTTTCAATTGATAGCCAGTACTATTTTTCTGCCAAATCGTATATAGACGAAAATGGGTAGTAGTAATGAGTCTAGCCCTTGTTGTAACCTGCCATTTTGCAATTTTCGTTAAATCTTCTTTTACCTTTCTTTCGTACTCTTGTTTTACTACCTTGTAACTCTTCTCTTTATTGATTAATCCATTAGAAAATTCAAAAGGCATTTGATGCACCTCATAAACTATGCCTTCTTCCCCCCCTAAAATATTCGATTCCACTAGAAATATATTTTTTAGCTTTAACTGTTCCGTTAATTCTTTTCCTCTTTGATAAAATGGCTTTTTCATCTTCTGCAACAAGACCACCTGTACAATTAATCCGATAAGTAACGGATACGCTAGTACAAACACCATATTAATAAACATGTTTACAAGAAGTACTCCTACTATTGCAAATATCGTAAAGTAAATATACGTTTCTCTTTGATGAATGATTCTACTGTTCAAGCCAAGATACCTCCGTTTTGATATATAGTGAAAGCAACATAAACAAGTGCTCCTAATAAAATAGAACAAGCCCCTGGAAAGCTCTGTATTAGCTGTATTTCTTTCTTTGGCAGTTTCGCACCAAATATAGAGGCAGTATGCTCTAATTGGTCTTTAATAGCTCCCATAAACCCTAAAATCTTAATTAATCGATACACACTAGCAATCCAAAAGAATAGTAAATGGAAAGCTGTTAATGTAATAGCGGTAAGCATAGCCGATTCTTCTACTACGTTGCTAACATATAAAGCTACCACCACAAGCATTTTCGTATCACCGGGTGAAGAAAATTTAAACGTCTCTAGCAATAAACCACATGCTAAGGCCATAACTAGTACAATCGCAATCTCCTTGCCTGTTCGTATTCCAGCAAAATAGGTGATTCCTATACCCATAATTAAGAATAGTAGATGCCACATATTTTTTGTTTTTCTATATTTCAAATCAGTAAATACATTCAGGAACATGTAGCTTAGTAATAATCCTATAATATACAAAGGCATTCTCTTCTCTCCTTTTCTGAATCCATATACAATTGCTGTCTAAAAAAGGGAACCACTTCTAGAGTAGCCCCCTTGATTTTTACATTTATTTTTTGTTCCAAGAATCCACATCTGCATTGCTTGATGCTTTTGTGAATCGAGCTAGAATTGTATCATACCCACCTTGAATTGCTTTCCATACAAATGGCCCAATGACTAGCACAATAATTACCGCTAAAGCGATTAACATACCGTTTTCTGATGATAACTGTGAATCTTCGTTTTTTAACCAATTTTTCATTTTTGCTAACATATTATTTTCTTAACATTTATATATAAATGTTAAGAATCTACTAATACAAAAAATCAACTATTAAAAGCCTTTATTTCTTGTTCCAAGAATCTACATCTGCATTGCTTGATGCTTTTGTGAATCGAGCTAGAATTGTTTCATATCCACCCTGGATTGCCTTCCATACAAATGGCCCAATAACAAGTACAATAATTACCGCTAAAGCGATTAACATACCGTTTTCTGATGACAACTGTGAATCCTCATTTTTTAACCAATTTTTCATTTTCGTTAACATTTTATTTTGCTCCTTTATATATCAATTTTAGGAATCTATTAAGATAAGAATTTACCTATTTACAGCTTTTATTTCTTGTTCCAAGAATCTACATCTGCATTGCTTGATGCTTTTGTGAATCGAGCCAGGATCGTATCATATCCACCTTGAATTGCTTTCCATACAAACGGTCCAATGACTAATACGATAATAACCGCCAAGGCGATTAACATACCGTTTTCTGATGATAATTGTGAGTCTTCATTTCTTAACCAATTCTTCATTTTTGTTAACATGTATTTTGCTCCTTTACCTATTCAATTTGGGATAATATCTTTTTATATACTTGCAAATCCTTGTGCTAAGGATTGAATAACAATGACCATTGGATATATAACGATACAACCAATAACCGCAACGTTAAATTTATTCATTTCCATTGGTTTATCTTGAACCAGACGGTTGTAGTTCTCATGTTTTAATTCACGCATCATTTTGATTTGCGAATCCATAATACGAAGACTTTGTACCTTGTCCGTTTTTTGCGCTTGTTGTAACGCAATCGTAAAGGTGTTTACTTCTGGACTATTTAAAGCTGTTGCGAAGTTCCTAAACGGTTGATCCGAACCCGCATACATTTCTAATTCCGCTGTAAGAGTAGATACATAAGGACTAAGATGCCTCCCTGCATATATCTGTGCCTTTTTTACTGCTTCTAATGTTGTATGTGTCTTTAACAACTGCAGCAACGGAATTAAATACTCCGGTAACTCAAACTTTCTTGCCTCTACAGCCTGTTTAATCTTTCTTTTTAATAGATAATCTGGATAGAAGTAAAGCAGTGGTGAAACCAGAACGCCTACTTTAAATAAGTAGTAATCATGGAATACGGTACAAATTAAGAAAACAGATGTGAAAATGACGGGATACGCAACCTTCATTTTCAAATATTCTTCTGGTTTCGTATCCAAGCCAGCTTCCTCTAATTTTTTCTGAATCTGCTCTTTCTTTTCTTCTGTCAGATACTTATGTGATAACGATTGAAAAGGAGCAAGCATCATTTGATTCAAATTCTTCTTTTCAATACGCTTCGCATTTTCTACATAATGAGTAAGTACACTCTCACTGTCTTTTTTACTTTGTAGAAAGGTGGAGAATACCCAGTACATGACAACAAATATGACTAAACCTAAAAACGCAGCCATCTTATTCCCCCCTTTCTGTCGGGTTATAATTTGCAATTTTTTCTACACGTGTTGCTAGGAAAAATACAATAAACATATTTACTGTTAATGCAATTTTCCCCATCATAGAACCTGCCAAAAATCCATATGCCTCTTTTGACATCAACATAATGACAATCGGCATTGCGATGACTATTAAGCAGTTCTGTACAAAAGCACGTTGTGCTTGTGACAAACTAGAACGTAATCTTGCCAGGTATAGCTTTTGTTTTTCAAAATCTTCTGCAATATCTAGTAAGACTTGCACTGAATTCGCTCCACCTTCTCGGCTACATACTTCCAACATTTCGTGGAAGAAAACCAATTCTCTAAAATTAAAGGTTTCATTAAACCCTCTAAATGCACGGTGCATCGTTGTTCCCCCTTCTAATAAAAGAGAAACTTTTTCTATTTCTTCTTGAATACTGTCATGCATCATCGGTTTCACCTGAAGTAACACGCGTTTTGCGTTATTACTAATTTGAAGTGCATTTGCTACAGCCTTCATATAGATAGAAAGACGATCTATGACAACTAAGTAATAACGTTTTTTTCTACGATAGAGAAGAAACCTCGGCACTAAAAACCCACATAAAGCGGAAATCAGTGTAAAAGGATCTCTTCCAAAAGAGAAGTAGAATACTGCCGCAATACTCATCCCTGAAAGTACCGTATATACCCAATACATACTTTTCGTCAGTTTCCACTCGTACTTTTGGGCTTCCTGGATAACGGATTGTGGAAGATACATCCGTATTCCTTTGATATTCCGTAATTCTAAGCGTCTTTCTTCTTTCTCATTTTCTTGTACAAATTGGGAAAGGGCAGAACCCTTAGATTTTGTGAAAAGTAAAACTAACAATAGTACACTCATGAATATGAGGAAGATACATCCATAAGCTAACAAACTATGCATACTGCACCTCCTGTTGTGAAAGGAATGGTGCATAAAGAGCTGGATTTACAGTAGAAGAACGGAACTTCCTTTCCATATCAGCCGACATTGTCGCTGTAGTGATATGATCTCCATGAATCTTTCCTACTCTCTCATTCATTTCATCGTGTTCCTCATATGTCGGGATAAACTGAGAAAGCTGATTGAACTGTATATCATCTTGATAATCCAATAGTTCAATCATCTCTGTAATATAACGATTTCCATCATCTTTCTTCTCTAAAAAGACAATCACATCAAATGTCTGCGAAATTAATTCATATAAATACTGGGCGTCAATATTTGCACCACTTTGCAGACACATGAGCATTAAACGTCTAACTGCTTCTTTTGCACTTCTTGCATGGACAGAAGTAAAACCAGGGTGTCCTGTTTGGAAGAAGTTCAGCATTTTCAATGCTTCTTTCCCCCTTGATTCCCCTACTATTAATCGCTTTGGTCCTTGTCGTAACGCATTTGTTAGCAATCTATCAAAGTCAATTGCATTCTCTTCTACTTCCGATGCCCTACACTGCATCGGAACAAAATGATGTTCTGGAAAAATACGATGCAAATATAATTCAGGGTTATCTTCTACTACGAGAGTACGTTCTTTCTTTTTCCCTTTCGGAATATGAGAAGCAAGATATTTCATAAACTCTGACTTCCCTGTACCTGTTGCTCCCGCCACTAAAATATTCATTTTGGCTTTCACGGCTGCGGCCAAAAAGTCCAACATCTCTCTCGATGCTTGATTTGTAGATAACATACGCTCTTCAGAGGCACGAAGATGATCCGCATTCTTACGAATCGTTATCGTTGTACCCAGTCCACCCAGTTCATCTAATGCAATATTGATACGTATATAGGGAAATACGCAGTCTACATAGGGTTTAGCTGTATTTAAGGATTCTGAAGTACTGTTTACCATCTTATAGGCTAAAGCTTTCACTTCTTCTTCCGTTTCAAACCGGTAAGGAAATGTACATTCTCCCTCGCCAATCTTTTCGTAAATAATCTCTTTTGTGCCATTTATATAAATATCGGTTACATCTGTATCCTCTTTCAAAGGCTCTATAATACCAAATCCAACAATATCGTCACACACCATATTCAGTAATTGTTCAGAAGGTACATCTGAAATGACGACTTGATTACTTAATAAAAAGCTTTTGATGATTTGCTCTACAGCTGCTCTCTTCTCTTTATTCATAAAAGATTCGCTTAAGATATCACGATGTTCTTTTATTAAAAATGCACGAATTTCATCGGTTATATCTTTAATTTGTTGAGCTGTAGTTGTTCCTAACCTTTTAGCCGATTTGGAACGAATCATATAACCGAAGTGATATAAATCAACTCGATTTCGCTTTAAGGCGACTTGTTTTTCCTGTAAATAGCCCCACATACTACTTGCCTCCCCTTTTAACTTCGTAAACCAAAGAAACCCTTTTTCATAGAGGATGTATGCTGGAATGGAATATCAAATCCAGCTGCTTCCATAATGTGATGGACCTTTTCATTAATTTGTGGAGAACCAAATTGCATCCCCCATTCATAACTCGTACGATCTCTATCATACGAAATTGCCACCGCAATTTTTTGAGAAGAAAGCTTTTCAATATCCTCTACATAATTCTCATCCGCCATATTTAATACATGAATCATGCGAGGTAATGTTAGCTTAGCTTCTTCTATCAGCTTTAATTCCTGCTTGATTGCTAACGCACCACGAGGGTTTCCATTTAGCACATGAACAACAAGATCTGATTGGTATAAGATTGGGTAACTCAGCACCTCGGATAATTCAGTTGGCACCGATAGAATGATGTAATCGTATTCTGTCTCTACAAGTGATTCGATAAATGTTGTTACAAACAATTCTTTGTTTTGAATCTCAGGGAATTGAGCCATGTTATAACCTGATGGAAATACTAGAAAATCCATCTTATCGTGCAATTTTTGTATCAGCTTTGGATTCAATTTTTTCTCTAGTAAATCTTGCTTTGTGCAAATGTACTGCAAGAGATTGTATTCATTTTCTTTCCTTACAAGCTCTAATATATTTTTGCTGTCATGGCTAAGACCTGTTCCAACTGCAAAGCTTGGTCTCACTTGGTCTGCTTCTACATACAGCACCTTTTTCCCTAAATGAGCTAACTCATTCGCCATCGCAATACTTAACGTGCTTTTCCCTACGTTTTCGTTTGTCGCATAAAAGGCAACCATTCTTACTTGCCGCTCCATCTTAATACCCCCTTTCTTATTTGGATTCGTTCAGATACTGTGCAACATATTCTTTTACATTTTTAGAAATTGGATTGGTTGAATGTTTCTCTACATAGTCTAAAATGTTCTTCTGATCAGATATTTGTGAGAACCCTTCTGCTGGTTGTAATTCTTTCCCTGTTTGTTCAACCTTTTGTCCAACTGCAACGGGAATCACATCTCCAAGCATTTTCGCACGATTCAAGTATTGGAGTTGTTCTGGCGAAACAGCCAATGTATATAAACGAGTTACCTTCGGTTTTTGTTTCCCCTCTTGTTCCTCTTTTGATTCTTTCTTTTCTAACACGAATGCATCTTCTGTATTACTATCTTTTGCTGCCGTAACACGTACACGTTGGAAAAGACCACCGAATACAACCTTCTCATTGTCTCCTTCTTTCACAACCTGTTTGAAATACAAGTCCACGTATGTGTTAGGAATAATACTATTCCCGGAACTTGTTTCAAGATCAACGAGTAATGGGAAAGCAACTTCTTCATCTTTCAGGTTTAATATTGCAGAGTCTGGTAACTCTTCTTTCTTTACCACTTTATTTTTGAAGAGATAGCTATTTTCTGTAATGGGTTGCCCATCATTTGTCCATTTTCCTACGACCTCTTTCTTACTCACGCGTAATGCATTGGGCGGAATGGAATCACCAGGTAATGTGCGTTCAACTAGCATATCCTCTTTAATCTCTGTATGAGCGGGTATATCCTTTGCGGCTACGACAATCTTTGTTGGTTTTACTGCATTCTCCACTGCAAAATGATTGTATCCATAGATACCAGCGACTGTTGCAGCGGCAAGACCAACCGCAGCAATCTGCTTCTTTTGAAACTTAGATGGCTTCAATGTTTGTGTTCCTCCTTATGTAGCCTTTAAACGCAAAAAAAGGACACACCTATGGCATAAAGCGCCTTAGGTGTGTCCTTTTAGCTAATCTAAAGTCTATATGAAAATGTTGGATTTGTTTTCTTTAATATTACAATTTCAATATTATGATATATACGGTTTTATGTCAATCATTTCTAAAAAAAAATCTATTTTTTCTATTCCAACGCACGAATTACAAAAAACAAAAAACCTTTAAAAACGTTGTCATATCAAGGTTTTCAAGCTATTAACTACCCATTAAATACGATATAATAGATGTAACGTAACTGAATATTTCAGGGTGGTCGGTTGCTATCCTTTCTCTTTCATTTTATGGGGAAAGGAGGTGACCAAATGGACATTCTTTTCACTATAGCAATTGAAATTTTGAAAGTTATTGCTAGAGAAGTCGCTGTATTTTTTGCAAAACGAGTAGGCAAATTCCTATCAACGTCTTGGAAGAAAATACAAAAAAAGCGACAAAAAACGAAAAGAACCACCCTCAATGCCAGCAAGCGTCTGAAGGGCGGTTCTAAGAAAAAATAAACTTTTTTTAGCAACCATCCACCTTGCGGTAGCAGTTACATTAGGCGAGATGTTAGAGCATCTCGTCTTTATTAGTTTATGCAAAAACTATCTTTGTAATACTTCTACACATATTATAACATCAACTATGGTCCATGTCATGTCTCTGCATCCACTATAGTGGATGAAATAAATAAAATTATTTCTAAAACGAAATCAATTTTGTCCCTGTTTCAAAATACTTTGCAGGAGCATAGCTTTTCCCATTCCGATCCTGAAATTCACTTCCAATGCACAGAGATACAATCATTACGACAACCCCGATGAAAATTGCACGTCTCACACGTTGTTTTTTCTTTTTATCCACTTTAAATTCCCCTTTCTACGAAAAAAGGCACATCCCAATTAAGGGATGTGCCTTTGGTTTATCCATTCAGCTACTAGTTTAAGATGAATTACTATTGTCGTTTCATCTTATTATACAATATTACTTTCTATTTTTCATATAATACCAGTCTGACAAATCAGTGATAATATGTTCTTTTCCAACCCAATTCCAGCCTGGCGTTTGTACAGGGAATGGAAGATCAGCAAGTACTCTTCTCTTTTTGAAGTCATCGTAAGCAACGCCTTTAATTTCTATCTCATTCGTCATACATAAGCTCATTTCGTTGATACCTGCTGGGTTTGTTTCAACATTAAACGGATATTTTCCATCTTTCGTTTTCAATGGTGCGTACCATTTGCGTCCCCCATCAATAATCTTTTCCTGTCCATCCCAATATAGGGACTTTGTCGGTCTTTTACTATCAAATACAAGACCTGTTATTTCAGACAAATACATATTTTTAGGTAGGAATTTCGATGTCAATCCAGTATTAGAAACACGCTCCAAATCTTGTGTAGTTTTTAATCCTTCATCGGCAAAAGGATATTGTGCCGTTGCTTCTGTAAATACACCAGGGTAATTTGCATTCCAATCATTTTTGTATTTCCCATTTACTTCATAAGTGAATCCATATCCACTATGAAGCTTAGAAGGTACTAGATTATCAATACCTCCACTTAACGTTTCATAATACATTTCTCCAACTGTATCATCTTTAGAAACACGCTCACTGACTGTTTCTACCACACCTTTTACGCTAGTTACACCACACATCCCTTTTTCATGTGATGGTGCATAGATACCTGTTTTAATAGGATTATTTTTGTATGTGGTTTCTTCTACATCTATACGATTACCAGCAGGGTTAATTTCCGCTTGAATTGTTCCTTTCCCTTTATGCTGCCAGTCAAGGTTCAATGTTTTCTTTTCTCCCTCTGTTAGTCTTACCTTTTGTGAAGCCACCTGTTGCCCGTTATGTTTTAGCACGACTACTGTTTCAGGATTCACATATTTTTCTTCTAATCCATCTAACTTCTTAATTTTTTTCTTCTCTTTATCTAGCTTCTCCCTTGCCTTATCTAACCTACCCGCAGCGTTGTCTAATCTATTCTCTTCCCATGAGCAGTCCCTATCATAATAGTGGTGATTTCCTTCCGCATCTATTTCATGAATAGGATCACGACGGCAATAACTTAGACTTGATTGAGCGCTATCTCTATCTGATTCAGTGCTATTTACTTCCTGCTGGGACTTATTAATATTATTATTTACCTTCGCTCTATATTGATCACGGTCTGGCTTAAAGTTATCACGTGATACATCTACCCTTGTTTTAATATTTTTTCCTTCTCTTGCTGTTTCACCTTCAATTCGGTCAGCCGAAAAATCAATTTTATATTTATACTCTTCTTCATCACCTGGATCTGGGTTAGGTGTCACTTCTGTACCACAATTACCATCTACATTAAAGTTGACTGTTTTCTCATTTGAATCCCTTTGAACAGCGTCTGTTACTTTAATTTTCGCAGTATAGCGCCCGCACATTTGCGGCTGCCAGCTTACATCTTCTTTAGTAAATTGTCCTGCATCGCCTTCATTTGGTTTCTGATTATCTGTTTGTGGGTTTGAACGTAAGTAATTCTCCTGATGATGCACTGTTTCGCCATCTTTTGTAATATCTAGCATCCATTTCACACGATTTCTTTCCCCGGCAGCTGCTTGATATGGATTTACTGTTGTTCCATTTGGATCTCTATCGTTGTATCCCTTATTTTTACTTACATATTCGAAACCGTTAAATGTAAATTTAACAGGGACATCCTTTTTGCCACTAGACGCTTTAAACTCTTTTATTTCTGGTTTACTTGTACGTACATACCACAAGTTATAATCATTAACCCCACTTACTCCACCAGATCCAGCATATCCACCAGAAAGATATGCAATATCACGAATCCAATAGAATAACCCATATCTTGAACCTTTTGTATTTACAATTTGATGTGATTTTAAATTCTCTAAAACAAACTCTGAATTCCCCCAATACTTATTAGAGATAACCGCAGAATCAATCCGTTCTTTCTCAGTTATCATCCTATCCCCAACAGTAATCGATGGATTGATATAACCTTCATTAGAAATTCGTACATACGGTTCACTTGAATCGACATTTTGAACTAAATTTTCCCATGGATTCTCCCAATTAAAAGCCCCATTATATACAGCTGGATAATGCAAATCAGATAAATACATTAAGCGCTCAGCTTCATATCCCTTTCCTGGACGAACGTATTTCCCCTCCATTTGCAATTGTCCAGATAAAAGATAAGTATCCTCATTCCCATTGAAGAAGGGAATTTCATTATTCTTAGCATCTACTGAAATAGGAAGTGTCAACAGTAGTGATGTACAAGCAAATAGTATTTTCTTTTTAATTTTCATGAATATTCCTCCTGAATACAAAAAAGGACACACCCGTACCATTGGCTGGTACGTAAGGTGTGTCCTTTACGTGATTTTAAAATCCGTATATTAAACTATATATTGATTCTAGCAAATTTTATTTCTCTTTACAATTACTTTATTTACTTTGTACTTGAATATACATCATTTTATCAGCAGTTGAATGTCCAATACGAACTTTATGATTTTGAGTAGTGTAATTATTAATCACTTGAGCATCTACTGTCTCTTGGATTTCTTTATCTAAATTTAATTCAGGGTTTATGAAAGTAACCCATTTCTTAGTTAATTCTACTGTTGCTTTATTATTATATAAGAAGGCGATTTCAAAGTTATTTTTATCTGTTGCATCAACATAGAATTGTGCTCCAATTGAACCTGCTGGTAAATACATATCTTTATCAATGAGTTTTACATATACTCCAACATCGCTATACTTTAAATTAGTATTATATTTTTTGTTGATAGAGCTAACAATATCTTGCCCCTCTTTGGTTACTAGTTTTTGAACAGTAACGTTATTGTTAAAAGCTTCTTGATTAAATTCCATATCTTTAGTTGCTAAATTTTCATTTAACCCTACTGGCAATTTAATTTCAGGCTTTGTTTCTGGCTTTTCTTCTGGTTTTGTTTCAGGTTTCGGGTCTGGCTTCACTTCTGGTTTTTCTTCTGGTTTCGTTTCAGGTTTTGGATCTGGCTTCACTTCTGG
>NZ_JBIYCW010000025.1:0-48449 GCF_044908115.1 Bacillus sp. RC51 | reverse complement strand
ACACCCGTTCCCATACCGAACACGGAAGTTAAGCTCTCTAGCGCCGATGGTAGTTGGGACCTTGTCCCTGTGAGAGTAGGACGTCGCCAAGCAAGATAAAAACACAAGTCTTTTGACTTGTGTTTTTTTGTTTTTAAACGGTACATGAAAGAAGTAAAGGGAATACATAAGTAATACAAACACGTTGCCCAAGAATAAATCATATTATATAAGAAATTGATGTATATTTTCCAGAAATTTGTTAAGGAATAGAGGTATATAATATGTTTATTTAAAAAGGGAGGAAAGATTATGAAATTACCAAGTGAAATTTGCATCGTTTGTGAGACAAAAAGAGGGGAAGGAATATATGTATATAATAATTTAATATGTTACGAGTGCGAAAGAAATCTGGTGAATACTGAGACAAATGACCCGAAGTATATACATTATTTAAAACAACTGCGAAAATTAGAAGTATCATATTTTTAAATAGGCATTATGCCTATTATTTTTTTTGCCCTAATATCTGTATAATAGATACACAATGAATAATAAGGAAGAGATATATATGAATCAAAATCGTATGCCTTTATATGAGGCGCTAATAGAATTTAAAGAAAGGCGACTACTATCTTTTCATGTTCCGGGTCATAAGAATGGTTTAAACTTCCCTCAGAAAGCTTCAGGGGGGTTTAAGGACATATTATCAATTGATGTAACAGAGTTAACAGGATTAGATGATTTACATAGCCCGTTTGAATGTATAGATGAAGCACAGCAATTATTAGCTGAAGTATACGGCGTGCACAAAAGTTATTTTTTAATTAATGGTTCAACAGTTGGAAATTTAGCAATGATTTTATCTTGCTGCGGCGAACATGATATTGTCCTCGTACAAAGAAATTGTCATAAATCGATCATTAATGGTTTGAAATTAGCAGGGGCGAATCCGGTCTTTTTAAATCCATGGATTGATGAAGTATATAACGTACCAGTAGGTGTTCGTGATGAAGTTATTAAGGAGGCAATTACAAAGTATCCAAATGCAAAAGCACTTATTTTAACACATCCTAATTACTATGGTATGGGCATTGATTTAGAGGCAAGTATCGCTTACGCACATGCACATAAAATTCCTGTTCTAGTAGATGAAGCCCATGGGGCGCATTTTTGTATAGGGGACCCCTTCCCGAAGTCAGCATTAGTTTATGGTGCGGATATTGTGGTTCATTCCGCACATAAAACATTACCTGCGATGACAATGGGATCTTATTTACATATAAATAGCCGTTTGGTGAGCGAAGAAAAAGTTTCCTCCTATTTAAGTATGCTACAATCTAGTAGCCCATCGTATCCAATTATGGCTTCTCTTGATATAGCACGTTTTGCAATAGCAGTTATAAAGGAAGAGGGTCATGATGAAATCGTTGAGTTTTTACGCCGATTTAAAGAAGGATTGCGATCTATCCCACAAATAGCCATTTTGCAATATCCATCGCAAGATGAATTAAAAGTTACGGTGCAAACTCGCTGTCAGTTATCGGGGTATGAATTACAGTCTGTATTTGAAAAAGTCGGTATATATACGGAAATGGCAGATCCATATAACGTCCTACTTATATTGCCGTTACAAGTAAATGAGGGGTATATGAAAGCCATAGAGATCATTCGATTAGCTATGCAGCAATATAAGGTAAAAGACAAGACAGCATCAATTCGTTATACTTATAAAGGGGAGATTTCCTCTTTACCGTATACGTATAAACAATTAGAGAGATACGAAACGAAGTTAGTATCTATAGAAGAAGCCGTTGGTATGATAGCTGCAGAAATGGTGATTCCGTATCCACCTGGAATTCCATTGATCATGTATGGAGAGAGAATTACTCAAGAACATACAAAGCAAATTACTCATTTAGAGAAAACAGGGGCTCGTTTTCAAGGTAGCACGAAATATATGAACGTGTATGATATAGAAAGTAGGTTTTAGGATGAAGGGATTATTTGTAACAATTGAAGGGCCAGAAGGTTCGGGTAAAACAACATTAATTAAAAGTTTATTACCATATTTTGAGCAAAAGGAACAAAAGGTAATGGCGACCAGAGAACCGGGTGGTATTGCAATTTCTGAAGATATTAGAACAATTTTACATAAACAAGAGTATACGATGATGGAAGCACGTACAGAGGCGCTCTTATATGCTGCTGCACGTAGACAACATTTAGTGGAAAAAGTTATGCCAGCACTTGAGGAAAACTATCTTGTACTATGTGATCGTTTTATAGATAGCTCTTTAGCATATCAAGGATATGCAAGGGGCTTAGGTATGGATAAAGTATTTGAAATTAATCGTTTCGCAACGGAAGATTGTATGCCTAGTTTAACAATCTATTTAGATATTGAGCCAGAGGTAGGTTTAGCACGAATTGGAAAAGATGCAGGACGTGAAGTAAATCGACTAGATATGGAAGATATCTCTTTCCATAAACGTGTGCGTGAAGGGTATTTACAAGTTGTAGAGCGTTTCTCTAATCGCATTGTATTAGTAAATGCTGATCAACCAATGAAAAAACTTATAGAAGAAGTTGTTCAGATTATAGAAGATAAATTGTTATAATAGAAGGAAAGAATGAAATAAGTGAGGTATGCAGTATGATAAATACGTGGGAGCAGCTTTCTGTTATACAGCCCATCGGTGTCAAAATGTTGATGAATAGCATTGCAAAAGAGCGTATATCCCACGCTTACTTGTTAGAGGGAGGGAAAGGGACTGGGAAGTTCGCCACAGCAATTCAAATGGCAAAAAGTTTTCTCTGTTCACAAAGAAATGGTGTAGAGCCTTGTCATGTATGTACGAATTGTCGCCGAATTGATTCAGGTAACTACCCAAACTTACATATTGTAAAACCAGATGGATTATCTATTAAAAAACAGCAAATTCATGATTTACAAGAAGAGTTTTCAAAAACAGGATTAGAAGCAAATAAAAAAGTATATATTATTGAGCATGCAGATCGTATGACAGCAAATGCAGCGAATACGCTCTTAAAGTTTTTAGAAGAACCAAGTAGTGATACAACAGCTATTTTACTTACTGAACAAAGTCATCAGATTTTAAATACAATCTTATCTCGTTGTCAAGTTGTTACGTTTAGGCCGTTGCCTACAGAATCTTTAATTAAGAGGTTAGAGGAAGAAGGTATTACAGTTTCTTTATCTACACTTGCTGCGCAGCTTACAAATAGTTTTGAAGAAGCTTTATTAATGTGTAATGATGAATGGTTTGCACAAGCGAGAGCTTTAGTGATAAAATTATGTGAAGCGCTCGAAAAAGATAAGGCCTCTATTTTTTTTGTACAAGAAAAATGGGGGAAGCACTTTGGAGAGAAAGAACAATTACAGCAAGGCTTAGATATGTTACTCCTTATTTATAAGGATTTATTATATGTTCAACTTGGAGAAGAAGATCGTCTTGTTTTTCATGAGCAGAAAGAGATGTTTGAATCCTTTTCTTATGCTCAGAAGCGCATTGTATCAGCTCTCTTTAATATATTAGAGGCAAAAAATAGAATCAACGCTAATGTAAATGCGCAGCTTGTGTTCGAACAGTTAGTGTTGCGGTTGCAGGAGGGATGACCGTTTTGTATGATGTAGTAGGTGTTCGCTTTAAGAAGGCCGGAAAGGTATATTACTTTGATCCAAATCAGTTCGATATCTCAGAAAATGAGTTTGTAATTGTAGAAACGGTAAGAGGTATTGAGTACGGAAAAGTAGTTATTACCAAAAAGCAAGTTGATGAAAATGACGTTGTATTACCGCTAAAAAAAGTTATTCGTATTGCAAATGAAAATGATCGTACCATTGTTGAAGAGAATAGGCATGCTGCGAAAGAAGCATATCAAGTTTGTCAACAAAAGGTAGGAGAACATAATCTTGATATGAAGCTTGTAGATGTAGAGTATACGTTCGATCGTAATAAGATTATTTTTTACTTTACTGCGGATGGCCGGATTGATTTCCGGGAACTAGTGAAAGACTTAGCGGCAATTTTTAGGACAAGAATTGAGCTGAGACAGATCGGCGTTCGTGACGAAGCAAAAATGCTTGGTGGTATTGGTCCATGTGGTCGTATGCTTTGTTGTTCTACTTTTTTAGGAGATTTTGAACCTGTATCCATTAAAATGGCAAAGGATCAAAATTTATCATTAAATCCTGCAAAAATCTCTGGTTTATGTGGTCGCTTAATGTGTTGCTTAAAATATGAGAATGATGAATATGAGGCAGCAAAGGAACAACTTCCTGATTTAGATCAACGTATACAAACACCGCACGGTACTGGCCGTGTTATCGGATTAAATATTTTAGAAAGATTAATTCAAGTGGAACTAGTAGACAAGGAACGGATAGTAGAATATACGTTAGATGAATTAATGAATAAAGGGGTCGTTTCGAGTCAAACCACAGATTAATGAGGTGGGTGCTTGTGGAGAAAAAGGATATTTTTGCATCGGTTTCTAGTATGGAAGAGCAAATTGGACATTTATACAAACAGTTGGGGGAATTAAAACAACATCTTGCAGAATTATTGGAAGAAAACCAACATATAAAAATGGAAAATGAAAATTTGCGACATCGTTTTGAAGAAGTGCAGAACAAGGAAAAACAAAAAACTCAAAAACGCAAAGAAATGAAGGCGAAGACAGATATTGGTGAAGGCTACGATAATCTAGCGAGACTATATCAAGAAGGTTTTCATATTTGCAATCTACATTATGGAAGTGTACGTAAAGAGGGAGATTGTTTATTCTGTCTGTCATTTTTAAATAAAAAGTGAGATTACCTTTCCAATATAATTGGAAAGGTAATTTTTTATACATGAGAGTAGAATGAAATTTATTTTTACATTAATAGAAGATGAAATAGGATAGGTTAAGTGTAAGAAAGGGAGCAATATATGAATTTATATGAAGATGAGCGTTTAGATTACTTATTAGCGCAAGATATGAAGATTGTACAAAGTCCATCAGTATTTAATTTTTCTTTGGATGCTGTTTTACTTGCAGATTTTGCTTGGGTGCCAATTCAAAAAGGTAATTTACTTGATTTGTGTACAGGTAACGCAGTTATCCCTCTTTTATTAAGTACAAGGACAAAAGGGAAAATTACAGGTGTAGAAATTCAAGAGCGCTTATATGATATGGGAATAAGAAGCGTTCAATACAATAATTTAGAAGAAAGAATTCATTTAATCCATGGAGATTTGAAAGATATGCCGGAGAAACTTGGACGTCATCAATATGATGTTGTAACATGTAATCCTCCTTATTTTCAAACACCACAAACTTCTGAGAAGAATATGAATGAACATTTAGCGATAGCTCGTCATGAAATTATGTGCACACTAGAAGATGTTGTATACGCAAGTAGCCAGCTAGTGAAACAGGGTGGGAAAGTAGCATTTGTACATCGTCCAGGTCGTTTGCTCGACATCGTCACATTAATGCGTAAATACAAAATTGAACCGAAACGTGTGCGATTTGTTTATCCTAAGGCTGGTAAAGAAGCGAATACATTGTTAATTGAAGGAATTAAGGATGGGAATGCTGATTTAAAAATCTTACCACCTCTTTTTGTATATGAAGAAAACAATGAATATACAAAGGAGCTTCGTTCAATTTTATATGGAGAAGAATAAGCATTGTTTTTATGTGGTGGAGTGTTCTGATGGAAGTTATTATGCTGGATACACGAATCATATAGAAAAACGGATTCAGACCCATAATAGTGGAAAAGGTGCTAGATATACACGCGCTAGACTTCCAGTTGTTTTAAAATATGTAGAGGATCACGAGGATAAACGAACGGCTATGCAAGCTGAGTATCACTTTAAGCAGTTAACGAGGAAAAAAAAAGAAGAATATATGCAAAAAGGAGAACGCTATGTGGCAGCAAAAAAGCTTTCAGCAAAATGAAAAGGGAGTTTTATATTTAGTACCGACTCCAATCGGAAATTTAGAGGATATGACATTTCGTGCAATCCGAATTTTAAAAGAGGCAGACATTATTGCAGCGGAAGATACAAGGCAAACGAAGAAACTTTGTAATTACTTTGAAATTGAAACACCAGTTATGAGTTATCATGAGCATAATAAAGGAGTAAGTGGACGGAAAATTTTAGATAAGTTGGAAGAAGGTAAGACTGTAGCCATTGTGAGCGATGCAGGTATGCCATGTATTTCAGATCCTGGTTATGATATCGTTGTAGAGGCTGTAGCAGAACAATATCATGTTATCCCGCTTCCTGGGGCAAATGCAGCCCTTACAGCATTGATTGCATCAGGACTTGAGACAAAACATTTTTATTTCTATGGTTTCCTGCAAAGAAATAAAAAGGGACGTAAGCTTGAATTAGAAAAACTACGCTATATTCCAACTACAATGATGTTTTATGAGGCGCCACATCGTTTAGATGATACTTTAATCTCTATGCAAGAAGTATTAGGAAATAGGGAAATCGTATTATGTCGTGAGCTAACGAAAAAATTTGAAGAGTTTATTCGTGGAACAATTGAAGAAGCGATTGAGTGGACGAAGCAAAATGAAGTTCGTGGTGAATTTTGTATTTTAGTAGCAGGTTCAACAGAAGAACCTACTCCAGAAGAAAAATGGTGGGAAGCTATTTCAGTATATAATCATATTGAACATTATATAAATGAAAAAGGTATGAATTCAAAAGAAGCGATAAAAACAGTCGCTAAAGACCGAGATTTGTCGAAACGAGACGTATATCAAATCTATCATGTGGATAAAAAATAAGCTTCTCATAATTGAGAAGCTTATTTTGCTGTTTCGATATAATCTTGAAGTTCGTTTAAGACTTGTTCAGCGCCTTCTTTACTTAAGATAATTTTACCTTCAGCTAAAGATAGGTTACCATCAGATACTTCACCAGTTACTTGGCAAGTCATGTTTGGTTTATATTTCTTTAAGATGATTTTTTCATCATCAACGTAGATTTCAAGAGCATCCTTTTCTGCAATACCTAAAGTACGGCGTAATTCGATTGGAATTACTACACGACCCAATTCATCAACTTTACGAACGATACCAGTAGATTTCATAATTCTTTTCCTCCTAAATAAATAGTTTATAAGTTTCGAGTCTATTTTTTTGATTCGTCATTTTTCGACAAAATACCCTATGGACATATGATACCAATCATTTACATTTCCGTCAATTATTAAATTCTATATTTTAAAAAAAGATTTATAGATTTTTATACTTCTTATATATGATAGAATGTAAGTCATTTCTACAATTGTTTTGTATTGTTTTTTGTAATGTTTATACTTTTCGGGAAATATATTGTATATTTTTTTGAATATGAGTAATAGATGATAAAGATATCGAGCATTAACTCGTTTTTATCCCGCTATTTGCGAGCAGTAAGACTCCCACTTCAAAATTTAGCCGGAGCAAAGAAGTTAAGTGGGAGTCGGGCTGCTCGTAAAAGCCCGATTGGTGTGGGCTAATAATCCATGGGGGATGAACCCTCTCCACGGATTAAAGTTTCACTTTATATATGAGTTTTTGATATACTGTTTATAAATACATATGAGGTTATTCGGGAGGTCCAAAACGATGAAAGAGGAAAATAAGTCCTTTTATATTACTACCCCAATTTATTATCCAAGTGGAAAGTTACACATTGGACATGCTTATACGACAGTAGCAGGAGATGCGATGGCACGATATAAGCGTATGCAAGGATACAATGTTCATTATTTAACAGGAACTGATGAGCATGGACAGAAGATCCAAAAGAAAGCAGAAGAACTAAATGTTACACCACAGGCATATGTGGATAACATTGTATCAGGGATTAAAGAACTTTGGGAGAAGATGGATATCTCTTATGATGATTTTATTCGTACAACTGAAGATCGTCATAAAGATGTTGTTGAGAAAATCTTCAAGCAGCTAGTAGATCAAGGCGATATTTATCTTGATGAATATGAAGGTTGGTATTCTGTACAAGATGAAACATTCTATACAGCGCATCAATTAGTAGATCCAATTATGGAAGGTGACAAAGTAGTTGGTGGAAAAAGCCCAGATAGTGGTCACGCTGTAGAACTTGTTCGCGAAGAGTCTTATTTCTTTAGAATGGGTAAATATGTAGACCGACTATTAAAGTTCTATGAAGATAACCCTCATTTCATTCAGCCGGAGTCCCGTAAAAATGAAATGATTAATAACTTCATTAAACCAGGATTAGAAGATTTAGCGGTTTCTCGTACTTCATTTGACTGGGGAGTTCGTGTTCCAGGTAACCCAAAACACGTTATTTACGTATGGGTAGATGCGTTGTCTAATTACATTACTGCATTAGGATATGGAACAGAAAATGAAGAGAAGTATAAAAAATTCTGGCCAGCAGATGTCCATTTAGTTGGGAAAGAAATCGTTCGTTTCCACACAATTTATTGGCCAATTATTTTAATGGCTTTAGATTTACCACTTCCGAAGAAAGTCTTTGCTCATGGCTGGATTTTAATGAAGGATGGAAAAATGAGTAAGTCAAAAGGAAACGTAGTAGATCCAGTTACATTAATTGATCGTTACGGATTAGATGCATTGCGTTACTACTTACTTCGCGAAGTTCCATTTGGATCTGATGGAGTATTCACACCAGAAGGATTTGTTGAACGAATCAACTTTGATTTAGCGAATGATTTAGGTAACTTATTAAATCGTACAGTAGCTATGATTGATAAATACTTTAACGGGGAAATCCCTGCATTTAAAGCAAATGTAACTGAGTTCGATGAAACGTTAGTGACATTTGCCGAAGATACATTGAAAAAAGTAGAAGAGGCAATGGAGAATATGGAATTCTCTGTAGCGCTAAGTTCCATTTGGCAATTAGTTAGCCGTACGAACAAATATATTGATGAAACGCAGCCGTGGGTATTAGCGAAGGATGAGAATGATCGTGAAAAACTTGCGTCTGTAATGTCCCACTTAGCTGAGGTACTTCGTCAAACAGGTATTATGCTTATGCCATTCCTAACAGTAGCACCAAGTAAGATGTTTGCTCAACTTGGACTTACTGAAGAGGCGCATAAATCTTGGGAAAGCCTATCTACAATTGGATGTATTCCAGCTGGAACAAAAGTAGAAAAAGGAAACCCAATTTTCCCTCGTTTGGAAATGGAAGTAGAAGTGGGATATATTAAAGAACAAATGCAAGGTTCTGCTCCTAAAGTAGAAGAGAAAAAAGCAGAAGAACCAAAGGCAGAAGAAATTACAATTGATGATTTCTTTAAAGTAGAATTACGAGTAGCTGAAGTAATATCCGCTGAACCTGTGAAAAAAGCAGATAAGTTGTTAAAAATTCAGCTTGATTTAGGTACAGAGAAGCGCCAAGTGGTTTCTGGGATTGCTAAATTCTATTCCCCAGAAGAACTAAAAGGTAAAAAGGTTATTTGTGTAACGAATTTAAAACCTGTAAAATTACGTGGTGAATTATCACAAGGTATGATTTTAGCAGGTGAAGAGAATGGCGTATTGTCATTAGCATCAATTGACCAGAATTTACCAAATGGTACAAAAATCAAGTAATTGAGACAAGAAAAGAGATGTTTCACGTGTAACATTGGTGAAGCGTCTTTTTTCTTTTTACATTCCGTTTTTTGCATTAAAATTGAAGTATTGTTATCGTTAAGTTAGAAAGAGTGTAGTTTTTCTATGAGAGAATTGATTTCAATATAAAAGGAGTTATTTATTATGTTGTTTGATACACATTCACATTTAAATGCAGAGCAATTTGAAGAAGATTTACAAGAAGTTATCGCGAGAATGAAAGAAGCGGGAGTTACATATACAGTTGTTGTTGGATTTGATGAAGTAACGATAAAGAAAGCAATTGAATTAGCAGAGGCTTATGATTTTATTTACGCTGCAGTTGGATGGCATCCTGTTGATGCAATTGATATGAAAGAAGAACATTTAGCTTGGTTAGAAGAATTAGCGGCTCATCCTAAAGTAGTTGCAATTGGGGAAATGGGATTAGATTATCACTGGGATAAGTCTCCAAAAGAAATACAGAAGGAAGTATTCCGTAAACAAATTGCATTAGCGAAAAAGGTGAAATTACCGATTATTATACATAACCGCGATGCAACTCAAGATATTGTTGATATCCTAGAGGAAGAGAATGCAGCTGAAGTAGGGGGCATTATGCATTGCTTTAGCGGTAGTGTAGAAGTAGCGCAGCGATGTATCGATATGAACTTTTTAATTTCATTAGGTGGGCCAGTAACATTTAAAAATGCCAAGAAACCGAAAGAAGTTGCTATGGAGATTCCGTTAGAAAAATTATTGATAGAGACAGATTGCCCGTATTTAACACCACATCCATTTCGAGGGAAACGAAATGAACCTAGTTATGTAAAACTGGTAGCAGAAGAAATTGCGAATTTAAAAGGAATTTCTTATGACGAAGTAGCACAAGTAACAACAAAGAATGCCAAGGCCTTATTTGGTGTTGAATAAAAAAGAATGGGGAGTCCCATTCTTTTTTTGTTTTTTGAGAAGAGAGATAATAGAAGTGATAAGAACCCACTATTTACGCATAACATAAGTGTAGAAATACTGCGGATAAATTAAGATGGAGATAGAAGTGTTACAATAAGGATAGTGAACAAAGATTTTTCTCTTCTACTTTTTAAAATGTAAGATTGGGAAAATAATAATGGAAAAGTCGTCATTTTTTTGTTTTACTAAGTAGAGATGAAAAGAGTGTGGAGGCAAGCATGAAAATTAAAGAGATTATCGTTGTAGAAGGTAAAGATGATACAGTTGCGATTAAACGTGCTGTTGATGCGGATACAATCGAAACGAACGGTTCAGCAATCGGTGATCACGTTATTGAGCAAGTTAAATTAGCGCAGCAAAAACGAGGCGTTATTATTTTCACAGATCCGGATTATCCTGGAGAGCGTATTCGAAAAATTATTTCTGACAAGGTTCCTGGATGTAAGCATGCTTTTTTAACGAAGGAAGAAGCACTTGCTAAAAGGAAAAAAGGTGTTGGAATCGAACATGCTTCTAATGAGTCGATTCGCCGTGCTTTAGAGAATATACATGAAGAAATGGAAGCTTACACAAGTGAAATTAGTTGGAGTGATCTAGTCGATGCGGGCTTAGTGGGCGGAGAAATGGCAAAGAGTCGCAGAGAAAGAGTGGGTAAGCTATTAAAGATTGGTTATACAAACGCAAAACAGTTACATAAACGTTTACAAATGTTTCAGGTTTCAAAGGAATCATTTGCAGAAGCTTATAAGCAAGTAATACAGGAGGAAAAAAAATGAAGGATATCGCAACGCCAAATCGTACGAAAGACATTGTTGAAAAGTATGGATTTTCATTTAAAAAAAGTTTAGGACAAAATTTTTTAATTGATACGAATGTATTAAATCGTATCGTTGATCACGCAGAAATCGGTTCAGAAAGTGGCGCAATTGAAATTGGACCAGGTATCGGTGCGTTAACAGAGCAATTGGCAAAGCGTGCTAAAAAAGTAGTGGCTTTTGAAATTGATCAGAGATTATTACCAATTTTAGACGAGACGTTAGCTCCATATAGCAACGTTACAGTTATAAATAAAGATGTACTAAAAGCAGATGTACATGAAGTGTTTAGTGAGCAATTTGAAGAAGGACAAGATGTAATGGTAGTAGCTAACTTACCATACTATATTACAACGCCAATTTTATTTAAATTGCTCGAAGAAAAATTACCGGTTCGTGGATTTGTTGTTATGATGCAAAAAGAAGTTGGGGATCGTTTAGCTGCTAAACCAGGAACGAAAGAGTATGGTTCTTTATCAATTGCCATTCAGTATTATACAGAGGTAGAAACAGTTATGACTGTACCGCGTACAGTGTTTGTGCCACAACCAAATGTTGATTCTGCGATTATCCGTCTTCTAAAGCGTCCTAAACCAGTTGTAGAAGTGACAGATGAAACTTTCTTCTTTGAAGTAGTACGAGCAAGTTTCGCACAGCGTCGTAAAACTTTAATGAATAATTTATCAAATAATTTAAATGGTTTCCCGAAAGATAAAGAGCTGTTGGATCGAATTTTGACAGAAGTAGGAATTGATCCGAAGCGAAGAGGCGAAACGCTATCTATCGAAGAGTTTGCAACATTAAGTAATGCATTAATTCTTCATAAATTGTCATAAGAATATGAAAGGGACAGTTCAACTTGAGCTGTCCCTTTTGTCACCTTTCCGTTCCTAAATTCATACTTTAAAAACAGGTAAGATGGCCTAACGAGTTTGGAGTTTGGAGGTAGGAGAATGGCTTTACATGTTGGAGAATTAGTTGAACGATATTCTCATAATAGGGATATTCTTTTTCGTATTATAGAAATAAAAGGCGATATGGCAATATTATTTGGAGAGGAAATTAGACTTGTGGCGGATGCACCACTTGCAGATTTAGTTAGTATAGATCAACGAGAACATAAAAATAGAGTGAAGCGTGAAACAGAAACGATGGAGCGTACTTACCGGTTGTTTCAGCAAGATTACGTGTTGATGAAACAAAGACATGAACATACTTCAACTGGTGGATATACAAGTGAAGTGAATTATTTTCAAATGCCAGGACGTGTATTGCATATAGATGGAGATCCTTTATATTTGCGCAAGTGCTTAGATTTATATAATAAAATAGGCGTTCCTGTTCAAGGTATTCATTGTAAGGAAACGGAGATGCATGAAAAGGTAGTAGACTTAATAGATCATTTTCGCCCAGACATTTTAGTTATTACAGGACATGATGCATATACAAAGTCAAAAGGAGTTATGGGAGATTTAGCAGCATATAGACATTCTAGACATTTTGTACAGGCTGTTCGAGAAGTGCGAAAAAAATATCCATCATTGGATCAACTCGTTATTTTTGCTGGGGCTTGTCAATCACACTTTGAGGCGTTGATTCGGGCAGGTGCTAATTTTGCTAGTTCACCGTCTAGAATTAACATTCATGCTCTAGATCCTGTATATGTAGTTGGCAAAATTAGTTTCACTTCATTTATGGAAAGAGTAAATGTATGGGACGTTGTGCGTAATACAATTACTGGCGAAAAGGGACTAGGCGGAATTGAAACAAGAGGGATTTTACGAACAGGATTGCCCTTTCAACATTATGACGAATGAGCAAGGTACATACGTATCTTGCTTTTTTATGTGGAAATGATTTAAATGAGTCTGGATAAAAAGCGTCAAGAACGTGCAGACTATACAATGATACTTTTAGAATATAGTATTTCTTCTATCTATTTGAACGCATGATGCTTTTATAATGATATTGTCTGTGAATTGCGGTTAATAATTGGGATAGATATATCGTGTTTTAAGTGTTCAATCTAAATTACAGCGAGGTGTAGCAAAGTATATGTCAAAACGTTTAGATGAAATTAAAAGCGAATTAGATCACCATCTTGGACAGCGACTTATGTTAAAGGCAAATAGTGGGAGAAGAAAAACTGTGGAGCAATCAGGTGTACTTGCAGAAACGTATCGTTCTGTGTTTGTTGTACAATTAGACCAGCAAGAAGATGCATTGCAACGTGTATCTTATAGTTATGCAGATGTTTTAACAGAGACAGTAGAGCTAACATTTTACGATGAATCTCAAAATGAAGTATTTTATAATTAATGTATTTTTTTGTTACATATATTCCCATAAATGAAAAGCTATATTATTTTGCATACTAATTATACCGTAGCAAAATAAGGAGGGACTCTGCATTGAGTAGACGAAGAGGAGTCATGTCAAATCAATTTAAAGAAGAGCTTGCAAAAGAGCTTGGCTTTTATGATGTTGTTCAGAAAGAAGGATGGGGCGGAATTCGTGCGAAAGATGCTGGTAATATGGTGAAACGTGCTATAGAAATTGCAGAACAGCAATTAATGAAACGAAACCAGTAGTTGTAAGATACTTTCTATGCTACGGTAGCCGAGGAGAGATTCCTCGGCTTTTTGCACGCTAAAAGGTGCCATCATTTGACATAAGTAGTTTCATTCTGAATGCTTTTCGATATAATTAGGGAAGTGTCATCGTCTTACTATAAATTTATGGTAAAATAAACGATAAAAGATTGAGTACATAGAGTGGGTGAATAGATTGAAGCTACTAGTGAAAGCACCAGCAAAGATTAATCTGTCGTTAGATGTACTGGGAAAAAGACAAGATGGATATCATGAAGTGAAAATGATTATGACAACAATCGACTTGGCAGATCGTTTAGAGCTAACGGAATTAGCAGAAGACCGTATTGAAATTTTGTCCCATAATCGGTATGTCCCAGACGACCAACGCAATTTAGCTTATCAAGCAGCGAAATTATTAAAAGTGAAGTTTAATGTAAAAAAAGGTGTGTCTATTACTATTGAAAAAACGATTCCAGTAGCCGCTGGATTAGCAGGTGGAAGTAGTGATGCAGCAGCGACATTACGTGGCCTTAATAAGTTATGGAATTTAGGGCTAACAATCGATGAATTAGCAAAGCTTGGCGCAGAAATTGGGTCAGATGTATCGTTCTGTGTATATGGTGGAACTGCTATTGCCACTGGAAGAGGAGAAGAAATTGAACATATAAAGACTCCGCCTTCTTGTTGGGTTGTTTTAGCAAAGCCCCACATTGGTGTATCTACTGCTGACGTGTACGGAAATTTAAAATTAAATCGTGTTACTCATCCAAATGTAGATAAAATGGTTGAAGTCATTAACCATGGCGATTATAAAGGGATTTGTGATACTGTTGGTAACGTTTTAGAAGATGTGACGTTTGCGATGCATCCCGAGGTTGCACGTATTAAATCACAGATGAAACGCTTTGGGGCAGATGCCGTATTAATGAGTGGAAGTGGCCCAACTGTATTTGGTCTTGTACACCATGATTCGCGAATGCACCGCATATATAACGGGTTAAAAGGATTTTGCGAGCAAGTATATGCAGTGCGTTTATTAGGAGAGCGAGAAACGCTTGAATAAAGACGTATAATACGTTATGATTTGTTTAGAATATTCGTGATTTGAGGTGAGGGTATGAAAATTAGACGAAGTACAAGATTGGTCGATCTGACGTATTACTTGTTACAAAATCCTCGTCAGCTAGTTTCTCTCACTTTTTTTGCTGAAAGGTATCAATCGGCTAAATCTTCCATTAGTGAAGATTTGGTTATAATTAAGCAAACGTTTGAACAACAAGGTGTCGGCACATTGCAAACGGTACCAGGAGCAGCAGGAGGAGTGAAATATATTCCCTATATAAGTGAAGAAGAGGCAAATCTGATTATTAACGAGCTTTGTAGCTTATTTGAAAACCCAGACCGTATTTTGCCTGGCGGTTACTTATATATGACGGATCTTTTAAGTAATCCTCGCCAGATTAATGGCGCAGGTCGTTTATTTGCTTCTGTTTTTGCTAGGCAACCAATTGATGCGGTTATGACGGTAGCGACAAAAGGAATTCCGCTTGCTTATGCAGTAGCGAACTACTTAGATGTACCGGTAGTAATTGCGAGAAAAGATAATAAGGTAACAGAAGGACCCACTGTTAGTATTAACTATGTATCAGGTTCCTCTAAGCGAATCCAAACGATGACTTTAGCAAAGCGTAGCCTTCCAGAAGGGTCCAATGTTTTAATTATTGATGACTTTATGAAAGCTGGCGGAACCATTCAAGGTATGATGAGCATGCTAGAAGAGTTTAAAGCTAATGTTGTTGGGATTGGCGTATTAGTAGAGTCTACGGATATTGAAGAAAGACTTATTAATAACTTTGTATCATTAATTCGTTTGTCAGAAGTTGATGTGAAAGAAAAAGCGATTCAAGTGGAAAAGGGGAATTATGCACTTGCACCATTTGATAAAGGGCTTGTAGAGGCTGAGTAAAAAGGTAAAGCAGATAGCTTTACCTTTTTTTATTCCTATTTATAAATTACAAAATAGATGGACAAACTGCCTTTGGTACACTATTTTTAAAGAGTAAAAATAAATAATAAAAGGGTGAAAAGTATGAAAGTTGTTCAAACAAGCAAAGCACCACAGGCAATCGGACCATATTCACAAGGGATTATTGTAAATAATATGTTCTATAGTTCAGGACAAATTCCGTTAACGGCAAGTGGAGAACTTGTAACAGGAGATGTAACAGTACAAACAGAGCAAGTATTTGAAAATTTACAAGCGGTATTAGCAGAAGCAGGTGCTTCATTTGATACAGTGGTAAAAACAACAGTATTCTTGAAGGATATGGATGATTTTAATGCTGTTAATGAAGTATACGGTTCTTATTTCTCTACTCATAAACCAGCGCGTTCTTGTGTACAAGTAGCAAAATTACCGAAAGATGTTTCTGTTGAAATCGAAGTAATTGCCCTAGTTAAGTAACTCTTTGTAAGCGATAACCTCTACTAATCCTTATATTCAACTACAATAAAAATTTTTATCTTAAAAATTTTTAAAAAATTAAAGGGAAAATAGAAAATTTGTGGAATTTATACAAATATATCGCTTATTTAGAAAAGGGTGGTGAACACAAGATGGAAGTGACTGACGTAAGATTACGCCGCGTAAACACAGAAGGCCGCATGAGAGCAATTGCCTCTATTACTCTAGACCATGAATTTGTTGTTCATGATATTCGTGTAATTGATGGTAATAATGGATTATTTGTAGCAATGCCAAGTAAACGTACTCCAGATGGAGAATTCCGTGACATTGCACATCCAATTAATTCTAATACACGCTCTAAAATTCAAGATGCGGTTTTAACAGAGTATCATCGTTTAGGCGAGTTAGAAGAGGTTGAGTTTGAAGAAGCAGGCGCTTCGTAAAATTCGAATGAAAAGGGCTTTTGAAAGAAAGTCTTATAATTTTGTAGCAAACTCCTGTAAGCATTTACAGGAGTTTGTTTTTTTTTTGAATAATACACGTTTCTAATTATAAAAATTCATATTTTGAAAAAATAAAGATGAAAAACTTCTAATTTTTTCATCTTTATTTAAAATAGTATAGCTTATTCCTTAAAAAAGATACTAAAGAGTAAAACATCTTATAAGAATTATGGTAAAATTTAATAGTTATAATGTGTTTCTTGAAATATATGATGATTTAGGATAATATCGTTAATGGATAAATAGGTTGCGATGGAGGGTCTATATGTCAAACAGATTTGCAGTGATTCTAGCTGCAGGTAAAGGCACACGTATGAAGTCCAAGCTATACAAAGTGCTGCATCCTGTATGTGGAAAACCAATGGTACAACATGTAGTCAATGAAGTATCTCAATTAGGATTGCAGAAACTTGTAACAGTCGTTGGACATGGTGCTGAAAAGGTACAAGAACAGCTAGGAAACGTAAGTGAGTTTGCATTACAAGCAGAACAACTTGGTACAGCTCATGCTGTCGATCAAGCTGCAAGTGTACTTGCAAATGAAGAGGGAACAACTTTAGTTATTTGTGGTGATACACCTCTAATAACTGCTGAAACGATGGAAGCATTACTTCAGCAACACGAAGAAGCGGGAGCAATGGCGACGGTACTAACAGCGTACATAGAAGAGCCTGCTGGATATGGCCGTATCGTTCGTAATGAGAATGGTCATGTTGAAAAGATTGTTGAGCATAAGGATGCGAATGAAAAAGAATTAGCTATTAAAGAAATCAATACAGGTACGTATTGTTTTGATAATAAAGCTTTATTTGCTTCACTTTCTAAAGTTTCAAATGATAATGTACAGGGCGAATATTACCTTCCGGACGTTATTGAAATTTTAAAAAATGAAGGTCATATTGTATCAGCTTATCAAACAGAGCACTTCGATGAAACGTTAGGTGTTAACGACAGAGTCGCTCTATCGCAAGCGGAAATTATTATGAAAAATCGTATCAACAGAAAGAACATGGTAAATGGTGTTACAATTATTGATCCAAGTAACACATACATTTCTGCGGATGCAATTATTGGTAGTGATACAGTCCTTCACCCAGGAACGGTTATTGAGGGGAACACTGTAATTGGTTCTGATTGTGAAATTGGACCGCATACAGTAATTCGCGATAGTGAAATTGGAGATCGTACGGTAATTCGTCAATCTACTGTACATGACAGCAAACTTGGTACAGAAGTATCAGTTGGTCCATTTGCACATATTCGCCCAGATTCAGTTATTGGAGATGAAGTGCGCGTTGGAAACTTCGTAGAAATCAAAAAAACTGTTTTTGGTAATAGAAGTAAAGCTTCACACTTAAGTTATATCGGGGATGCACAAGTTGGAGAAGACGTGAATCTTGGTTGTGGTTCAATTACGGTGAACTACGACGGCAAGAATAAATTTAAAACTGTAATTGGTAACGGGGTATTTATTGGATGTAATTCAAACCTTGTTGCTCCTGTAACAGTTGAAGATGGTGCTTATGTGGCAGCAGGCTCTACAATAACAGAGAATGTTCCATCAAAAGCATTATCAGTAGCACGTGCACGTCAAGTTAACAAAGAAGACTATGTTGATCAATTGCTGAATAAGAAAAAATCATAATGTGGAGGGTTAATCTAGATGTCGACTCAATATCTAAATTCTAATTTGAAAGTATTCTCTTTAAACTCTAATAAGGAACTTGCTGAGCAAATCGCAAAGCATATTGGAGTAGGACTAGGAAAATGTTCTGTTGATCGTTTTAGTGATGGAGAAGTTCAAATTAACATTGAAGAAAGTATCCGTGGTTGCGATGTATTCATTATTCAATCTACAAGCTTCCCAGTAAACGAACATATCATGGAATTACTTATTATGATTGATGCATTAAAACGTGCATCTGCAAAAACAATTAATATTGTTATTCCTTACTATGGTTATGCGCGTCAAGACCGTAAAGCGCGTTCTCGTGAACCAATTACATCGAAACTTGTAGCAAACTTGCTTGAAACAGCAGGTGCAACTCGTGTAATCACTCTAGATTTACATGCTCCGCAAATTCAAGGATTCTTTGATATCCCGATCGACCACTTAATGGGTGTACCGATTCTTTCAGACTACTTTGAAGCAAAAGGCCTTAAAGATATCGTAATCGTATCTCCTGATCACGGTGGTGTAACGCGTGCTAGAAAAATGGCGGATCGCCTAAAAGCGCCAATCGCTATTATTGATAAGCGTCGCCCTCGTCCGAATGTATCTGAGGTAATGAACATTATCGGTAACATCGAAGGCAAAACAGCAATTTTAATTGATGACATCATTGATACAGCTGGTACAATTACATTAGCGGCAAACGCTCTTGTTGAGAACGGTGCTTCTGAAGTATATGCTTGCTGTACACACCCAGTATTATCTGGTCCAGCAATTGAGCGTATTCAAAATTCGAATATTAAAGAGTTAGTTGTAACGAACTCTATCGTATTACCAGAAGAGAAGAAAATTGATAAAGTACATGAACTTTCAGTTGCTCCATTAATCGGAGAAGCAATCATTCGTGTATACGAAGAAGAATCTGTAAGTGTATTATTCAATTAATTGGATAGAATGAGACGTAACCAAGCTTGGTTACGTCTTTTCGTATCGAAAAAAGAAAGTAGTGGTACAAGAATGAAATTAATAGTAGGACTTGGGAACCCAGGTAGAGAATATGAATTAACAAGGCATAATATTGGATTTATGGCAATCGATGAACTTGCAAAACGTTGGAGTATTTCTTTGAATGAACAAAAGTTTAAAGGGGTATTTGGCGCAGGCTTTGTTAATGGGGAAAAAGTAATCTTACTAAAGCCACTTACATATATGAATTTATCTGGGGAAAGTATCCGTCCACTCATGGATTATTATAAAATTGATGTCGAGGACTTCATTGTTATGTACGATGATTTAGATATTCCTGTAGGTAAATTACGCCTTCGCATGAAAGGTAGTGCGGGTGGACATAATGGTGTGAAATCAACAATTTCACATTTAGGAACACAAGAATTTCAACGTATCCGCATGGGAATCGATCGTCCGAAAAATGGGATGAAAGTAGTGGATTACGTATTAGGACGCTTTACATCTGAAGAAATATCTGGCGTTAATCAATCCATTGAAAATGCAGCAGATGCATGTGAGGAATGGTTAAATAAACCTTTTCTCCAAATCATGAATACTTTTAATAGTTAAGCGCACAATCTGGAATATTTTATTTTGTTTTATCCCATACTAGTAGCAATTGGATATTTAGGAGGCTAGTATGGAAGGTTATTATTACTGTAGACATTGTGGAAGTAATGTGGGCTCCATTATCGCAGAAAAAGTATATAGCGACGTTTTGTTTCAACTAACAGAGCAAGAAGTAGTGGATATGATTCATTTTCATGAGAATGGAAATATATATATAAAAACGATTTGTGAATCGTGTCAAGAAACGCTCGCATCTTATCCTGAGTATTATGAATATGAAAAATTTCTGCAATAAAATGTTGTCGCTTTGGCGTGTCCAAAGCATTTTTCTGTTTTCTTTTTCCAAAATATTTGCATAAAATATAGTAACTTGCTCTTTATGTTGAGAGGAGTTTTGAAAATGATAGGTTTATTAGAGCAATTTTATAAAAATGAAGAAATACAATCGGTTATTAATGGGCTAGAAAATGGGTTGAAAGAACAACTTGTATCGGGTATGGCAACATCCTCTCGTTCTTTATTAATGGCAGCTTTATATAAAAAGACAAAGCAATCACAACTTATCGTGACGCACAATTTATACCAAGCACAAAAAGTACATGAAGATTTAGTGGCGTTACTTGGTGAAAAAGATGTTTGGCTATATCCGGTAAATGAATTGATAGCATCGGAGGTTGGTGTTGCAAGTCCAGAATTGAAGGCACAGCGTATTGAAGTGTTAAATCGCTTAGCTGCAGGAGAGAATGGGATTATTGTAGCGCCAGTTGCAGGGCTGCGTAGGTTTTTACCAATAAAAGAATTATGGAAGCAAAGGCAAATTGAAATCAATCTAGGGCAAGAGATTGATTTAGATGCACTCTTGCATACCTTACATCATATTGGTTATGAGCGTAAGTCGATGGTAGAAGCTCCAGGAGATTTTAGTCTACGCGGGGGAATATTAGATATTTACCCATTAACTGAAGAATTACCATTTCGTATTGAATTCTTTGATACACAGGTTGATTCTATTCGATTATTTGATGTGGAAGAACAGCGCTCTCAAGATAAAAGGGAAAGTGTTCGTTTTGGTCCGGCAACAGAGTTTTTATTTTCACAGGAAGAATTGAAATCGGGAATTAAGCATCTTGAAGAAGGTTTGACTAAGACGATGCAAAAGCTTTCCGATGATAAATTAAAGACTACTGTGCTTGAGACGGTTAGTCATGAACTTGAAATGTTGAAAAACGGGCAAAGTATAGAACAAATGTTTAAATATTTATCTATTTTCTATAAAGAACCTGCTAGTCTGATAGATTATTTACCAGAAAATGGTGTTGTGATTTTAGATGAGATTTCCCGTATTCAAGAAACAGCATCACATCTTGAAACAGAAGAAGCGGAATGGTATATCTCACTTCTTGGCGAAGGAACAATTATTCAGGATTTATCTTTCTCCCACTCGTTTGAGGAGTTTCTTCATAATAAAAAAAGAAGTTTTGTATATTTAACGTTATTCTTACGCCATATAGCACACACACATCCTCAAAATATTGTGAATGTGACATGTAAAACGATGCAAGATTTCCACGGACAGATGCATTTGTTAAAAACTGAAATTGATAGATGGAATGAAGGTAATTTTACGACCGTTGTGCTTGGAACAGATGATGAACGTGTAAAAAAACTACAACATATTTTAAGTGATTATGATATTGATGCAGACATTGTAGAGGCGACAGATATCTTATTGCCTGGAAGGTTACAAATTGCTGTAGGTGATTTACATGCAGGCTTTGAAATGCCGATGCAAAAGTTTGTTGTCATTACTGAAAAGGAGCTTTTTCATAAGAAGGTTAAAAAATCACAACGTAAGCAAAAGTTATCTAACGCTGAACGTATTAAAAGTTATTCGGAATTAAAAGTTGGAGACCATGTAGTTCATGTAAATCATGGTATAGGTAAATTTTTAGGTATTGAGACATTAGAGATTAATGGTGTTCATAAAGATTATTTAAATATTAAATATCAAGGTAATGATAAGTTATACGTTCCAATTGAACAAATTGATCAAGTGCAAAAATACGTAGGGTCTGAAGGTAAGGAACCAAAAGTTTATAAATTAGGCGGAAATGATTGGAAGAAGGTCAAAACGAAAGTTGAAAAATCTGTACAAGACATTGCAGATGACCTAATTAAATTATATGCCGAGCGTGAAGCCTCAAAAGGTTATGCATATACACCAGATACGGCAGAGCAACAAGAGTTTGAATCTTTATTTCCATATCAAGAGACAGAGGATCAATTACGTTCTATTGAAGAGATTAAGAAAGATATGGAACGCGGACGTCCGATGGATAGGCTTCTTTGTGGTGACGTAGGATATGGAAAGACTGAAGTAGCTATTCGTGCGGCATTTAAAGCAATTATGGATGAAAAACAAGTTGCGATTTTAGTACCAACAACAATCCTTGCACAACAACACTATGAAACAATTCGAGAGCGTTTTCAAGATTACCCGATTAATATAGGGTTACTAAGTAGATTCCGCACACGAAAACAACAAAATGAAACGATTAAAGGTTTAAAAGATGGAACGGTGGATATTGTAATCGGAACGCATCGTATTTTATCTAAAGATGTTACTTATAAAGATTTAGGACTTCTTATTATTGATGAAGAACAGAGATTCGGCGTTACACATAAAGAAAAAATTAAACAATTGAAAGCAAATGTTGACGTGTTAACATTAACGGCAACTCCGATTCCACGTACACTTCATATGTCTATGCTTGGTGTGCGCGATTTATCTGTTATTGAGACACCACCAGAGAATCGTTTCCCAGTACAAACATATGTAGTAGAGTATAATCCGGCGTTAATGCGAGAAGCGATAGAGCGAGAGTTGGCAAGAGGCGGTCAAATTTACTTCCTATATAACCGTGTGGAGGATATTGAAAGAAAAGCAGATGAAATTTCGATGTTGGTTCCAGATGCTCGTGTAACATACGCACATGGGAAAATGAATGAAGGTGAATTAGAGTCTGTTATGCTATCGTTTTTAGAAGGGCAGCATGATGTTCTTGTAAGTACAACAATTATTGAGACGGGTGTAGATATTCCGAATGTAAATACATTAATTGTATTTGATGCAGATCGTATGGGATTATCACAGTTGTATCAGCTTCGTGGTCGTGTTGGACGTTCTAATCGCGTCGCGTATGCATACTTTGCATACAAACGTGATAAAGTGTTATCGGAAGTTGCAGAGAGGCGTCTGCAAGCAATTAAAGAGTTTACAGAGCTTGGATCTGGTTTCAAAATTGCGATGAGAGACTTATCAATTCGTGGTGCGGGTAATTTGTTAGGGGCAGAACAACATGGATTTATTGATTCTGTTGGATTTGATCTATATTCTCAAATGTTAAAAGATGCAATTGAGCAACGTAGAGGAACAGACGGAGTTGAAAATACCGTTAATGTTGAAATTGATTTAGAAGTAGATGCATATTTACCGGATGCGTACATTTCAGATAGTAAACAAAAAATTATGATGTATAAACAATTTAGAGGTATTTCTGCAATTGAAGATATTGAAGAGTTGCAGGAAGAGATGATCGACAGATTTGGTGATTATCCACAAGAAGTTGGTTATTTATTACAAATTGCAAACATTAAAGTGTTGGCAATGAAAGAACAAATTGAGTTAATTAAGCAAAATAAATTTGAAGTAACATTCCTGTTTTCTGAACAAGCGAGCCAAAATATAGATGGTGGAAAATTATTCATGCTAGGAAGTAGTTTTGGCCGTATGATCGGTCTTGGTATGGAGGGGTCACAATTGAAAATTGTGATGAAAACGAATGGATTAGAGACGTCGAAATGGTTAACAATTGCTGAAAATTTATTAAAAGGCTTGCCAGATGTAAAAAAAGAAGTAATAAATGCCTAATATAAGATAAAAAATACAATTCGACGTGCATAGAAGAACTAATGTGTAAAATACTATGTTTAATAGTTGGTGATTTTTACATGAACAGGTAAATTCACCACTTTGATCATCAGTAGAAAGTGAGGCAGCATTAGAATGAAAGCAACTGGAATCGTACGTCGAATTGATGATTTAGGCAGGGTAGTAATTCCGAAGGAAATTCGTAGAACTTTACGTATTCGTGAGGGAGATCCACTAGAAATATTTGTTGATCGCGATGGAGAAGTGATTTTGAAAAAATATTCTCCAATTAGTGAACTAGGTAATTTTGCAAAGGAATATACGGAAGCTTTATACGATAGCTTAGGACATAATGTGCTTGTATGCGATCGTGATTCTATTATCGCAGTAGCAGGCGCATCTAAAAAAGAATACTTAAATAAAAGTGTTGGCGATTTAATTGAGAAGACAATGGAAGAGCGTAAGTCTGTAATTATGACAGATGAAAGCGAAATTTCAATTATTGATGGAGTAACAGAAAAAGTGAGCTCTTATACAATTGGCTCGATTATTGCAAATGGAGATCCAATCGGAGCTGTCGTTATCTTCTCTAAAGAGGCTATTATAAGTGAAGTAGAGCATAAATCAGTAAATACAGCTGCAAGCTTTTTAGCGAAACAAATGGAGCAGTAGCGAAGTGTAATTTCTATAAGTAGCAATCTTTCCTAATTATGATATTTCTATTTGAGAAATTAACTATTTGGAGATATAAGTATATTGAACGAAGGTAGCGCTTTGCTACCTTTTTTCATTGAATATTTTTGCTGTTGAAAGAAGTCAGTGAATGTAAGGAATATGAAGGAGAGCCAGTTTTTCTTTGTGATATAATACGAGGGGTGAGAATAGAAAAAGGAGTTTTCTTGTATGGAAGCGAAGAAGTACCAAGCCTTTTGGCGTGGGGCTATTATATTAACAATCGCAAGTTTTGTTACGAAGGTATTAAGCGCTTTTTACCGTATTCCATATCAAAATATAGCGGGTGATGTTGGTTTTTATATTTACCAACAAATTTATCCGTTTTATGGATTTTGTTTGATTTTAGCTACTTATGGGTTTCCCATTATTATTTCAAAAATGGTCGCAGAAAGATTAGAACGAGGAAAACAAAAAGAAGCAGAAGAAATTATTTGTGTATCTTTTTGGTTTTTATTAGGAATTGGCTTTATAGGATTTTTCACATTATTCTTTGGGGCCAAAACAATTGCATCGGTTATGGGCGATATACATTTAGATAAATTATTACGTGTTATTTCGTTTTCATTCCTACTAATGCCATTTTTATCTGTAGCGAGAGGATATTTTCAAGGTTTCAATAATATGATGCCGACGGCTGTTTCGCAAGTAATTGAACAAACGATTCGTGTTTCTATTATTGTATTTTTATCACTATTCCTTATTGCTCATGGATTTGATTTATATACAGTTGGTGCGGGTGCCATGCTAGGTTCAATTGCAGGCGGGCTTATTGGGATTATCGTACTTTTACTTTATATGCGTCATGATTTCCATGCTATTTTCTTCAAAGGATGGAAGGGAATTAGAAATAAAAAAGGGATTGTTCGAATCCTTTTTTGGCAGGGATTAGCGATTTGTGTTAGTAATTTAGTCCTTATTTTTATACAAATGGCGGATTCTATTTCCTTGTATACTTTGCTTATTCGTGCGGGAGAGCAAGTTGAAAATGCAAAGGTACTAAAAGGTGTTTATGATAGAAGTATCCCGCTTATGCAATTAGGTACTGTTGTGACAACTTCTTTCTCATTGTCACTTATTCCTATTATTACAGCGGCGAAAGAAAGAGGAGATCTTTCTTTTATTCAAGAAAAGGTAAAGTTAGCAATGAAAATAACATTCGTTATTGGATTTGCAGCTGCTATTGGATTAACTTGTATTATTCAACCTACAAATATTATGTTGTTTGAAAATAGTGATGGATCAGATGTGTTATCGATTTTATCTTTATCTATTTTATTTAGCTCATTGTCAATTACAACTGCTTCTATTTTGCAAGGGTTGGGACAAACATTAAAACCAGCAATATTCGTTGTATTTGGAGGTTGTTTGAAGCTAGCTTTAAACTATATATTAATGCCTTATTTTGGTGTGAAGGGAGCTGCAATTGCAACTTTAGTTGCGCTTATTGTAATTGCCTTGCTAAATAGTGTGTTGCTTATGCGAGCTGTATCAGATCCGCTTATTGATAAGCGGAATATGTTAGGTGTAGTTATTAGTGGTATCTGTATGGGGTTTGTATTAATAATCTTTATGCGTGTGTTGCGAATGTCTGGATTAGTAATTGATACAGGACATAGAGGAATTGCGACGCTTGAAGCGCTGCTAGGTGTAGCTATCGGCGGATTAGCATATATGTTTTTAATTTTAAAATTACGTGTATTTACAAAAGAAGAATTAGGAACCGTTATGAAACAAGAGAAAAAAGAAGGTTCATTGAAGAAGAGTGGATAGAGGTGACTGGTTGTGAGTGGAATCATTACTGTTTTAGGATTAGGTGCTGGTGAGTTAGATCAGTTAACGATGGGTGTATATCGAAAGATAAAAGAAGCAGACCATATGTTTGTTAGAACGAAGGAACACCCAGTTATAGAAGAATTGGAGAAAGAAGCTATAAAGTATACGGCCTTTGATAATGTATATGAGGCACATGATACATTTGAAATCGTATATGAAACAATTGCGAATACATTGCTAGAACAAGCTAAAGGCGCAGAAATTATTTATGCTGTTCCAGGTCATCCGCTTGTAGCAGAAAGAACAGTTCAGCTACTTTTGGAAAAAGGAGAAGCAGCAAATATTGAAGTGCGAATTGAAGGTGGACAAAGTTTCCTTGATCCGATGTTTGCAAGTCTAAAAATTGATCCGATCGAAGGGTTCCAATTAATTGATGCTACATCATTTGAAAGAGGGCAATTAGAATTACGTCAACATTTAATCTTTTGCCAAGTGTATGATGCATTCGTTGCTTCAGATGTGAAGCTAACGTTAATGGAGATTTTGCCAGATGATTACGAAGTGTATATCGTAACAGCTGCAGGGACTTCATTCGAGCAAGTGAAAAAGGTACCGTTATACATGTTAGATCACGAAACAGAATTAAATAATTTAACGAGTGTGTATGTACCGCCAGTTAAGGAACGTGCGTCCTTATATCAGCAGTTTGATGTGCTTAGAGCAATTATTGCTGATCTTCGTGGACCGAACGGTTGTCCATGGGATAAAAAGCAAACTCATCAATCTTTAAAGAAATACTTAATTGAAGAAGCGTATGAAGTGCTAGAGGCAATTGATGAAGAGGATGATGATCATTTAGTAGAAGAACTAGGTGATATATTATTACAAGTTATGCTTCATGCCCAAATTGGAGAGGATGAAGGTTGGTTCTCTATAGATGACATTATTCGGACTTTAGCTGAGAAAATGGTTCGTCGTCATCCACATGTGTTTGGGGATACGGATGTAAATAATGCTGATGAAGTGATTGCAAATTGGGAAGAAATTAAAAAACAAGAAAAGGGATTCGTGAAAGAATCTGTTTTAGCGGGTATTCCAAAAAGCTTGCCACAACTAATGCGTGCTTATGAAATTCAGAAGAAAGCTGGAAAGGTTGGATTTGATTGGGTTGATGTGCAGCCGATGATAGAGAAGGCCTTAGAAGAATGGCAAGAATTCCAACAAGAAGTTGTAAACATGGATGAGAAAAAGATGCTAGGTGAATTTGGTGATTTACTATTTGCATTTGTTAATATAGCTCGTCATTATAAATTAGATCCAGAAGAAGCGTTACGTTCAACTAATGAGAAATTTATGGCTCGCTTTTTATACATGGAAGCAAAAGTAGCTGAAATGAATAAGGAAATGCAAGATTTATCATTAGAACAGTTAGATGTTTTATGGGAAGAGGCAAAACAAACAGAGCGTTAATAGGGGGATTTGATATGCGTCTAGATAAATTTTTGAAAGTATCACGTTTAATTAAAAGAAGAACATTAGCAAAAGAAGTGTCTGACCAAGGAAGAATTTCGATTAATGGCCAAGTGGCAAAAGCGAGTTCAGATGTGAAGGTAGAGGATGAATTAACAATTCGTTTCGGGCAAAAAATAGTAACTGTGAAAGTAAATGAATTGAAAGAAACAACTAAAAAAGAAGATGCAGCAAACATGTATAGTCTCGTTCGTGAGGAAAAAGTGAAAGCGGAAGAAGGCTTGTTCTAAAATAGGTTAGCCCTTCATACATTACTATTAGCTAGTATAAAGCTATGGGGGGATTTTCGTGAATAATGGCTACTCACCTATGTCTTCTAATCAACAAAATGTTTCTGTAGAGCATGATATTATCATGCGTGGCAGGCGTGTAATCGATATTACTGGTGTAAAGCAAGTAGAGAGTTTTGATAGCGAAGAGTTTTTACTCGAGACTGTAATGGGTTTTTTAACAATTCGTGGTCAAAATTTGCAAATGAAGAATTTAGATGTAGAAAAGGGTGTTGTATCAATTAAAGGGAAAGTTCATGAAATGCTGTATATTGATGAGAACCAAGGGGAGAAAACTAAAGGCTTCTTTAGTAAGTTGTTTAAATGAGCCTAACAATTCAGTTGTATACAATGCTTTCGATGATTGGAATGGGTGCTTGGATTGGTGCTTCTTTAGATACATACCAACGGTTTTTAAAACGCCAAGAGCGTAAACGTTGGTTTGTATTTATACATGATATACTATTTTGGATTGTCCAAGCATTATTCGTTTTTTATGTATTACTGCGTGTAAATGAAGCCGAACTACGTATATATGTATTTTTGGCGTTACTATGTGGTTTTGCAGCATATCAAAGCTTATTGAAAGCACTATACATGAAGATGTTAAATTTTCTCATCTGTATTTTTGTACAAACAACACAATTTTTTGTTCGAATTATACAGCTACTCATGATAAAACCTGTTATTATTATAGCACAGCTATTTATTGCATTTATATTATTCTTATTTCGTATACTGCTTTCAATTGGACATGTGTTATGGAAAATGGTGATTTGGATATTACTTTTCATATGGAAAGTTTTTTTCTCGCCTGTTCGGTTTATTGCTTCGCTCATATGGAAACTTCTCCCTAATCGTGTTAAACTTTTTATAATGAAGCATGTAGGGTTCCTGCAATATGTAGCAAAATTGAAGGGACATATCTTCCAATTATGGGTGCGTATAAAAAAGAAGTTAGGGGGACCTCGGAAATGAGGGAACTGAGACAAAGAACAATCGAAAAACAGAGTCCAAATCCTGTTAAAGAACATATAATACAAACGGATGAGAACAGGAAGCGACTTTATCGCCGTTTAGCGGTTTTTCTTGTCTTTGCTTTTACAATTATTGCTAGTATTAGTGTGACGTTTTATCAACAAAACAGTTCCATTAAAGCAAAAGAAGCAAAAGTTAAGGACATGAAAAAAGAACTGGATTCATTAACGAAAAAAGAAAAGAATCTAAAAGATGAAGTTCAAAAGTTGAATGATGAAGAGTACGTTTTAAAGATTGCTAGAAGGGATTATTTCTTCTCCGGAAAAGGGGAGATAATTTTTCCTGTTTCTAAGTAGAGTATGTCTTATTGACACTACATTTTAGGATTATATATAATAAAGTAAAATTTGACTTTTTAACCACTAAGGAGGAGCATTTTTTTTATGTCAATCGAGGTAGGCAGCAAGTTACAGGGTAAAGTAACAGGTATTACAAATTTTGGGGCTTTTGTGGAGCTGCCAGAAGGCTTAACAGGTCTTGTTCATATTAGTGAAGTTGCTGATAATTATGTGAAAGATATTAACGATCACTTAAAAGTAGGCGACCAAGTAGAAGTAAAAGTTATCAATGTTGAAAAAGATGGCAAAATTGGCCTATCTATTAAGAAAGCGAAAGAACGTGAAAAAACAGAAGGAGATCGTCCGCGTGGTGAATACCAACGTGGTGGTGATCAACAACGTTCTGGACGTCCACAACGTAATAATAATCGTTCTTCCAACAGAGATAACCGCGGTGGCGGTAACGAACGAGCTCCAAAAGAAACATTTGAGCAAAAGATGGCACGCTTTTTAAAAGATAGTGAAGATCGTTTAACTTCTTTAAAGCGTAACACAGAATCTAAACGTGGTGGTCGTGGCGCACGTCGCGGATAATAAGTCCGTTTAATTCTTAACATATAGAGAGGTACCCAGAGTAATTACTCGGGTACTTTTTTATGTGAGAGAATATATTTTTAAAAAAGTTTTTGAGATGTATTGACTTTAAAATATATCTGATGTAATATACTAATTGTCCGTTAAATACGACGACATGGCGGTGTAGCTCAGCTGGCTAGAGCGTACGGTTCATACCCGTGAGGTCGGGGGTTCGATCCCCTCCGCCGCTATATTTAATTTAACGGCCCGTTGGTCAAGTGGTTAAGACACCGCCCTTTCACGGCGGTAACACGGGTTCGAATCCCGTACGGGTCATCTAAAAAGATCATGCAAATTTGCATGGTCTTTTTTTGTTAAATATAAATTAAGACGTACAATACTTCTACAAAATCACCCTATATTTTCTGAACATTCTTTCAACTATCTTTAAATAATTTAAATACTATGTATATATGTAGATTTATTTCGAATAAAAAGTCGAACGATTATAAAAGTCAAAACTGTTGTTTTGACAAAAAAACCAATAATCATCTTTTATAATAACAGTAATTAAACTATGCAGGTGGTGTTAAAAATATGCCTAAAGCAGGAAGGAATACTATGAATACAAGTGCATTGGCGATGAATGAAAGTCAGCTTGGAACAATAAAGTGGGCGAGTAAGTTGCGAATGAAGTTTGAAAAAGTTTTCTTTAGATGGGGATTCATTATTGCTGTTATTGGTTTTCTTTTGGGACGAGCATATATATTAACAAACATTTTACCGTTTGCATTGCCGTTTTTTGCTGCTGTTTATGTTATGAAGCGAGATAAAATGCCGCTCGCGTTCTTAGCCCTAATGGGGGGAGCACTTTCAGTTTCAATAGATAATTTATTTTTTACTTTTGCATCTATCTTTACCTTCTTTATTTATAATATCTTCTTTAGTCGGTTTACACGTAAAACTGTTGGACTTGTACCATTCCAAGTATTTATCTCCGCATTAACCGCACATTTAGTTGTTGTATATTTTGCACAGCAAACCGTCACCATGTATGATCTGCTCGTCAGTACGATCGAAGCGGGGCTTAGCTTCGTATTAACGATGATATTTTTACAAAGTGTTCCGCTTTTAGTGGAAAGGAAAGGGAAGCAACAAGCGTTAGAAACAGAAGAAATTGTTTGTTTAATTATATTACTAGCATCTGTTTTAACGGGCACAACGGATTGGTTTGTTTATGATGCTTCTATTCAACATATTTTCACTAGATATTTAGTATTAGTATTTGCCTTTATTGCAGGGGCAGCTACAGGGTCCACGGTAGGAGTTGTCACTGGGTTAATATTAAGTTTAGCAAATGTGGCGAGCTTGTCTCAACTTAGTCTCCTTGCCTTTTCAGGATTGCTTGGGGGATTGTTAAAAGAAGGGAAGCGTATAGGAGTTAGTTTAGGTTTATTAATTGGTACAAGCTTAATTACATTATATGTAGACAAGCAAACAAGTATTGTAACAACTTTAATTGAATCTGGTGTAGCAATTGTTTTTTTCTTATTAACACCGAAGCTTATTATGGATCGTATTGCTAAATTTATGCCGGGTACACAGGAACATTCACAGGATCAACAACAATATTTAAGAAGAGTGCGCGATGTTACAGCAAACAAAATCAATCAATTTGCTAATGTATTTGCTGCTTTGTCTAATAGCTTTTCTGTATACGGGTATGTGGAGGAAGAAGATAAAGAAACAGAAGCTGATTTATTTTTAAGTACAATTACTGCAAAAACATGTCAAACATGCTTTAAGAAGGATCAATGTTGGGTAGTTAATTTTGATAAAACATACGATTATATGAAACAAATAATGAGTGAAACAGAAGAAGGAACGCTGCAGCATAATCGGAAGTTAGTTCGTGAATGGGACAAGCATTGTGTTAGAGGGAAGAAAGTAACGGATTTAGTAGCGGGTGAATTAGATCACTTCTATGAGGGGCAGAAATTAAGAAAACAAATGAAGGAAAATCGTAGAATTGTAGCGGAGCAATTACTAGGTGTATCAAAAGTGATGGAGGATTTCGCTAAGGAGATACAACGAGAAAGAGAGAACCATCAAGCGCAGGAGGAGCAAATTTTACAAGCGTTTCGTGATTTTGGTGTCGAAGTGGAGCATGTTGATATTTATTGTTTAGATAGAGGAAGTATTGATATTGAAATGTTGATTCCGGCTGCATCTAATGAACATGGGGAATGTGAGAAGTTGGTTGCTCCAATGCTTTCAGATATTTTAAAAGAGAATATCGTCGTTAAGCATGAAGAGAAATCCTCATATCCAAATGGGCACAGTTTAATATCATTTGGTTCAGCGAAGACGTATTCTCTTGATACAGGATTGGCCACAGCTGCAAAAGGTGGTGGGTTTATTTCAGGTGATTCCTACGCGATGATGGATTTGAGCGTTGGTAAATATGCACTTGCGATTAGTGATGGTATGGGAAATGGACAAAGGGCTCATATGGAGAGCAGGGAAACGGTAAAATTATTACAAAAGATACTTCAATCAGGTATTGATGAAGAAATAGCGATTAAGTCCATCAATTCGATTCTTTCTTTAAGGACGACAGAGGAGATGTATACAACGCTTGACTTGGCTATGGTAGATTTAAGGGATGCGAGTGCGAAGTTTTTAAAGATTGGATCGACGCCGAGCTTTGTTAAACGCGGAAATAATATTTTGAAAATTGAGGCAAGTAATTTGCCGATGGGAATCATTGAAGATGTTGAAGTTGATGTGGTTGGTGAGCAATTAAAAACGGGTGATCTTCTTATCATGATGAGTGACGGCATCTTTGAGGGAGCGCAACATGTGGAGAATCACGAATTATGGATAAAACGTAAAATTAAAGAACTACAAACAGAGGACCCACAGGAAATCGCTGATATTATTATGGAAGAAGTAATTCGCTCTGGTGATGGTTATATAAATGATGATATGACTATTGTGGTGGCGAAAGTAAAGAAAAATATGCCGAAGTGGGCTACGATTCCAATAGTAGGAATGCAGGCGCAATAAAATAATCAAAAAACCTAGGTAGATGCCTAGGTTTTTTTGATTAAAAAGGTAATGTGATTACTTTGTTAAATATACAGGAGGGATGTAAGATAAAAATATGGATTTTGTACATCTTTTTTTTGCACAATGTTTGTAAAAGTTGTACCATTATATACAAGGTAACTAATGTTGTTGTTCTTGTTTAATGAAAGGTGATTGCGAAGTTGAAAGATGCATTTGTTGAAAAAGTAGATGACTTTGTAAAGCAGCATGATGTATTAAAGAAACATTCAACAATTGTTGTAGGGGTTTCTGGTGGTCCTGACTCTTTGGCTCTTTTATATTATTTGTTAGAAAAAAGGGCAGAAAAACAGCTAGAAATTGTAGTAGCACATGTGGACCATATGTTTAGAGGTAATGAATCTTATGAGGATTTACAGTTTGTACAGGGTCTTTGCAAAGAGCTAGGAGTTATTTGTGAAACGCTAAGGATTAATGTGTCGCAATATCAACAGCAATATGGAATGAATGCACAAGTTGCAGCTAGAGAATGCAGATATGCATTTTTGGAAAGAATAATGAAGAAATATGATGCGAGTTATGTAGCTCTTGGTCACCATGGAGATGATCAAGTAGAGACGATTTTAATGCGCCTTGTACGAGGGAGTACTCCGAAAGGATACGCAGGAATTGCAGTGAAGCGATCTTTTCATAATGGATATTTAATTAGGCCGTTACTTGGGGTAACTAAGGAAGAAATTGTTGATTACTGTAATAAATTAAAAGTTATTCCGCGTATAGATCCGAGTAATAAAAAAGAAGTATATACAAGGAATCGATTACGTAAATATGTCCTTCCTTATTTGAAAGAAGAAAATCCACAAATGCATGAGAAATTTCAAAAATTTAGCGTGCAGATGCAAGAGGATGAGGCTTATTTGCAGGAATTAGCTTTTGAGAAAATGAATAAAGTAATTACAAAAAAAAGCGATAAACAAATTAGCTTATCAATTCCTGCCTTTGAATCCATGTCTATGCCTTTACAAAGAAGAGGGATTCAACTAATATTAAACTATCTTTATGAATATAAGATTCCATCTTCGCTTTCTTCTATACATATTGACAAGGTGATTGAATTTTTTAAGCGGGCACAACCTTCAGGTTCACTAGATTTTCCAGGTGGTTTGAAAATTGTTCGCACATACGAAGAATGTGGTTTTGGATTTAAACAAGAAGTTGTTTCTCCTTTTTCGCAAGATTTATCAGTACCTGGGACAATTATATTGCCGAATGGGGATAAACTTGTAACAGAGGTGAGCGAAGATATACCGAGTAACATGAATGAAACAGTATTTGTTGCTAAGTATAATGATATATCGTATCCACTTCGTATTCGGTCTAGGGAAAATGGAGATCGCATGTCAATGCAAGGTATGGATGGTACAAAAAAGATAAAAGCTGTTTTTATCGAAGCAAAAGTACCAAAAGAAAAAAGAGAAGAATGGCCGATCGTTTGTGACGCAAGTGGAAATATTATTTGGGTACCCTTGTTGAAACGATCTGCGTTTGCTACTTCGAAAGAGCTAGCAAAGAAGGGTAAATACATGATTATTCACTACAAAAGCAAGGAGTCTTCCGGGAGGATAATGAAATGATGAATCAAGATATCGAAAAAGTATTAATTTCTGAAGAACAAATACAAGAAAAGGTACACGAACTAGGTGCAGTTATTGCAGAGGATTACAAAAATACAGTACCTCTTGCGATTGGTGTACTAAAGGGTGCAATGCCATTTATGGCAGATTTATTAAAGAGAACAGATACATATCTTGAAATGGATTTTATGGCTGTATCTAGCTACGGTCACTCTACAGTTTCGACAGGCGAAGTAAAAATCTTAAAAGATCTTGATACTTCGGTAGAAGGTCGCGATATTTTAATCGTTGAAGATATTATTGATAGCGGTCTTACACTAAGCTATTTAGTGGACCTGTTTAAATATCGTAAAGCGAAATCTGTAAAAATTGTTACTTTATTAGATAAGCCAACAGGCCGTAAGGTTGATCTGAAAGCAGATTATGTTGGATTTACTGTTCCTCATGAATTTGTTGTAGGATATGGATTAGATTATAAAGAGCAGTACCGTAATCTTCCTTATGTAGGAGTATTAAAACCAAGTGTTTACTCAAATTAATTAAATATAGGCGTTACAATTGTATAGGAAATTTTTTTTATGTTACGATTTACTATAGTGTTTATGCCGTGAGAGGAGGTTAGGAATGAATCGTATCTTCCGTAATACCATCTTTTATTTACTGATATTCCTAGTAGTAATTGGAATCGTGAGCTATTTTAATGGTTCGACGCAAAAAACGACATCAGTTAGCTACGATAAATTCATTACTCAACTTGAAAAAGGTGAAGTGCGTAATGTGCAGCTTCAACCGAAAAATGGTGTGTTTGAGGTAAAGGGACAATTCAAGACTTCTAGCCAAGGAGAACAATTTGTTACTTATGCACCAAATACTGAGGAATTACAAAAGAAAATTAATGATAAAGCGCAAGGGGCTGAAGTTAAGTATCAACCAGCAGAAGAAACAAGTGCTTGGGTAACGTTCTTTACTTCTATCATTCCGTTTGTCATTATCTTCATTTTATTCTTCTTCTTATTAAACCAAGCTCAGGGCGGCGGTAGCCGTGTTATGAACTTCGGGAAAAGTAAGGCGAAGCTATACAATGATGAAAAGAAAAAAATTCGTTTCAGAGATGTTGCTGGAGCGGATGAAGAGAAACAAGAACTTGTTGAGGTAGTTGAATTCTTGAAAGACCCTCGTAAGTTCGCTGAAGTTGGTGCCCGTATTCCGAAGGGTGTTCTATTAGTGGGACCTCCAGGTACAGGTAAAACTTTACTAGCACGTGCTGTTGCAGGTGAGGCAGGCGTTCCGTTCTTCTCTATTAGTGGTTCTGACTTCGTAGAGATGTTCGTCGGTGTCGGTGCATCCCGTGTACGTGATTTATTTGAAAATGCAAAGAAAAATGCTCCTTGTATCATTTTCATTGATGAAATTGATGCAGTAGGACGTCAACGTGGCGCGGGTCTTGGCGGTGGTCATGATGAGCGTGAACAAACGTTGAACCAATTGCTTGTTGAAATGGATGGATTCGGTGCAAACGAAGGTATTATTATCATCGCTGCGACAAACCGTCCTGATATTCTTGATCCAGCGTTATTACGTCCAGGTCGTTTTGACCGTCAAATTACAGTAGATCGTCCAGATGTAAATGGTCGTGAAGCTGTACTTAAGGTACACGCTCGTAATAAACCGCTTGATGAGAATGTCAACTTAAGAGCAATTGCAACTCGTACACCAGGATTCTCTGGTGCCGATCTTGAAAACTTATTAAACGAAGCTGCTTTAGTAGCTGCGCGTCAAGATAAGAAGAAAATTGATATGAGTGACATCGATGAAGCAACGGATCGTGTTATTGCAGGTCCAGCTAAGAAAAGTCGCGTTATCTCTGAAAAAGAACGTAATATCGTTGCATTCCATGAGGCTGGCCATACTGTAATTGGTGTTGTCCTTGATGAAGCAGATATCGTTCATAAAGTAACAATTGTCCCTCGTGGTCAAGCTGGTGGATATGCGGTAATGCTTCCGAAGGAAGATCGTTACTTCATGACAAAACCAGAGTTACTTGATAAAATCACTGGTTTACTTGGTGGTCGAGTAGCTGAGGAGATTGTATTTGGTGAAGCAAGTACAGGTGCTCACAACGACTTCCAACGTGCGACTGGTATTGCAAGACGTATGGTTACAGAATTCGGAATGAGTGATAAGCTTGGACCGATGCAATTTGGTAGCTCACAAGGTGGTCAGGTATTCTTAGGAAGAGACTTCCATTCAGAACAAAACTACAGTGATGCAATCGCGCATGAAATTGATGTGGAAATGCAAATAATTATTAAAGACTGTTATGCTCGTGCGAAACAAATTCTTACTGAAAAACGAGATAAGCTTGATATTATCGCGAAAACGTTACTTGAAGTAGAAACATTAGATGCAGAGCAAATTAATCATTTATATGATTATGGCAGATTACCCGAGCGTCCAACATCTTCAGATGATGTGAAAGTAAACATCAATATGAAGAAAGACGATGAAGATACAGAAGATAAGTAAGAAACGAAGGAGTGACAATAGTCACTCCTTTTTTTTGTGGAATGAATTTAAGTGGCAAAAAAATTGAATGAAACTATTATTTAAAATTGAAATAGAGAGTAATCTTTTTGTACAATGATGAGTATAGAAAAACTGATTATATAAGTATGTGTGATATGATGTTTTTATAAGTTTTATACATACTGCGCAAATATAGATTAAATAAGATAAGTGGTGAGAATATGATTTTTGTATTGGATGTAGGGAACACAAATGCGGTACTAGGTGTGTTTGAAGAGGGGGAACTTCGTCAGCATTGGCGCATGGAAACAGATCGTCATAAAACAGAAGATGAGTATGGGATGCTTGTAAAGCAGTTACTTGAGCATGAAGGTCTTTCTTTTGAAGATGTGAAAGGTATTATTGTGTCTTCAGTCGTACCGCCAATTATGTTCGCTTTAGAGCGTATGTGTGAAAAGTATTTTAAAATTAAACCGCTTGTAGTGGGGCCTGGGATAAAAACTGGCTTGAATATTAAATATGAAAATCCACGTGAAGTAGGCGCGGACCGAATTGTAAATGCAGTAGCAGGAATCCACTTATATGGAAGTCCACTTATTATTGTTGATTTTGGTACGGCTACTACATATTGTTATATTAACGAAGAGAAGCATTATATGGGTGGCGTCATTACGCCAGGAATTATGATTTCGGCAGAGGCTTTATATAGCAGGGCAGCAAAGCTTCCTCGTATTGAAATTACAAAACCGGGTAGTGTTATCGGGAAGAATACAGTAAGTGCAATGCAATCAGGTATTCTTTATGGATACGTTGGACAAGTGGAAGGTATTGTTAAGCGTATGAAGGAAGAAGCTAAGCAAGAACCGAAAGTTATTGCAACAGGTGGATTAGCAAAATTAATTTCAGAAGAATCAAATGTAATTGATATTGTAGATCCGTTTTTAACGTTAAAAGGTTTGTATATGTTATATGAGCGTAATGCAAATTTACAACATGAGAAGGGTGAATAAATAAGTATGAAAGATTATTTAGTAAAAGCGTTAGCGTTTAATGGAGAGGTTCGTGCTTATAGTGTACGTACAACAAATACAGTAAGTGAGGCGCAAAAGCGTCATGATACATGGAGAACAGCTTCAGCGGCACTTGGTCGTTCTTTAACTGCGGGTACAATGATGGGTGCTATGTTAAAAGGTGAGCAGAAGTTAACGATTAAAGTAGAGGGTAACGGTCCGATTGGTCCTATCTTAGTCGATGCTCATGCAAATGGGGATGTACGTGGTTATGTAACGAACCCACATGTTGATTTTGAAGGAACGGAACAAGGAAAATTACGTGTATATCAAGCGGTAGGTACAGAAGGATTTGTAACGGTAATTAAAGATATCGGTATGCGTGAACCGTTTATTGGTCAATCTCCAATTGTTTCAGGAGAACTAGGGGAAGATTTCACATATTATTTCGCGGTTTCTGAGCAGACACCTTCTTCTGTAGGTGTTGGTGTTCTTGTAAATGGAGATGATAGCGTATTAGCGGCGGGTGGATTCATTCTTCAAATTATGCCAGGTGCGCAGGAAGAGACAATTTCATTTATTGAAGAGCGTCTTCAACAAATCCCGCCAGTATCACAATTAATCGAACAAGGTCTTTCTCCAGAAGAATTACTGTATGAAGTGCTTGGAGAAGATAAAGTGAAAGTGCTAGAAACAATGGATGTTCAATTTAATTGTACATGTTCACGTGAGCGTATTGAAAGTGTGCTAATTAGTTTAGGGAAAGCGGAGCTAGAACAAATTCGTGCAGAAGAAGAAGAGACGGAAGTTCACTGTCACTTCTGTAATGAACGACATAAATTCGCTAAAGAAGATATTACAAGTCTAATTGAGAACCTGTAATAAAGAAGTTTAGGCGGAGAATCAGCCGCCCGAATAGATTGACAAACAGGGAATTTTCTGACAAAATCTAAATATAGATAAAACCAATAAAAATACTCGGTGTTAGGAGTGACAGGAATGCGAGTGGCACAATCAGTTTCAGAATTAATCGGGAAAACGCCGATCGTTAAGTTGAACCGCATCGTAGAATCAGACAGCGCAGATGTATACTTAAAATTAGAATTTATGAATCCGGGGAGCAGTGTTAAAGATCGTATCGCGTTAGCTATGATTGAAGATGCTGAAAATAAAGGATTATTAAAAGAGGGCGATACAATCATTGAGCCGACAAGTGGTAACACAGGTATTGGCTTAGCGATGGTAGCAGCTGCTAAAGGATATAAGGCAATTTTAGTAATGCCAGAAACAATGAGTATTGAGCGTCGTAATTTATTACGCGCTTACGGTGCTGAATTAGTATTGACTCCAGGACCTGAAGGAATGGGCGGAGCAATTCGAAAGGCAACTGAATTAGCAGAAGAACATGGGTACTTTATACCACAACAGTTCCAAAATCAAGCGAATCCAGAAATCCATCGTATAACAACAGGTCCAGAAATTGTTGAACAGATGGGGGATCAATTAGATGCGTTTATCGCAGGTATTGGTACAGGTGGAACAATTACAGGTGCCGGTGAAGTACTGAAAGAAGCCTATAAAGATATCAAAATTTACGCGGTAGAACCTGCGGATTCACCAGTATTATCTGGTGGAAAGCCAGGGCCACATAAGATCCAAGGAATTGGAGCGGGGTTTGTTCCGGAGACATTGGATGTAAAGGTATATGATGAAATTATCCAAGTGAAAACAGAACAAGCGTTCGAGTATGCGAGAAGAGTGGCTAAAGAAGAAGGTATTTTAGTGGGTATCTCTTCAGGAGCGGTCGTTTACGCAGCGACAGAAGTTGCGAAGAAATTAGGTAAAGGGAAAAAGGTACTTGTTATTATCCCAAGTAACGGTGAACGTTATTTAAGTACACCACTTTATCAATTTGAGTCATAATTGAATGTGATTTGAAAAGCATCCTTAAAAAAGGATGCTTTTTCTTTTTTGATTGGAAAAAGGAAAAGAGTGAATGACTAGAAAACTTCATGTAAAATAAGAAGTAGTATAATTAATTTATTTTCACTAGCCCTCAAGTATAATCATTCTCTATATAAATAATTTTATGTAGTTTGAGTTGATTGGCTTAAGAGGGTGGGATAACAGAAGACGGGGTGTTGATATGCAACGAAGAAAATCTTTAGCGCTTTCTATTCCATATCAGTTAGATTTCTTTAAGCAATATAAATTTCTTTCTCAGGATAAGCCGCAACATATTTTGTTAGAAAGTGGACGTGGTGGTCGTTATAACATTGTTGGGCTGGATCCAGTAGCGGTAATTCAGGGTAAGAATGAGACGTTACATATAAGTGAAAGTGGTAAGGAAACAATAGAGCGAGGAAATCCATTAGATTTAATGCAAGCGTATATGGAGAAATGGAAAACGGATTATAATCCGGAGTACCCACCTTTTCAGGGTGGGGCAATTGGATACTTTAGTTATGATTGTATCCGTTATATTGAAAAACTTTCTTCTCTTGCGAAGGATGATATTAATATACCTGACATATTCTTTTTGTTATTTGATGACGTGTTTGTGTATGATCAACAGGAGAGAGTATTATGGATTATTACGCATTATGTAGATGAGTGTGAAGAGGCAGAAGAACGATTAAATGAATGGAAGGGTCTTTGGATGAAAGAAGCCCCCGAAGTGAATATGCCGTTTGAATCTCCTGAAAAGAAAAATGAAGCAGTCGCTTTTACGGAAGAGGGCTTTATGAAGGCCGTTGAACGTATTCAAGAATATATTGGAGCGGGTGATGTGTTTCAAGTAAACTTGTCGACAAGACAAGAAAGAACATTACAAACACATCCACTAGAAATATATACAAGTCTTCGTGAAATTAATCCATCTCCATATATGGGTTACTTGGAGTTTGGAGATTTTCAAATTGTTAGTGCTTCGCCTGAATTGCTAATTAAAAAGCAAGGAAAAGAAGTGAGTACAAGACCGATTGCTGGTACGCGCTCTCGAGGAGCAAGTGAGCAAGAGGATGAAGAATTAGCGAAAGAATTAATTGAAAATGAAAAGGAAAGAGCAGAGCATGTAATGCTTGTGGATTTAGAACGAAATGACTTGGGCCGGGTTTGTAAATATGGCACTGTTGAAGTAGATGAATTTATGGTAATTGAAAAATACTCACACGTTATGCATATTGTTTCTAATGTGCGTGGTGAGGTGGAAGCAGATAAAGATGCTTTCGATTTGGTGAAGGCTGTATTTCCTGGTGGGACAATTACCGGTGCCCCGAAAATACGTACGATGGAAATCATTGAGGAATTAGAACCTGTTCGCCGAGGAATTTATACGGGTTCTATTGGTTGGATTGGTTATTCTGGAGATACGGAATTGAATATTGTAATCCGAACACTACTTGCTAAAGATGGACAAGCGCATGTGCAAGCTGGAGCGGGTATTGTAATTGATTCAAATCCAAAAGATGAATATAAAGAGTCGTTAAAAAAAGCAATCGCTTTATGGCGTGCAAAAGAAAGTAGCGAAGAAACGGTTAGGTGAGAGAAATGATATTGATGATTGATAATTATGATTCTTTTACATTTAATTTAGTGCAATTTCTTGGAGAACTTGGACAAGAGCTTGTTGTTAAGCGTAATGATGAAGTGACTATTTCGGATATTGAGAATATGAAACCAGATTTTTTAATGATTTCGCCAGGTCCATGTAGTCCTAATGAGGCGGGAATCAGTATGGATGTTATTAAATATTTTGCAGGTAAGCTTCCGATTTTTGGGGTCTGTCTTGGACATCAATCAATTGCACAAGTATTTGGAGGGGATGTTGTCAGGGCAGAGCGTTTGATGCATGGAAAAACATCTTTAATGCATCATGATGGGCAGACGATTTTTTCTGATATCCCAAATCCATTTACCGCGACACGTTATCACTCTCTTATCGTTAAAAAAGAGACGTTACCGAATTGTTTAGAGATAACATCTTGGACTGAAGAAGGTGAAATTATGGCGCTTCGTCATAAAACGTTGCCGATTGAAGGGGTACAATTCCATCCGGAATCTATTATGACTTCTCATGGGAAAGAGTTGCTACAGAATTTCATTCGCAAATATAGCCCAAGTGTGACATCGTGTTAATTTACGTAAATGGCACGTATGTAGAAGCGAGTGAAGCGAAAATTTCTCCTTATGACCACGGTTACCTATATGGGCTTGGGGTTTTTGAGACATTTCGTATTTATAATGGTCATCCCTTTTTATTGGATGATCATTATGAACGCTTAATGGATGCGCTCGATATATTGCAAATCAAATGGACAATGACAAAAGATGAAGTGATGCTTATTTTAAAGAATCTACTTGTTAAGAATGAGTTAAAGCATGCGTATGTGCGCTTAAATGTATCGGCGGGTATAGATGAAATAGGATTACAAACGGAAGTATATGAAGAACCGTCTGTTATTGTTTTTATAAAACCTTTAGCAGCCCCAGGGAATGTAGTGGAAAAAGAAGGAGTTATTTTAAAGCAAGTGAGAAATACACCTGAGGGTGCATTTCGCTTGAAGTCCCATCATTATTTAAATAATATTTTAGGGAAACGCGAAATTGGAAATGTTGTGAATAAGGAAGGTATTTTTCTTACCGAAACAGGTTATGTTGCAGAGGGTATTGTTTCGAATCTCTTTTTTGTTAAAGGAGGTATTTTATATACTCCTTCATTAGAAACAGGGATTTTAAACGGAATCACTCGTGCGTTTATTATAAAGGCTGCTGAAGAGCTAGATATAGAAGTAAAGGAAGGTTTCTTTACAAAAGATGAATTGCTTTCAGCGGATGAAGTGTTCGTAACGAACTCTATTCAAGAGATTGTCCCCCTTTATCGTATAGAGGAGAAAGATTTCCCGGGTAAAGTGGGAGTGGTTACAAAAAGACTTATGGATCTTTATGGAGTGCAGAGAGAGAAATTGTGGAGCAGAAATGAATTGCGAAGAGGAGATGTGTAGTTTGAAGTGGGATTATGATTTGCGCTGCGGCGAATATACATTGAACTTAAATGAAAAGACATTAATTATGGGGATTTTAAATGTAACGCCAGATTCATTTTCTGATGGTGGGAGTTACAACGAAGTAGATGCTGCGGTGCGACATGCGAAAGAAATGAAAAATGAAGGTGCTCATATTATTGATATCGGTGGTGAATCTACCCGCCCGGGTTTTGCTAAAGTTTCGGTAGAAGAAGAAATAAAGCGAGTCGTTCCGATGATTCAGGCGGTTTCGAAAGAAGCGAAATTACCTATTTCTATCGATACGTATAAAGCTGAAGTTGCAAAACAAGCGATTGAAGCTGGTGCTCATATTATTAATGATATTTGGGGAGCGAAGGCGGAACCGAAGATTGCTGAAGTTGCAGCCTATTATGATGTACCTATTATCTTAATGCATAACCGAGATAATATGAACTATCGCAACTTAATGGCTGATATGATTGCTGATTTGTATGAAAGTATTAAAATTGCTAAAGATGCTGGTGTACGAGATGAGAATATTATTTTAGACCCAGGTATCGGTTTTGCGAAAACACCTGAACAAAATTTAGAAGCGATGCGTAATTTAGAACAGTTAAATGTACTGGGTTATCCAGTCCTCTTAGGTACTTCAAGAAAGTCCTTTATTGGTCATGTATTAGATTTGCCAGTGGAGGAGCGTCTTGAAGGAACGGGTGCTACCGTTTGTCTTGGTATTGAAAAGGGCTGTGAATTTATCCGTGTTCATGATGTGAAAGAAATGGCGCGTATGGCTAAGATGATGGATGCGATGATTGGTAAGGGGGTAAAGTAATTGGATAAAATTTATATCCATGATATGGAGTTTTACGGTTATCATGGTGTATTCCCAGAAGAGAATAAATTAGGTCAGAGATTTAAAGTAGATTTAACGGTGGAGTTGGATTTAAAACGCGCAGGAGAAAGTGACGACTTAGAGCATTCTGTCAATTACGGGGAACTTTTTGAGCTGTGTAGAAAAGTTGTTGAAGATAGAACGTATAAGCTTGTAGAGAGTATCGCTGAAAATATCGCTACAGATATATTGAAACAATATGAGAGTATTTCACGGTGTACAATTAAGGTAATTAAACCGGATCCGCCGATACCAGGACATTATCGTGCTGTAGCGGTAGAAATTACGAGAGAGCGTCCATGAATAATATAGCGTACATTGCATTAGGTTCCAATATTGGGGAGCGTTATACTTATTTAACTGAAGCAATTCAGTTTTTAAATAAAAACCAGCATATCCAAGTTGATGATGTTTCGTCTGTATATGAAACCGATCCGGTTGGCTATACTGACCAAAATTGCTTTTTAAATTTAGTTATAAAAATTTCTACCAATTTATCACCGCAAGAATTATTGAAAGTAACACAAAGGGTAGAGAATGACCTAGGAAGAAAAAGGGAAATTAGATGGGGCCCGAGGACCATCGACCTTGACATTTTACTATATAATCAAGAAAATATTGAAGCAGAGAATCTTATTGTTCCGCATCCGCGGATGTTCGAAAGAGCTTTTGTTATCGTTCCGTTGTTAGAAATCAATCAAGATATAAAACAAGACATTTCACGTTCACAAGTAGAAGAAATGAAAAGGCGAGAGGGAGTAACGGTATGGAAGCAGAAAAATGGGGAAGACGCATTCGTGCTTTTCGAAAGCTAAAAGGCTATACACAAGAAGGTTTTGCGAAAGAATTAGGGGTATCTGTATCTGTTTTAGGTGAAGTTGAGAGAGGGAATCGATCGCCTTCCCAAGATTTTGTAGTAGAAGTTGCTAAAGCATTAAAGGTCTCGATAGATGAATTAATGCCGAAGTGACTATGAAGGAAGGAGTAAATCGAGTGTTAAAGATTGCAAATATTCAGATGAAAAATCCGGTTGTATTAGCACCGATGGCGGGAGTGTGTAACTCTGCATTCCGTTTGACAGTAAAAGAATTTGGTGCAGGTTTAGTTTGTGCCGAAATGGTAAGTGATAAGGCAATATTACTTAATAACAAAAGAACATTAGATATGCTATATATCGATGAGAGAGAAAAGCCATTAAGCTTACAAATTTTTGGTGGAGAGAAAGAAACTCTTGTGGATGCTGCGAAATACGTAGATAAATATACGACAGCAGACATTATTGATATTAATATGGGGTGCCCAGTACCGAAAATCACTAAGTGTGATGCAGGAGCAAAGTGGCTTTTAGACCCAAATAAAATATATGAGATGGTAGCGGCGGTTGTAGATGCTGTTGAAAAGCCAGTTACAGTTAAAATGCGTATTGGTTGGGATGAAGAACATATTTTCGCAATAGAAAATGCTAGAGCTGTTGAGCGTGCTGGTGGACAAGCGATAGCGGTTCATGGGCGTACACGAGTACAAATGTATGAAGGTAAAGCAGATTGGAATATTATTAAACAAGTAAAGCAGGCTGTAAATATTCCGGTTATCGGAAATGGTGATGTCGAAACACCACAAGATGCAAAGCGTATGCTTGATGAAATTGGTGTAGATGGTGTTATGATTGGTCGCGCTGCTCTTGGAGATCCGTGGATGATTTATCGTACGGTAAAGTATTTAGAGACAGGTGAGTTAATGCCGGAACCAACAGTGCGTGAGAAAATTGATGTATGTATGTTGCATCTAGATCGTCTTATCGATTTAAAGAACGAAAATGTTGCCGTAAGAGAGATGAGAAAGCATGCAGCTTGGTATTTAAAAGGTGTTCGTGGTAATGCGAGTGTGCGTAATGGTATCAATACTTGCGACACACGTGAAGACCTTGCGAATGTATTAGGTGCATTTGTAGAAGAAGTAGAAGCGAAACAACAAACAATTTATGTTGGTTAATAAGGGGGCATAGGAGATTGACATTCTTCTATACACTTCCTATAATTACGTGAAAGAAAGAAGAACTGCCAGTTAGTTGCTGGCAGTTTTTCTAGTTGAGTAGAAAATGCTATACTGTATATATTGTAAAAATTAATAGAGCTGGAGTGATATTAATATCATGGATAACATGAACCACGAAGAATTAAACGACCAATTGCTTGTTCGTCGTGAAAAGCTACATAATTTGCGTGAGCAAGGAATCGATCCGTTCGGTAAACGATTTGAACGCACAAATTCAACAACTGACTTAGTAAGTCTATATGGAGAATTCTCTAAAGAAGAATTAGAAGAGAAAGAAATCACTGTTTCTATCGCTGGTCGTATTATGACAAAACGCGGTAAAGGAAAAGCAGGATTTGCGCATATTCAAGATTTACAGGGGCAAGTTCAAATTTATGTTCGTAAAGATACTGTTGGAGATGAAGAGTACGAGTTATTTACGACAGCAGATTTAGGTGACTTAGTAGGTATTGAAGGTAAAGTGTTCAAAACAAACGTTGGAGAACTTTCAGTAAAAGCAATAGGATTTACACTTTTAACGAAATCCCTTCGTCCATTACCGGATAAATACCATGGATTAAAAGATGTTGAACAACGCTATCGTCAACGTTACTTGGACTTAATTACAAGTATGGAAAGCCGTGAAACGTTCGTTACACGTAGTAAAATCATTCGTGAAATGAGAAGATATTTAGATGACAACGGTTATCTTGAAGTAGAAACGCCTATGATGCACGCGATTGCAGGTGGAGCGTCTGCTCGTCCTTTCACTACACACCATAATGCGTTAGATATGGAATTATATATGCGTATCGCAATTGAACTTCATTTAAAACGTCTTATTGTGGGTGGATTAGAAAAGGTTTATGAGATCGGCCGTGTATTCCGTAATGAGGGTGTATCAACTCGTCATAACCCTGAGTTTACGATGATTGAATTATATGAAGCGTACGCTGATTATAATGATATTATGAAACTGACAGAAAATATGGTTGCTCATATCGCGAAAAAAGTATTGGGTACAACAACAATCCAATATGGTGATTATGAAATTAATTTAGAGCCAGAATGGACACGTCTTCATATGGTAGATGCAATTAAGCAACACTCTGGAGCAGATTTCTGGAATCCAATGAGTGTAGAAGAAGCGCGTGAACTTGCAAAAGAACATAATGTGGAAATTAAGAATACAATGGAAGTTGGTCATATTATTAATGAGTTCTTCGAACAAAAAGTAGAAGATAAATTAATCCAACCAACATTTATTTACGGTCATCCGGTAGAAATTTCGCCACTTGCGAAAAAGAATGACGAAGATCCACGATTCACAGATCGTTTCGAGTTATTTATCGTTGCACGTGAACATGCAAATGCATTCACTGAGTTAAATGATCCAATCGATCAAAAAGAACGTTTTGAAGCTCAACTAAAAGAGCGCGAGCAAGGTAATGACGAAGCTCATATGATGGATGATGATTATATCGAAGCTCTTGAGTACGGTATGCCTCCTACGGGCGGGTTAGGAATCGGTATTGATCGTCTTGTTATGTTATTAACAAACGCACCATCTATTCGTGACGTATTATTATTCCCAGCTATGCGCCATAAACAAGACTAAGCTTTGGAGATTTCTCCAAAGCTTTTTTTATTTCTTTATTTATTTGAGGGGAGAGAAACCTTCTATTAAAAGGAACGCGAGATTATTACTCGTTAAATGGATGCCAGATTAAAAAAACTATACTTATATAGAAGAAAGGTGCTGTTTTTATGCTTTTTTACTAAGTTAAAAATTTTATTAGAAAAACTATTGCATTTCATTTTTCTACATGATATATTAATAACCGTCGCTGATGCAGAAACGCAGAAAACGGCAAAAAAGAAATTGAAAAACTTAGTTGACATCGAAAAATGAAGATGTTAACATAAGGAAGTCGCAA
>NZ_JBIYCW010000024.1:0-49724 GCF_044908115.1 Bacillus sp. RC51 | reverse complement strand
ATAAGATGGGGCGCTGTATGCGATGAAAGTCGCACGTACAGTGCTAAGCGGGGGAAAAGATGGAGATAACTTCAAAGTCTTACCTATCGCAACTATTAGAAAGTGAGATTAGCAGTTGATTAAAAAGAAAAAGACTAAACCTCTTAAAAATAAACAAAAAGTGAAAGTACAGAAAAAGAGGAAACCGAAGATTAAGAGCAAGCCGATCATGATTGATGGTATATAGTTTGATTCTAAAACTGAGTTGGAGTATTACATGTACTTAAAACTAGATCGGCACCAATTGGATATGATGGTTTGATTGAATGAACTGCATGTCATAAAAGAAGGAAAGTCTAAATTATATTAGTAATTGCTACCGACAATCACCGATATAAGTCAGGCTGTTCTTCTTAAACGATTAACCGAGCAGAGAGCTTCCGCTCTTTGTTTGAGCCAATACAGCTGAACATTCCCCTCAGTTTTATGTGTTGGTTCAAACAAGGCGTAGGAAGAAACATATGCGTCTGGATATAAATCTTTTATAATTCGACATTGGCGAAAATGACATTAAGTAGCCGACTCTACGGAGTATAAACGAGAAGACTGAGAGTATCTAGAATAGCAGAGGCTTGAAGAGATACTTATTGCCATTTGTTCTCTCTCTTCCCCTTCAGGGGCTGTCACTTCGGTGATGGCTTTTTGTTTTGTAGGATATTCTTCTTTTCTGTCGAATAGATAGATTGGGAGAGGTGGGGAATAAGTAAATGAAAAAATTTATAATAAGCATAGAAGCAGTCGATGGTAAACAACACGAATTTGAAATTGAGTATAAAAAGACAGTAACAGTTGCTGCTATAGAAAATTCTATACAAGCAAGAGAAGCTAGATTCTTCAGATTTGGAGATCGTATGGTTAATTTGGACAATGTATTCTCTTTAGTGGTAAAAGAGAAGAAGGATTAAATACAAAAAAAGCATCCAAAACGGGTGCTTTTTTCTTTGTTATATAGAAATTACACATTAACCATTAAGCATATTAGGGAATATCGAGCATAGAATGATATTGACACACCACGATATCAAGTTTATTGCTGCGTTTTAGTGTTACCTCTATGTTCACGAAAGGGCACCTGGATAAGGTGCCTTTTTGATGAACTATTTTGATAAAGAAATCATATAGTATAGTGTAGGACAAGTTAACCGCTTATATCCTATTCAATGCTCATCGAGAAGTCCATTCACATATTTTAGCATCTACTGACGTGGGTGCTCTTTTTTATTGAGCAAAATGTACATTTAAATAGAAGGTTAATGGTGGGTGTAACATTAGAGGAATTAGAAAAGTGTTTTAATGAAGCTGTAAATGAAGAAGCAGAGTATGTAGCTGTTCAGATTGAAATGGATGGATTTCCTAGCGATGAAGTAATTATTAACGACAAACATAACATTGATTCTAAACTAGCTTATTATAAGAAAACGTACAATGAAGATTTAGAACATAGATACACTCCAGGAATTTGTATTGTAGGTTTTGCGTATGGTTATTAGTTCTCAGGAATCCTACGTGAATTAGGATTGTTGGTGAAGTAGTGATTAAACCAATAGCAATTATCGTAGGCGCTGCCGTCTTGTTTGTTGTTAAGGGGATGATAAGGGGTGAGGGGAATGTGGGGTCCGACAAGTTTTAAGGATGTTTTAGAGATTATTTGGTACTACAAGTGGGAGTTTTTCAAAACACTACTTCCTTATAGGGATTCCAGTATTTTCACTTGGATTAGGAACGGGTTGGCTGGTTCTGGTGCAAAAAATCTATAAAACTTGGACATACTGATATTACTACTCTAGAAAAGGTGTGTGATCAGTATGAAAAAGGAAAATTTGTTCAAATGGAAGCATTATCAGCCTGATATAATTTTGTTAACGGTAAGATGGTACCTACGGTATAACCTCAGTTTTCGTGATTTGGTGGAAATGATGAAGGAACGGGGCTTATCTATTTCTCATACCACGATTATGCGTTGGGTTCATCAGTATGGCCCGGAATTGGACAAACGAATTCGTCGTCACCTTAAGCAAACCTAATGACTCTTGGAGAGTTGATGAAACATATATAAAAGTTAAAGGGCAATGGATGTACCTGTACCGTGCTGTTGATTCGAAAGGAAATACAATCGATTTTTGTCTAAGCAAAACAAGAGACCGAAAGGCTGCAAAGCGCTTTTTCAAGAAAGCTTTGCGGTCTTTTCATGTATCAAAGCCACGTGTGATAACAGTCGATAAGAATCCGGCTTATCCAATAGAAATTGAACTGTTGAAAAAAGAAAAAAGCATACCTGATGGTATGCAACTTAGACAACAAAAGTACTTGAATAATATAGTAGAACAAGATCATCGCTTTATAAAGAAGCGTATCCGTTCTATGCTAGGGCTCAAATCTTTTGACACAGCTATATCCATTCTTTCTGGAGTAGAAGCCATGCATATGATTAAAAAAGAACAGATTAATTTACGGAACCAGTCTATCCAAAATCAGAAAGAATTCGTTCATCAATTGTTTGGACTTGTAGCATAAGATACGATTCCGTTAGGAATATATATGCTTTATTCTCTTTTACTTTATTTTTGCACCAGAACCTAAAAGAATCAATGGGAAAATCAGAACTATTTGAGAAAGGAAAAATAAAAAAAAGAAGTGACTGTTTTGACAGAATTGAGAGAGTCATAATGGTACATCAAAACTTCATGAAGAGAAGAAGTGCACCTATTATCATATAGAATTTGTTGTGAAAGATGAAAGAAACAAGCATGCAATAATGATGAAGTATGGCATTATATATATTTCTTATTATTCGATAGGATGATGTTATCTGCATTACTAATATTGATAGATGGTGACCCCTACTAGCAAGCTAAGGTTTTGAAGTACCCCCTAAATGAAAACTTTCTTTCTCTACAGGTAGATATTTTGAGAAAACAGCTCATTTTTTTGTTTTGGGGTGCTTACTTTTCTTAAGTTGATGGGGCATGGGGATAGTCCTTCTTGGCACAATCTCGTTTGTCAGTCTTCTTGGTACTCTTCAGCTAAGTGAGATGGATATGATGAAATAGGAGGACCAATTTTAAAGTAGGATAAGCTAGTTTTTGAAATCGGTATACAGTTCTTTAATAGATACAGTTTTTGTAACATGTCTTTATCTATTGGGTGAAGCATGCGATCTGTCATAATGAAATAATTGTGATGATAGATAAATACTTTCCCTTCAGGTAGAATCGTGTAATTAGATAATTTCGGGTAAATAGGTGGTCCATCTGAAAATTCATCTAAACTACGTTGCGAAACTTTAATAATTTCTTGAGCTGAAAATTTAAACTTGCGAAATGCTGTAGTGTTAATAAATGGACGTTTTTGATTATTTTCTATATAAAATAATTCTCCTTTTTCATTTTTTACAACACGTAAATTTGGAATGGGTTCTGTAAGAGATATAGGTGGTCCTTCTGTGTATTTGTAAATAAATGGTTCAGGTATTGGGACAATTTGATTTTGATTATATTTGAAGTAAGAAAGCATTTCTTTTGATATGGGCCTACGTTTATAATTATCAACTAAAAATACGTCACCTTGTGAATTTCTAAGCAATATACCATTTAAATCTTTAGATGGGAGGTTGGCATATAGATTTTGGAAGGAAAAAGGTGTTTTGAAAGTAATATCGAGCACTTTGTTAATAGGATAGAAAGGTTGGAATGTATTTAGACGTTTCCAAAACATTGCATCTCCGTTAAACCAATATAGAGGATCGGTCTCCCAATAATTACTGTATTTTTGATAAACCTTTAATAAAATTCTTCTTGTATGCATAACTGAACAGTGATCCACAACATTTGCAGCTGTATATAAAATTTCCGAGGCTTTTCTTACATATTCATGAGTAGGTTGTAGATTATAATCAACACATTTTACGTGCTGAGAAGAATACACCACATCTATTTCAGGACTTTTTTGTAAGAAAGATAACATTTCAGCTAATCTATTTGGAACGTACATAGTATCATCGGTTAAATAGCAAATATAATCTCCGCATGTTAATGGAAGCGCCTCATTAATGAGCGTTGCATATCTTGTGGTTTTATATCTTTCATTACCTTGTATAAAACTATTCTTATAATAAATTCGAGGGTCATCTAAATACTTTTTTATGATATTTATAGTATCTGGATAAGAGTTATCATCCATAATAAAAAGTTCCCATTCTTTAAAAGTTTGCATCTGAACACTTTCAATAACTTGATTAATTAAAGAAGGTTTATTATAGCTAGTGAGGATAATTGAAATTAGGGGTTTCAAAGTTGTCACCTCTTGTGAGAATTTTGGATAGCTTAATATTTTCAGGTGAATATTAATTGAATCTTTGGAGTTAGTTGTTTCTAACTATTGATATTTTCTTTTTTGTACTTAAATAGTTTATTACTTGTTCATAGATATGGTATAGACTATAGCGGATTATAAAAAAGATGCATGGGCAAATAAAATAGCTACTTTATCATTTTATTACATATATAAATCTTTTTTAAAATTATCGGAACGGTTCGTCCTTTCTCTTTATATAATAACGTAACTATTTTTTATTTAATGATAAGGAGGAGAGTAATATTTGCCTAAAATTACAGTTATTATGACGAGTTATAATAAGCCCACATTTGTAGAAAAATCGATATTAAGTGTATTAAACCAAACTTTCCAAGATTTTGAACTTTTTATTATGGATGATGATTCTAACGAACTGACTCAGAAAGTGATTCAGCCATTCATAAACAAGAAAAATGTACACTTTTATAAAAGTAATGTAGCCCATATTTCTGAACGAACAAAAAAAGTCAGATATGCTGCTTTAATTAACGAGGCACTTAAACATGCAAAAGGGGAGTATATTACTTATATTACAGATGATAATCAATACGAAAAAGAGCGACTTAAAATGATGTCTAGTTATCTTGATGAGAATAAAGATGTTCAAATTGTATATTCTGCATCAAAAACGATCCATCTAGATGAATCAGATTTACCTATCAAAACTGTTGAAAGGCCTGCAAAAAAAGTCACTAATAATGCGCCATGCGCAATTGATCATTGTTCTATAATGCATAGAGCATCTGTTTTGCCGATTCTTGAAAAAAGGTGGAGTACTTACTGGGATGAAGACCCTCAGTTTTATCGTATAGGAGATGCACGCTTTTTTTGGAGATTAAATCATTATTGGGATTTTTATCCTTTAGATGAAATTTTAGATATCAATTATATTACTTCACATTCAATACATGCGCAGTTATTTGCGGAAGAAAAAAATGAATTTGTACAATTATTACCATCACAAAGAACATGTAAAGAATTAAGAGAAGACTTAAGGAAAAAAAGAGGGTGAAATATTGAGTGACATCTATTTGAAAAATTACTGGTTATTAAATCTAGAATATATAAATGTTTTTTCTGAATTAAAGCATTATAATGTTCCTTTACCATTACTGAGTAATTTCTATCAATATTTGGACGAAGATGTAAAAAATAAAATGAAAGAAAAAGATTTTTATAAACAACTGTCAATTGAACCTATAGAGGAAACACAGTTGCAGTTAGAGTTTGAAAAAAGAATGTCTTCATTTCAATCAAAGATAAAAAGAATAAATCAAAATGGAGTGATTCTCCTGAATTCAGATTATCTCCGTTTTTCAGTAAGTAATTTTACTCACTTTAATCCAAATCATACAAAGATATTAACTAGATCAAAAAAGACAGAACTTTATGGTCTTCCTACAATTTGTGCACCAGATTATATAAATAAAGCCCCTAATACTGCACATGTTTTCATCGAAAAGGCTAAAAAAATCTATTCAAAGTTTAATAAACATCCACTATTTTCAAACATGTTTTTTCAAAAAAAATTACTCAGCGACCTCCCTATTATGATTGAGAAACTTAATATGGCATATTTCATATTTAAAGAACAATTTATTTCTGGTGTGATTGTTGGCACAACGGAGGATATAGCAAGCAGAGCTCTTACTTTTCTATCTAAAAGTGAAGGGATACCGAGTTATTGTCTTCAGCATGGTGCGATAATGGGTGAAGAAGCATACTTTCCAGTTTTCGCTACAAAACAGGTTGTATATGGAAGATATGAACGAGATTGGTACCTTCAAAAAGGGGTCAGTGAATCTCAAATTGAGGTTATAGGGCATCCCAGATATGATGATATCTTCGATAGGGTATATATGGATAAAAAGAATCTTTTTAAACAATTAAAAATAGACCCCTCTACAAAAGTAGTTTTTATTGCAACCCAGCCATTTAAAACTTCATTTTATATCGAATTGACAGAAGAATTAGTTAAAGGCAAAAATATCACAGTTATTATAAAGCCTCATCCTTGGGAAAAAGGGCGTAACCTAGTGGGAGAATATGTTCGGTTAAGTAACGTATATCCTAATGTTAAATATATAACAAATGAAGTGAACATGTATGATGTTATTTTACATGCGAATCTTGTGGTTATTTCTAATTCAACAGTTGGGTTAGAGGCAATGTTATTAGATATACCTGTAGTTGTTTATAAATCGTTATTAGAGGATAGAGATTATAAGTATTTTGATAAATTAGATTGGCTTGTAAATCACTCTATTGAAGATATGGTGGGCACGATTGAAAAGGTCCTAAACGATTCTTTGCAGTCAAGTCTAGCAAAAGAATTAAGACAACAATTTATTAGTGAAAATTATCCACAAGAAGTAAGCACCAAAAAGTTGCAAGGCTTAATTCAAAGCGCACAAGGATAAACATTATTTTAAAAAGAGGAGGTATTCATATCTATGTTTTTTAAAAATAAAAACGTTTTAATTATTGGTGGAACAGGAACAATTGGAAAAAGCATTCTTTCTAATGTTTTAGAGGGAAGGCCAAAAGTTATAAGAATTTTTAGTAGAAGTGAATATAATCAATTTTTATTACAAGAAGAGTTTAGGGGTAAAAATCAAAATATTCGCTATTTAATTGGGGATATTCGAAATTATGATCGCCTATATAGCGCAATGGAAAATATTGATTATGTGTTCCATGTTGCGGCGATGAAGCATGTTTCATTTTGTGAATATAATCCGTTTGAAGCGGTATTGACCAACATTTTTGGAACACAAAATGTAATAAAAGCAGCAATTGCCCAGAAAGTAAAAAAGGTGATTTTCACAAGCTCTGATAAAGCAATTTCACCAACAAATAATTATGGTGCAACAAAACTAACAGCTGAAAGATTGATAACATCAGCGGAATATTCAAAAGGATCTAGTGAAACAATATTTGCAAGTGTACGTTTCGGGAATGTTATGGGATCGAGAGGTTCTGTTATTCCCTTATTTGAAAATCAAATTAAAGAAAATCACAAAATAACTGTAACTGATCTTAGTATGAGCAGATTTATGATGACACTGAAACAAGCAACGATGTTAACCATTGAAGCAATGAAAATAGCAAAGGGCGGTGAAACTTTCATATTGAAAATGCCAGTTATTTCATTAAAAGATTTAAGTGAAGTGATGATAGAAGAAGTTACAAAGTTGTATAGTTTGTCCAAGGATAGTATTAAGATTGAAGAAATTGGATTAAAACCTGGTGAAAAAATGTATGAAGAACTTATGACACATGATGAATCTTTACAGGCTTTTGAATTACCGGATATGTTTATCATACCAAGTCCACTAAAAAAGGGTGCTCAATATGAAAATGCCAATAGAGCGAAGCCAGGATTTTATCGCTCAGATCATCAAGATGCGATTTCAAAAGAAGAACTTAGAAATTTGATTATAAACCAGCAACTACTAGCAGGAGGGGAGAAATTATGAAAATATTAGTAACTGGTGGTGCAGGATTTATTGGTAGGTGGGTTGTAAAGCGATTATTGCAAGATAAGCATGAAGTATGGATATTAGACAATTTAGCGAATTCAACTACAGCAAATATTATCGAGTTCGTTTATGATTTAAACTTGAAGCAATGTATACAAGGAGATATTAAAGATAAAAAATTGGTTGACCAATTATTTAAAAATCATTCATTTGACCTTTGTTATCATTTAGCAGCAAGTATTAATGTTCAAGATAGTATAGATGATGCTAGAACGACTTTTGAAAATGATACAATAGGTACTTTTAATTTGTTAGAACAATGTCATAAGCATAATGTCAAAATGGTCTTTATGAGTACTTGTATGGTATATGATAAAGCTACTAATACACAAGGAATATCAGAATTAGACCCCATTAAACCAGCTTCTCCATATGCTGGATCAAAAATAGCTGCTGAAAATATGGTTCTATCTTACTATTATGCTTATAAGCTTCCAGTTGTGGTAATTCGTCCATTTAATACGTACGGGCCATTCCAGAAAACTGGAGGTGAAGGTGGGGTTGTTGCCATTTTTATAAATAATAAATTAGATAAAATACCAGTAAATATTTATGGGGATGGGAAACAAACGAGAGACCTTTTATACGTTGAGGATTGTGCAGATTTCGTTGTGAAAGCAGGCTATTCTTCTAAAGCAAATGGTCATATTATCAACGCAGGAACAGGACAAGATATATCAATTAATAATTTAGCAGAATTGATTTCGGGAAATAAAGTAAGTATTCAACATGTAACTCATATCCATCCACAAAGTGAAATTCAAAAATTATTATGTAACTATGAAAAAGCAAAAACAATATTAAATTGGGAACCGAAAGTTTCTTTAGAAGATGGAGTTATTAAAACAGAAGAGTGGATTAAATCTTTAAAAATTAACCCTAAGGAGAAAGAATAATGGCCAGGGAAATTCTCGGTATACATGGGGGAAATCCTGTTAGAGGAACATATTTGCCTTATGGTCAACAACAAATTGATGACCATGATATTCAGGCAGTTATAGATATATTAAAAGGAGACTTTTTAACGACAGGACCAACGATTCAACAGTTTGAGGAGGCTATAGCAAAATACGTTGGGGCAAATTACGCTGTTTCTTTTTCAAGTGGTACAGCTGCTTTGCATGCTGCCTGCTATGCAGCTGGAATCACAGAGGGAGACGAAGTAATTACAACCTCAATGACATTTGTAGCAAGTGCAAATTGTATTTTATACCAGGGTGGAAAGCCAGTTTTCGCTGATATAGACTATGAAACATACAATATCAGTACTAAGTCTATAGAGGAAAAGATTACAAACAAAACAAAGGCTATTATTCCCGTACACTTTACTGGGCAGCCTGTAGAATTAGATAAAATAAAAAAAATAGCAAATGAGAATAACTTGATTATCATTGAAGATGCAGCACATGCATTAGGAGCCACTTATAAAAACCAAAAGATTGGTTCAATTGGTGATATGACAATGTTTAGCTTTCATCCTGTGAAACATATTACAACAGGAGAGGGTGGAGTAATTACTACAAATAATACTTTGCTTTATGAAAAGCTTGTTCAATTTCGTACACATGGAATTGAAAGGAATCCTCAAAAACTTCTTGATAATCATGGGCCTTGGTATTATGAAATGCAATTTTTGGGTTACAACTACAGGATGACTGATATACAGGCTGCTCTTGGCTTATCACAGTTAAGTAAATTAGATTCTTTTATTAAGATTAGAAAGAAATATGTAGACATTTATAATAAAGAATTTAATAGTTTACCTGAAATCATCATACCAAAGCAATTGCCCCAAACCCACTCAAGTTGGCACCTTTATATCATTCGGTTAAATACTAAATTATTAAAGGGTAATCGAAAAGAAATTTATGAGGCATTACAAAAAGAAAATATTGGTGTGAATGTGCACTATATACCCGTACATTTACAACCGTTTTATCAAAATTTGGGTTATAGAAAAGGCCTTTGTCCACAAGCCGAAAATTTATATGAGGAAATTATTACACTTCCTCTATTTCCTAAAATGACAAAAGGTGATGTAGGGGATGTAATAAAAGCAGTAAGAAAAGTTCTTTCGTTTTATAGAGTTGCTAAACATTAAATGAAAGGGGTGTTATTAGAATTGCGAAACAAAAAGTTGTTAAGAGCAGTAACAAAAGTTGATATAAAAAAAGGAGAAATCATTACAGCTAATAAAGTTGATATGGAACTAGGTATCGTTGAAAATGCACTGAACCAGCTTCAGTTTGAGGAATTATTACCTCAAGTAGCTTTATATAATTTGCAAGCAGGAACTCCATTAACGAAAGAGGTTATTGAACCTCCTAAAGTAGTAATTATTGTACTTTGTAGGTTAAAATCTACTAGGTTACCTTTAAAGGCAATATTGCCAATACATGGAGTTCCTTCCATTGAACGATGTCTTATAAATACATTAGCTATTCCAGGGAAACACCAGGTCATACTTGCTACTTCAGATGTAGCACAAGATGATCCTTTAGAAAAATTTGATCTAGGTGGGAAGGTTAAAATTTTCAGAGGTGATCCAGGAAATACCGCAGATCGCATACTCCAAGCTGCAAAACAAGAAAATGCAAATATTGTAATACGGATTACCGGAGATTGCCCAGTTGTATCACCAGAAATTAATACTTTTTTACTAGATCAACATTTGAAAAGCGGTGCAGACTATACACAGGCAGAGTTAAGTACGTTACCTGTCGGAACAGCAGGCGATATTTTTACTTTAGAGGCAATCGAACGATTGCTACAAACCCCAAAAACTTTAACCTATGCAGAATACCTTCCGTTTTATTTTATTAATAATCCACATTTATTCCGGGTCAATATAGTAAAACTCCCTCCGCCATTTTGTTACCCTACTTGGAGGTTAACATTAGATGAACAACCAGATTTAGATATGTTCAATGAACTTTATAAAAGTCTGAATGTAAAATCTAAACCTTTATTTTTTCATCAAATAAAAGATTATATCCTTCGAAATCCTGAACTTATTCAAATCAATAGTCATGTGAAATTGAAATGGGCAAATCAACAATCATTAGTGGATGAGTTAAATAGAGAAACGAAATTATAAATTAATAAATTGTAGTGCTTTTAGTGAGGAGGGAGTAACTTGCTTGAGAAAAAAATTGTCTTTCGTGCTGATGCATCTATTGAAATAGGGACGGGTCATATTATGCGTTGTTTAACATTGGCTCAGGAGTTACAGAATAAAGGTGCTCAAATTTATTTCATTTGTCGTAAGCTACAAGGTGATCTTCAGCGATATATTTTAAGTAAAGGATTCCACGTATTTTTATTAGATACAAATGATGAAAATACTGAATTCTCAAGTACAGTATATGGGAGTTATTTGAATTGGCTAAAATGTCATTGGTTTGTTGATGCACAACAAACCAATGACATTTTGTCTCAACTCCCCCAATTTGATTGGTTAATAGTTGATCATTATGGGTTAGATAAAAAGTGGGAGACTGTTTTAAAAAAAACTGTAAAAAAGATTATGGTAATCGATGATCTTGCAGATCGAGTACATGATTGTGAATTGTTATTAGATCAAAATCTACACGAGAGTCTTAATGAACGCTATAAAGAATTAATACCAGAGCACTCTTTAATAAAATTAGGACCTAAATATGCCATATTACGGCCAGAGTTCCATTCTGCTAAGAAATTTTTACGAAAAAGAACGGGTGCGGTTGAACATATTTTTATATTTTTTGGTGGGCACGATGTAACGAATGAGACATTAAAAACGTTAAGAGCTATACAAAATATTAATAGTGATACTTTAAAAATAGATGTAGTGGTAGGAAGCCAAAATCCTCATAAGAAAGATATTCAAAATTATTGCAAGAGCATTTCAAACGCTTCATTTTATTGTCAAATAGAGAATATTGAAGAGTTTATGATACGAGCGGATTTAGGGATAGGAGCTGGGGGCACAACAACATGGGAGCGCTGTTTTCTTGGATTACCTTCTATAACAATTACAACTGCACAAAATCAAATAGAAGTAACCAAAGCTGTGGCGGAGGCCGGAGCTACATGGAATATCGGTACAGCTGAAAGTGTTTCAGATGAAACCATTACGAAATGTCTAAACAAACTTTTAACAGATTCAGATAAAGTGAGAGAAATGTCTAATAAAGCTCTTGCCATAAAGTGTGCCAGTAATTCGGATGAAATAACAAAAATTATTTTAGGAGGATAGTATGTTAAACATTGAAAAATTCCATTTGAAATGTATAGAAAAGAAAGATTTAAATCTTATTTTAAAGTGGAGGAATACAGAAGAAATTCGTTCTGTTATGTACGAAGATCATAAAATAACAATAGACGAACACTATAAATGGTTTGAAAAACTAAAATATGATGAAACAATGATTGCAAGATTACTAATATATAAAGAAAAGCCAATTGGATTTGTTAATTTTACAAAAATAAATAAAATAGATCGAACTTGTAATTGGGGATTTTATATAGGAGATAAACAGAGTGTAAGGCGTGCTGGAACTGTATTAGGTATAGTAGCATTAGACTATATTTTTGAAACAAATGGCATACAAAAAGTATGTGCAGAAATATTAGAATCAAATCGTATTAGTTTAAACTTTCATCAGAAACTCGGCTTCCAGGAAGATGGAAGATATGTGAACCATATTTTCAGGGATAATGAATTTATCGACGTTATTACAATGACCCTTTTTTATGAACAATGGATGGAAAGGAAAGAAGCTATAAAAACAGAAATTGAAGGTGAAAAATATGAGTAATTTATATATCGGGGGTAGAGAGATTGGCAATAGCTCGCCACCATTTATTATTGCAGAAATGTCAGGGAATCATAATCAATCATTAGATAGAGCCTTGCAAATCGTAGAGGCAGCAGCAGAGGCTGGAGCACAAGGATTTAAAATTCAAACATATACACCAGATACAATGACTTTAAATATAGAAAATGGTGATTTTTTAATTCAGGATACGAAAAGCTTATGGAAAGGTAAAACACTTTATCATTTATATAAAGAAGCATATACACCATGGGAGTGGCATAAACCCATTTTTGATCGCTGTATAGAATTAGGAATGATACCATTTAGTACTCCATTTGATGAAACTGCTGTAGATTTTCTAGAATCATTGAATGTTTCTTGTTATAAAATCGCATCTTTTGAAAATACTGATATTCCCCTCATACGTAAAGTAGCAACGACAGGAAAACCAATAATCATTTCGACAGGTATGGCTTCTATTGCTGAATTAGATGAAACAGTAAGAGCTGCGAGAGAAGAGGGATGTAAAGAATTAATTCTATTAAAATGTACAAGTACGTATCCTGCATCGCCGAAATCTACAAATATAGCTACGATACCTCATATGAAGGAGTTATTTAAATGTGAAGTAGGTTTGTCTGATCATACACTTGGAGTAGGAGTATCTGTAGCGAGTGTCGCCTTGGGAGCCACAGTAATAGAGAAACATTTAACGCTTTCGAGATCGGATGGAGGAGTTGACGCTGATTTTTCAATGGAACCTGCTGAATTTAAATTATTAGTAAGCGAAACTGAAAAAGCATGGGAATCTTTGGGGAAAGTATATTATGGCCCTACTGATTTAGAAAAAGATTCTTTAAAATTTAGAAGGTCATTATATGTTGTAGAAAACATAAAAGCGGGAGAGGCTTTCACGATAGAAAATATTAAAGCTATTAGACCAGGTAATGGCTTATTACCAAAACACCTATCCAAAATTATCGGAAAGAAAGCGAATAAGGACATTGAAAAAGGAACGCCTGTTTCGTGGGATCTTATTTGATAGGGTACAATTAGATACTACTAGGAATTCGTTGAATAAATTAAAATGCCTTTTCAATTTAATGAAAAGGCATTTTAATTTATTCAGAATGATTATAGAAAAAAAGATATTTTTAATTTAATAACCTAATAAAGTTGTGATTGTAAAATAGTCGTAATAAAATGGATTCTCTCATGAAAAGTATGCTGTGTAATAACTTTTGTATGAATTTTTTCGACCATTAATCTTTTCGAAATCGTATCATTCAAATGAAAAGATACTTTATTTAAACAGTCCTCAAAGCTATTATAGGATATAATTTCATCTTTATTGAAGAAAGATGAAAGGTCAGATTTTTCTTCAATAATTTGAAAGCCTTGGCAAGCTGCAATATCAAACGTACGATTATTAATGGTATTATTTTTTACTTTATTTTTATTTTTATTCTGTGAAAATAGATGACTACGATGAGGGTTTAATATAAGACTAGCGTTATTATAATAGAGTGCAACTTCTTGAGGTGGAATCCATTCTTCTATAATTTTAATTCTCCGGTGATTTTTCCATTTTTTAATTAACTTATTTCTCCAGTGTTGACCAATAACGGTATAGTGATAAGGGGTTTTTTCCAAAAGAAATTGCATCAATTTTACTCGGGTTGGATAAGGATATCCAATGAACAATATTTCACTTTTATATTTCGAATTTCTTAGACCAGGCTTAAATACATCTATATTAGTTGCTAATGGTAAGTGGTATACATTGGTATATCCTAAACCTGAATAATATTTAAGTGCTTCACTATCAATAGTAAATATAAAATCAAAGTTATTTAATAGAAGAAGAGAGGTATCTATATAAAATGGGTCCTCTGTTAACCAGACAGCTAATTTAATGTTCCTTTTTTTAAAATATTGAATTGCTTTTTGTGGTAGATGATTACCTAATAAGGTGAAAACAATATCAGGATGAAACGTTGTTGTAATGAAATCCAATTGCTCTATTAATTCACTCGGCTGTACTGCTAACCATTCGAAATTTTGATCGATAAGTGTTCTCTGTATGCTTTGATCTAGATATTGATAGATTTTTGAGTAACCAGAAGTAATGTATAAGAGTTTCATATTTCAATCCCTGCTTTAGGTTTAAAATATATTATCAGATAAATGTAACACTTTCTATTTCTTTACAACTGATCTTAGTAATACTTGTAGTAGGAGGAGTAACTGAATTTTCCTCTTCTAATGTGACGATACAAGTATTAGGGTTAAAATTTGTAAAAATAGCAGGTCCAATAATATTTCCAGATTTACCAGTCACAGTAACGACTTCGCCTGGTTGTAAATTTTTAAAAATACTACAGACTCCACCTGAACAACGAAATAAATTACATAAGAACAAATTTATCCCTCCTTTAAACAATATACTATATCATATGAAAGTATGTAGAGGGATGTGTAGACAAGTAACCTTTAGAAGGGAAAAAATTCAGTTTAAAGCAACTTATTGAAATGATAGATACAATGGAATAATACATTTTGATTAGATTATCCATAGTTAAGACATTCATTAGAATGTCTTAACTATGGATTGAACTTTAACCACTTGAAGCATCTTAAGGGGTGGTTAAAGTAACACTTTCTATATCTTCACAACTTATGAATATGGTATTGGTAGAAGAGGGGGTTATCACATCTTCTTCAACTAATACAACCGCACAAATAGTCGGAAAGAACAATGAAAAAGTAGCAGGTCCAATAATTTGTCCTGATTTAGTGGTAATTGTAACAACCGTTCCTGTTGGCCACGAAGAGAATAAAAAGCAAGCCAAACCTGTACATTCTGCCATATTAAGCCCTCCTAACTTTAAGTTTTGATTAATATAATACAATTCAATTCAAACATTTCATATTGTATGTGGTAACAATATGAAATGTTTGGACTAATAAAAAACTAGAATTATATAAAAACGTAAAAGTAGTATATTAACTTACATCTATCTTTTTTAGTTAGCCTGGATGTTATTTGTTTTTAAAAATATAATATTTTAATATAAAAGAAGTTAGTGAGAAATATCCTTGGGTTAAATGGTTTCAAAAAGATGGAAACTGGTATTATCGTGATAAAGAGGGCCCTCTGGTTAAAGGCCTACAATCTATAAATGGATACAAATACTACTTTAATAAAGATGGTGTTATGCAAACAGGCTTACAAACTATTAAGGGACAAGTATATTATTTTAAGAAAATTTAGTTTTGTTAGTTTGATAGCGATGGGTTTGTACTCCAACAAGGGGATTTATGGAAAATTGTAGAATGTAATAATTTGAAATTCTTATACCCAATTTTTTAGGAGTGACTACAAATGCGAATATATCCTGATTGTCCAATTATCACCAGAACAGTAGAGGTTGGCGGACTTACGAAATCGCAGCTTATTCAGAAATTGCAACAATACTCCATTTTGATGAATGAGTATGGAGAAAGACTGTTAGCTGATGATAAATTTACGACTTCTAATACAAAGTACAGCCTGGAGACCGTTGAACTAACCGTTATAGACCTTGGCTTTCCTGATGGAGCTACTACGGCTCAGCTCTTTAGAAGAGCGAGCGAACTTGGTTTGGAATTGTGTCCACTTGAGCTGGGACCTCAACTAAGACTGGAGTATCTGGTACAGCCTGAAGGTTATTTTGGGAATGCCTCACAACAACATCAAGCTCCATCTGGCTCCATCACAATAGCATCGGAGATATTAACTAAAGACGATGATTTTCCGAAAGGCTTTTATCTTAGACGAATTAACGGCGTGTTGTGGCTACGTGGATACATTGCTGACCATCTGCACGTTTGGAAGCCTGAAGACCACTTTATCTTTGTTAAACAAAAAAACTTTAAGAAGTGAGAAATAATGAGAAACTTACCTGCTTTTGTTCAACTAAAGGGGGACTTTACTTCATGAGACCGTCATTAGACGGTCTTTTTTATTTAGGGATCACCACATCATCATCAAGCTAATAAAAATGGGTTACCCCAAAACGATAAAAATGATTAGAGACCTTGATTTTTTTATACAAGTTAGAAAAATCAGGGTTATTTTTAAAGGATTGAGGATTATTGAGTAAGCAATAGTTAATTGATTATTCCAGTATTTTTATTCTTCACTAATAAAGGGAGCAATTATTTTTTTTTCATAAGAAGATAACACGATATTCGTTGATGGCGTACCATATTGCATTGTATCATCAATAAATTGTTCTAAACTTTCTACAGAATATGTTGCTAATTTGACAATATAGCTAATTTCCCCTGCTACTCTGTAACACTCAAGTACATCTGGATGATTATAGCAAAAGTTAGCTAATGATTTACAATCCTTTGATTTAAACAATATAAGTGCAGAAATTGGACGGTTTATTTTTTTTAGAGAAACATGTGCATGGTAGCCTTCAATAATTTGTTGCTCCTCTAACTTCCGTACTCGCTCAGTTACTGACGGAGAAGATAAATGAACGGCTTCTGCTAAATCCCTCATTGAAATTTTTGCATTTGACTGTAATAATCCCACGATTTTTTTATCAATTTGATCCATAAAGTATCCAACCTTTTTTTATAAACTAGAATAAACTAAATTCTTTATATAATAAAGTCGAACGATCGAATATCCTTATTAAACTTATTTATCAGCCTTCTATATTTGTATAAAATAAGGATATCAGGAGGCGATTTACGATATGAAAAAGATTTTATTATTATTAGCTGACGGATTTGAAGCAGTGGAAGCTAGTGTATTTACAGACGTACTAGGTTGGAATAAATGGGAGGGAGATGGATCAACCAAGGTCGTAACAGTTGGTCTTCGGAATAAATTAACCTGTACTTGGAATTTTACTGTCATACCTGAAAAAACAGTTGATGATATTCAATTAGATGAGTTTGATGCACTAGCTATTCCAGGAGGGTTTGAAGAAGCTGGTTTTTATCGGGATGCATACAGTAGAGAATTCTTAAATGTCATTCAACATTTTTATGTCAAGCAGAAGCCTATTGCCAGTATTTGTGTTGCATCATTAGCGCTTGGTAAAAGTGGGATTCTTACAGATAAAAAAGCCACCACATACAGTCATCCAACGAGTAAACGAAAAGAGCAGTTAAAGAATTTAGGTGCAATAGTACAAAATGATTTAATTGTTCAAGATGGAAATATTATTACATCTTCTAATCCAGGTACAGCTTTTGATGTTGCATTTTTATTACTTGAAAAACTAACATCTAAAAAGAACGCTAAACATGTAAGGGATCTTATGGGATTATAGGCATTGATCTTCAACAAAGGGGTACTTTATGAGTTTTTGGAGATTGCTAGAAGTAATGTGAAAAATCGCAACGCTCTAGTTTTATTTGTTGAACCAAGCGAAAAGAATAGTACTTGACTAAAATAGGAGAATTTTTATGATTGTAACACTTTTTACGTATATTATATTAGGTTTATCTTTATCAATACCTGCAGGTGCTATGACTGTCCAAATGACCAAACAAGGAATGAGAAATGGTTTCGTACATGGTTGGTTTGTAGGTATAGGAGGAATGACTGTAGATTTATCTTTAATTGTCCTGATTTATCTAGGGTTCTCTAGTGTATTAACCAATCCATGGGTAGAAGCAGTTATGTGGTTACTAGGTTTTGGTTTTTTAATGTTTATTGGAATAGAAAGTATTAAAGAAGCAAAATCAGAAGTTAACATAGAGGGAGAAAATCCTAATAAATCTTTATTAACAGCTTACTTATCTGGTTTTAAGATTGCTATATCACCGGCTAATATTGTATTTTGGATAGGGGTCTTTGGTCCGGTTCTAGTCTCTTCATTAGGTAATGCAAGTGCATCTACATTTATATTAATAGCTGTAGGTATTTTATTAGGTATCTTTATGCATGATATGGTCTTATTGGGTTTTGTTCATTTTACTAGACGTTTTCTAAATCCAATCTTTATTAAATGGGTATCTATATCTGCCGCAATAGTACTATTCGGATTTAGTGGTTATTTTGGTTACGAGTTTATAAAACAAGTAATTGCTTTTATCTAAAAAGCATAACTATTATAAACTTAAATATGGTGGTTATTATGTAAATGAAAAAGATGCGCATTTTAAACCCAAACGCAATATAATTGTAAATATATTACATTACGCAGTTACCCCCTCAGGAATTCGTTGGTTCCTAGGGGGTTTTTTATATTCCCTACGCATAGCCTTTAGAAAAAAGCAACAGCCTCCACTATAATTGACGTTTTATGAGCTTAGGTTGATAGCGATGGGGTAGCACCACATCGCTATCAACCTAAGAAATGCAAATACCCCATGCCCATCAACTTAAGAATTTTATAACGCCCCAAAAACAAAAAAATTGTACATTTTCACCTAAAGATGCCAATTTTCTCGTTTTAGAGTATTTGTTTTTTGGGGGGTTGATGGGCATGGGGGATAACAACGATTCGTTCTTTTTCGGACCACTTGTAAAAAACTTTGAAATGTATGATAAAACAATGACTTTAAGGTAATTAAATTTGAAGTTTTCAAGAAGATTTTCTTTAAATGTATTCCGTCCACTTATTTTCCAGCAATATTTACAGGTGTTCTGTAAACAAATTTTGTTAAATTCATTCCAAAAGTTAACGGAACTCTAATTCTGTTACTTAAAATAATTAGTGGCCCAAAAAATAGTAATCGTTGCCGTGCCCCGAATACGGAAAAATGATTATATCTTGAGTACCATCTACACAATATTTTCCTTTCGGGCCCTTGTTATTGCTTCTTCGCGGTTGTTGACGCTGAGCTTCGAGTAGAGAGTCGAGCAATAATTGCGGATCGTTCCCTCCGATAAAAATAATTTGGCGGCGATCGACTTATAACGCAGTCCACCTGACAGATGCTCCAGAATCTCCATTTCACGTTTCGTAAGCCCGTACGGGAAGTTTTCCTGACTTGAACCGATCTTCTCCAATTGCTCGCGTTGACTTTTCATCTCTTCGAAAATTCGCGTAGCGACCGATTGATCAATCCAGATTCCTCCGTTATAAATTAGTTTCAAGGCTTCCTTCATCTCTCGCGGATGAATCGACTTCAGCATGTAGCCCTCCGCCCCGTGCTCCAATGCAGTTGCTGCCTGCAAGGAATCCTCAAACGTTGTCATGAACACAACCTTCATATCAGGCCATCGTTGTTTCATCTCAAGTAAAGTTTCAATCCCGCTCATTCCCTGCATACTAATATCCATTAGCACGATATCCGGTTGGGACCGCTCACAATGTTCTAATGCTTCGCCACCGTCCCTGGCTGTACCAACTACGTTAAAATCAGTATGCTGATCCAAAATTTGCTTCAAACTGTCGGTAATGATCACCTGGTCGTTACCGAGCAGCAGGCGGATTGTATCATGTGCAGGCTCTGTCTGCAACGGAATATTACATATGACGAAAGTTCCTTGTTCTGGCTCGGAATGCACGGACACCGTGCCGTGAAATAGCTTAAGTCGTTCCTTCATCCCATTAAGTTCAAATCCAAATTGGATTTCTTCCATTCCGATGCCGTTATCTTCGATCTGTAACCTGAGCTGCTGACTCTCGAAATACAACTGAACGGATATCAAGCTCGCCGAACCGTGCCGAACCGCGTTGTTCAGAGACTCTTGAAGGCAACGATATAGACAAAAGTTTATTTTTTGCATAACGAGAGTCTCGCTGCCGATCACACGGAATTTGACCATTATACCTGTTGACTTCATAAAATCTTCGGTAAATTGCCGTAGAGATTCACTTAACGAATGGTTCAATGGAGTATGAGAGAGCTGATGCAGATGTTTTCGGATATCAACCAGACTGTGTTGGGCGATTCCGACAAGCGAATCGATCCTCTCTATCTGTGAATTCGGTACGGACGATCGCAGCGATTCGACGCCGACGATGAGTGAGGTAAGCGTATGGCCAATCGTGTCATGCAGCTCATGTGACAGCCGGCTGCGCTCCTCCATCAGCGTAAGTTCCTCAATCCGCTCAATATGCTGCTCCAACAATAGCTTTTGCTCATGAATAATTAGGGCTTGCTTATGGGACTGAATTAATATATTAAACGTGAAGCCGATGGCGAATCCAAAACCGTTGCTAACGATAAATTCATACGGGAGACGACCAGCGATCCAACCGTTCAATGCCGGCAATATGATTCCACAGAGGATACCTGTCCATACATAGGTTCTTCGATTGCTGGCCAAGCCGATATTCATCACAAGTAAAACGAAAGACCAAAGTAACTCCGGTGCTGTATAGGCTAAATAAAGATGAAAAACCCCCGCTGCCATGACGTCGACTGCAAGATACCAATCTGCATTTCTACACCAGGCGATTAATGGAACGAGATAAACGACGAAAGCAAAAGAAAATAAGAACCAAAAAGACGCATCGATTAATGACGGTTTGATAAAACTAGCGCTTATGATAATGACCATCCAAAGCGTTCGTATGGCCACAAATATCCAATCATACCAGAACCATTTTTTTATTATAGAGAACACGGATTATGCACACCTACTTGTATTTTTTAAAATAAATTCTGAATAAATCAAACCTATCATGCACCATAAACTTCTGATCCGTCAAGCGAAAGAGAGGGTAAACAGTTAGAATTTACTGTAACAAGCACGTCACATGAGATATTTGACAGTTTGTCATATGGTATATGTGACAAGTCCAATTCCGAGTGTCAACAAAAGTTTGGCGGTTTCATCACTATCCGATTTAACAATTTTGGGGGTAAGGTGAGGATGTAAAGCAACACAACATTCCAAAATAATAGGAGCGATACGTTATGAAATTACTCAAGATTCAAAAAGGAGCTGTACTTGCATTAACAGCTATATCGGCGAGTACACTGGTATTTTCTGCTTATGGGTCTGTAAACCCGGTACAGACTAAAGGCGCGGTACAAGTGGAGACAGAGAAGGAAAAGAAAAGCAAGCATCGGGATGAAGTCAAACGCGTCATTGATGAGGTGGTAACCATCAAAGGAGTCCCAAGTGTCATAGCTGGCGGGTTACAGAACGGGAAACGCTGGTCTTACGCTACAGGTACAGCCAGTTATGAAGTACCACACCCGGTGGAGTCCAATTTTTCATTCCGTATTGGAAGTATTTCAAAGACTTTCACAGCGTCCGTTGTATTACAGTTGGCTGACGAGAAAAAATTGAATCTGGATGATTCGGTTGAAAAATGGCTGCCAGGTGTCATAAAAGGTGAAGGGTATGATGGCAACAAAATTACGATCCGTCAGTTATTGAATCATACAAGCGGGCTTGCTAGCTATACAGATTTGGATTTCCGAGATATTACTTTGCCTCAAAATCCATACCGTTACTATTCCGTCGATGAGCTTATCGACCTTGGACTTTCAAAGCCACCTGTATTTGCACCAGGGAAGGGCTGGAATTATTCCAATATGAATACTGTACTAGCCGGTCAAATTATTCAAAAGGTAACAGGAGAAACGTATGCGGAGCAGATCAGGAAACGGTTTATCATACCGCTTGGAATGAAAGGGACATTTGTGATGGGAAATAGTCACGAAATTCCGGGTAAGCATGCCACAGGATATAATATGGATAGATCGGGTCATTTGTATGATTTAACAGAAATGAATCAATCATGGGCAAATGCGGCGGGAGATATAGTCTCAACAGTTAATGATTTGACTACCTTCTTCAGTGCGTTGTTGGGCGGGAAGCTTCTGACTCAAGAGATGATGGACCAGATGCACACAACAGTAGATGGACCTTTTGGTAAAGTCGGACTAGGGATTTATGAATTTAAAACAGCGGACGGGCAATCTTACTGGGGGCATGCCGGAGGTACTTTCGGATATGAATCGAGAGCCGTCGGATCTCTAGACGGGAAGCATATTCTGGTAACGTGCATCAACTCGGTAGGTCCACAAGTAGCGCCAGCTCACGATAAAATAATCAATAAGGAATTTAGCCATTACGCAAGTCTAAACAGACAGTGAATTATATATGTTTGACCTGCTTGGAAAACGAAAACATACCGATCTATACATGGTTACGAGTGCCGGATCATATCTATCACTCCTCATGGGATTTATACACAAAAGGACCGTCAAGATGTTTTCCTAGCGGTTTTTCTTATGAGATGGATGTATATTGTATTCATAGAAGTTAACATAAAGTCCTATTATGGGTAGAAAGAAAAAGGCGGATCCCTACTCTCACAAGGGAACCTCCTTTTTTTGTTCTACGGATCTATGCATTTTTTTATACATTCCTATCCTGGCGCGGTTTTAGGGTTCTTGTTTGTTACTGGATTAGCCGAAAAACTGTATAAAACCTTGCATGCTCTTAGCATGGTTTTTTTCCGAAATGCTGGCGGTGGCCAAGCGCTAAATAATCTGTGAATCAGCACAATTTCTCCTAAATGGTAGGAGTTGTGAGATGCAATATTGCGTAGCACACCGCCCGGGGTTTCACCAGGCCATTCCTCCAATGTTTTGTCCAATTGAACAGTTTGGGCAATCGTGCATGCCTGTTCAATCCCCTAAAGAAAATAATGAATAATCTGTTTCCACTTGAATAGGTTTTGCTTTTCCATACTAATCACGTCCTTTTTTAGAGTACTAGTATCAGTATGTCCAAGTTTCAGAGATTAGTTACATAAGTCATATAGTTTTTGCACTAGAACCATAAAAGTAAGTCTATGACCTATTTTTACACGTATCTCGGCTGTTCCCTATAAGAGGCCAAGTAAATAGAAGACAAAAAAGCGACCAATTTCAATTAGTTGCTTTTTTGTCTGTATTGTTCCACCAATCCCTATTCTTCAATTCGATTGGATCAGTGTAAAATATTCCTATTTTATCATCAGTATGTTTTGTTTCAACCTTCAAACGATAAATGCTAGGAGTTACAATCTGTCCAAATATCAAAATCTTTATAATTGTTAACTGAAAAATTTGAATGATATCATTTTTTTATTATTAGCCAAATAGAGATGTGGTGGTATTCCTATTAAATGATTTTCACAGCAGAACTGGATTTGAAATATATTTACCTGAAAAATCAGATAAATAATGATAAATAGAAAGAACATTTAATTATAGATATAGTTTTTCAGTGAGTGAAATATAATTTGTTTTATCAAATATTTACATAGGAGGCAATTATATGAATTAAAATCCCCGCTTAAGTTTTATTAAAAAATAAAATAATAGTTATTATTCTAGTTGTTATAGAAAGGACGAAGAGAATGTCAATAGTTCAGCGTTATACAACGACTACAAATGGTGCGATGACGTTTACAGGTAATACGCTAGGATTTGGTTCGAATAATCCTAGCTATAATGACATTGGAGCATTCATTACGTTGGATCTTACCCAACAAGTCCCAAGTTATCCAATAGGTAGTACATTGAATTGGAAATTGAATGCTTCTCAAGCAGTTCTGAAATTTCCTGTAGCTAGTGAAGTGCTGTATGCAGAGTTGATTTGGGGAGGTACCTCAAAATTTAATGCAGTGGATGTTACAGGAGATATTAACGTTCCCATTTCCTTAACTACCCCACAAGGTTCAATACAAACAATATCTCCTGATGCTACAACGGCCCAAGTAGTAGTGCATGAAAATCACACATTTTATATTCGTACAGCTGATGTTACTAAACTAATAAAGGCGAGTGGGGCAGGTTCTTATACTGTAAGTGGGGTACCAGCCACAATCCAACGGCCAAGTAAAAGTAATGCAGCAGGATGGACACTTGCTGTTATATATAAAAATCCTTCTTTACCTTCACGAAATATGAACTTATATGTTGGTGTGGCATCTGTTGAAAGAGGGAATGTAGTGGATCAAAAAATTAAAGGTTTTGGGACACCTGAATCCAAGCCATTTCAGGCAAGAGCTTTATTGACTGCTATCGAAGGCGATAGTTTCATTTCTAAAGACCAATTTTTATTTGGTCCATCCCCAGGCCAATTACAAGCCATTTTTGGACCGAATAACTTAGTGGATAACTTTTTCGCTTCACAGATTAATGATGATGGTGGAAACTTAGATACTAGTGGGACAGCGGGAAATAGTAATGTAACCCCAGGGCAAAAACAGTCTACACAGCGCTATGGCTGGGATATTACGAATGTGGATATTTCAAACGCCATGGAAATCTCACAAACTGAAGCGATTGCTCGGTTCAAAACAGATATGGACGGATTCATCCTTTCTGGATTAGGGATTCAAATTGATGTGAATAGTCCGGAGCTCAAGATAGACAAACAAGTGGATAAAGATATAGCAATAGTCGGAGATGAGTTAACTTACACAATTTTAGTAGAAAATAGTGGACTAGTAGAAGCTCAGAATTCCATTTTTAAAGATATTCTTCCAGATGAGTTAGAATTTGTGCAGAACAGCTTAACTATCGATGGGCAAGCCAAACCCGGGGAAAATCCAGCTAAAGGAGTCAATATCGGATTTGTAAGCATAGAAGGGCCAGTCGAGATCATATTTAAAGTGAAAGTGATTGCAGTCCCTACAGATGGAAAGGTGACTAATACGGGTAAGCTGGATTACGAGTTCCAAAGTGCAGCGGGTTTACCTCTCACATCAGGATCTAGTAGCTCAAATGAAGTAAATACTATCATTAAGCATGTACAAGTCGATCTCGTGAAAAGTGAAGATCGTTCGGTTTACGATAAAAAGGGAGATATTATCACCTACACGCTCGATATTACCAATAATGGAGATACTTCAGTAAATGCAATTTCTATTAAAGATGTCATACCTACAGGAACGGTACTCGTTCCAGGGAGTTTAAAAGTAAATGGTGCACCGGTGCTTGATGATTTAACAACAGGAATTCCTCTTGGTACATTAATTCCTGGCCAAACAGCTGTGATTACATTTCAAGTAGCGTTACAGAGTCCGTTGCCAGTGAAAGTAGATAACCAAGCAGAGGCAATTTATCAATTTCAGCTGAAACCAGGTAGCAATGTGCGTGAGGAAATAGTAACAAGTAACCTAATTACGGCGTGGTTGGAGACCGATTGTCAAAAAGCACAAAATCAGATTTTTGAATCAGTAGCACAACAAGAGCTCGGTTTGATGAAAATCCTTCAAGCAGAAAGTGTAAAGGTACAAGAAGCGGTAAAGGCATTTGAAGAAGAACGAATCTCTGCCCAAGAACTTGCTAGGATTAATCAGAGTGTCGAAAAAGTAGTCCAAAAAGCTACACAGTTGGAGAAATTATTAAAAGATAAATTAGAAATTGCTAAGCAGATTTGTTGTTAGTAGATTAATGAGAAAGAAGCACAAGAATTTATAGCTTTATTTAGATTGAAAAGGGGGAAGAATATGCCATTTATTCATCGTTTCACCCAAACAACCAATGGTGCGATTACATTTACAGGAAATACATTAGGTTATGCAGATGGAAGTACAGATATCGGGGCTTTTTTGACAACAGATAGTTCTAAACAAGTGTCAGGCTATCCAGCTGGAAGTACAATGAACTGGCAAGAAAATTCCTCTTTGGCTATGCTGAGAATCCCTGCAGACAGTGAAATATTGTATGCCGAGTTGATCTGGGGTGGATCGACTAAAGATCAATATACTGATGTTCGTTCAGCTATCAATACTTCGATTACTTTTACTACCCCAGCTGCTACTGTATCCATCGCACCAGATGCCTTCACTGCACGAGAAGAGTCCGTCTTTGGCGGTCAAGTTTTCTATGTTCGCTCTGCGAATGTAACTGAATTTGTACAAAAAGGTGGAGCTGGAACTTATATAGTAGGTGGTATTCCCGGAACGGTAAGAGATTGTACTTTTTTTCTAGCTTCTACCAATACAGTGGGATGGACGTTGGCTGTCGCTTATAAACATCCATTACTTAAAATTCGAAATATGAATATTTATGTTGGGTCTCAAGTGATTTCTATGTCTAATCCTCCAGTGGATGAGTTGATTTATAATTTTAAAACACCAGAAGGTGGGGATATCCAGGGACGTGTCATGCTTACGGCACTGGAAGGAAACTCTAATCTTCCTGGCGATCGCTTTGAATTTGGTCCCAATCGTTCGTCGCTTTCGGTGATATCTGGTCCGAATAATCCTGGAAATAATTTTTTTGCGTCGCAGATTAACGATGATCTAGGAAATTTAGATACTAGTGGAACTGCTGGAACGCTCAATAAGCCTCTTGGATCAGACGGATTTGGCGTACGATCGGGTTGGGATATCACGAATGTAGATATTTCTCACACGTTGCATCATAGTCAAACCGAGGCAATCGCCCGTATTGCGACGGCGCAAGATACCTATTTGGTGAGTGGATATGGAGTACAGATTGACGCCAATAGCCCAATCGTAAAAATGAATAAGTCGGGGGATAAAAAACAAGCTGTAGTAGGTGAAATAGTAACTTACACTTTGGAAGTAAAAAATGATGGCTATGTAGATGCGACTAATGTGATTCTTCAGGACTACTTAGATCCAGAACTTGAATATTTACCAGATAGTTTACGAATCAGAGGTGCGGCATGGCCAGGACAAGATATTGCTAAGGGTGTGAACATTGGTACTTTGGCTGTAGGAGAAACAGTCCTCATCACGTATCAAGCGAAAATCATGAAAGAGCCTGATGATAAAGTGGTGCATAATCAAGCATCGATGATCTTTGATTTTCAGAGTAGACCAGATTTACCTATATCGACAGCGACGAGTATTAGTAACAAACCTGGGATTGAAGTGATTGAGCCACCTACCTGTGAAGAAGGGAAAAATCAGATTATCCAAACGATTGCTGAGGCGGAACAAAGCATTGCTAGGATTATGCGGGCAGAAGCAGAAAAAATTGAAGTAGCTGCTCGTGCGTTTGGAGATAAGAAAATAGGAGTCCAAGATCTCATCGCTGTCAATGAAAGTGTGGAGGATATGTTAGACAGCCTAATCGTACTAGAATCAGTGCTTAAAGATAAACTCGCTGTTATCCAAGAAATTTGTGATTTTTGCTCATAACATCCATATATAATTTGATTCGATGATGGAAAGGGTGATGAAATATGTCTCAAAGTCGGGGGTATGTAAATATGAAAACTGAGGCGAATAGATTAATGGAGGATAGTCTGAAGATGGAAATAAATAAAAAAGTAAACAAAAATGAGGCAAAAGTAAAAGATATTTTGACTTATACCGTTCTTGTAACAAATATGGATCCTGTTGACGCACAAAACACTATCTTGAAAGATATCCTTCCAAAAGAGTTGAAGTTTGTTCCAGGTAGTGTCTTTGTGGATGGTGTGCCTCAACCTAGTGTGAATGTAAATAATGGGATTAAGCTAGGAATGGTAGGAACAGGAGAACTGATTGAAGTGACATTCCAAGCGAAAGTAATCAATATTCCTCCAGATGAGCTAGTGAAAAATAAAGCCACCTTAAATTATGAATTTGAAAGTGCTTCTGGATCGCCTATCAAAAAAGGAGAAGCAGCCAGTAATATAACAGAGACAAAAGTGATTGTGCGTCCTCCTACTAACTGTGAGAACAATCAAAGTACCATCGAATTTTCAATTAAACAGGAAGAGAAGGCCATTCAGGAGTTACTGGATGCAGAGGCAGAAAAAATAAAGACGGCAAATCAAGCCTTTAATAGTGGTAGGATTACAAAAAATGAACAGAATTTGATTATTCAGAGTGAAAATAGTGTTTCTCAAACATTATCTACATTGAAACAAGAACTACAGAACAAGAGAAATACGATTCAGGATTTATGTAGTGGTTGTAAGTAGAGAAGAAGAGGATGTCTTACTTTCCCTCAGATGCTTTTGAAAAATAGGGAATCTGATTCATCACTAATAAGGTATGAATTACAGAAAAGAAAGGGAGAGGCACATGTCTAATTTTCCGAAAGTGAGTATAGAAAAGGAAGTAGACAAAATTGATGCGGTGGTAGGAGATATTCTAACATATACGTTTACCATTTCCAATGATAGTCTAATTGATGTTACTAATTGTCATTTTAAGGATTTTCTATCAGAAGAGGTGCAGTTTGTCCCGAATAGTGTGGAAATTGACGGTGAATCAAAACCTGGTGAAGATCCAACGAAAACGATTGTACTTGATAGACTATCCATTGAAGGGCCTATCATCATTACATTTAAAGTTGAAGTGATTAAACCTCATTCTAGTGGAGTGATTAGGAATAAAGCTTACATGGGCTCTCAGTATTCAGGTGGTTATGTAGATGCGGTCAGTAACGAAGTACAAACCAATGTGCCAGCAGGACGAACAACCTGTGAATGGTCACGTGACTTAATCATTCATTCCATCGCACAAGAGGAAAAAAGTCTAGCCATGATTCTTTACATGGAAGGCGAAAAGATTCAAGCAGCAATTAATTCATTCCGAGGTGGCCGGATTAAAGTGACGGATTTGCTAGCAATTAACAAGAGTGCAAAGGAAGCAGTTCAGCAAATTGCTAATCTGGAAAAAGAGTTGAAGAAAAAGTTAGATCAAGTTAAAGACCTATGTTGTGGTTGTAAGTAGGGATAGGAATAGATAAATAGAGAAAGGGTGAGAATCATGGCGTTTATTCAGCGATATTCAACCACGACTAACGGAGCGGTTACTTTTACTGGCAACACACTGGGTCTAAGTAATACCAATATCAGTTATACAGATATTGGTGCATTTATCACATTAGATTTGTCTAAGCAGGTACCAGGATATCCTACAGGTACCACACTGGATTGGAAAGAAAATGCTTCTGCTGCACAGCTTCGCTTACCAACGGGAAGCATAGTATTATATGCAGAGCTAATTTGGGGTGGATCAACAAAAACGAGTACCGAGGATGTGACGAGTGAAATAGATCGGACCATAACGTTAATCTCACCAAAAGGGAGCACCCTCATTACGCCAGATCCGACTACGAGTCAGCAAGTAGCTCAGGCGAACCAAATATTTTATGTTCGCTCTGCCAATGTTACTAGTTTTATAGATGCAGGTGGGGCTGGTAATTATACTGTCAGTGGTGTACCAGCGACAGTACAAAGATATAAAGGGAACAACGTGGGGGGATGGACTTTATCTGTGGTTTATAAAGATCCTACATTGCCTCTTCGAAATATGAACATTCATGTCGGAACTGCATCGATTGAGAAAACGGGATCAGTAAGCCAGAAAATTTCTGGCTTCTCTACGCCTGAACTTGGTGATGTCAAAGCAAGATTGTTGCTAACCGCAATGGAAGGAGATTCAAAGATTCCAGGAGATCAGTTACTTTTTGGAAAAGATGCCTCTTCTTTAAAGCCCATTTCAGGTCCCAATAATCCGATTGACAACTTCTTTGCTTCACAAATTAATGATGATGCAGGGAATCTAGATACGAGTGGTACCTATGGGAATGTAAATGTCATACCAGGAAGTGCCGGACCAGCAGTTCGTTATAATTGGGATATTACCAATGTGGACGCTTCTACAGCTATGGAGAATTCACAAACGGAGGCATTAGTTCAACTGACTTCGAAATCAGATGGTTATATAGTGACAGGTCTGGGTGTCCAAATTGATGTGAATAGTCCAGAAATCAAAATTAATAAAGAAGTAGATAAAGAAGCAGCTATCGTGGGTGAAATCCTTACTTACACTCTATTAATTGAAAACAGTGGAATGACCGAAGCACAAAAAACTATTTTAAAAGACACTCTTCCACCAGAATTAAAGTTTGTTGAAGGCAGCTTACAGATCGATGGCGTTCCTATACCTGGTGGAGATCCGACAAAAGGAGTAGACATTGGTTCCATATCTATCGAAGGCCCGACGGAAGTTACCTTTCAAGCCTTAGTATTAAAAGTGCCACCAGACAATAGAGCGGTGAATAAAGCTACTGTCGTGTATGATTTCCAAAGTGCCCCAGGCTTACCGGTCTCTTCAGGTACAGCAGATAGTAATGAAGCCATTACGGTCATTCGAAAAGTAGAGGTAGAGGTAGTGAAACGGCAAGACATGTCAGTTTATGTCAAGGCAGGTAACATTGTAACCTATACCATTGAAGTTGCTAATACAGGTGATACACAACTGACCGATGTCGTAATTGAGGATCAAGTTCCAAATGGAACGAAGTTGGTTCCAGGCAGTTTACAGATAGATGGGCGCCCTCTCTCAGGCAATATAGAAAGTGGCGTGAATATTGGTACGGTAGAGCCCGGGACGACGACAAGAGTCACCTTCCAAGTGTTGATTGATAACCCAGTGCCTAAGAAAGTGACAAACAAAGCAAAAGTTGATTATAAATATAAGCTTATTCCTGATGGACAAATTTATCGTAAAGTAGAAATGACGAATGAAGTGACAGCTATTCACGAAAGCAATTGTAAAGAAGCACAGAAGAAAATCGTGACAGGTATTGGAGAAGCTGAGTTAGCGGCTGCAGGAGTAATCGTAGCAGAAAAATTAAAAATACAAGATGCAATTCGGGCCTTCAACGAAGGGAAGCAGAGTGCAGAAGAATTACTCAATGAGAATGAACAGTTGACCCACAAACTAACAAAAATAATTTTAGACGAAAAATTGCAACAAGATACATTGCAAAAAGCAAAAATACTTTGTTGCGATGGTATTGAAGGGATTGACTACAGTGGTGTCTATATCATCAAAAATAAAGGAAGTCAAAAAGTATTAGATATATGTAGCGCCTCAATGGATAATGGTGTAAACGTCCAACAATGGGATTATAACGACGGAGATCATCAAAAATGGGAACTAGAGAAGATGGCAGATGGGTATTATAAAATCAAAGCAGTTCATAGTGGGAAATTGCTTACTGTGTCCGGAGCTTCAAACAGTGATGGTGCGAATGTAGAACAATGGGAAGACATTGGTGGAGATAATCAAAAATGGAAAATCGAAAAAAATTCGGATGGAACGCTTAAATTGATAGCTAAGCATAGCGGTCAATTACTTGATCTGAAGAGTAGTATACAAAACAATGGTGCTAATATTCAACAATGGCCAGACAATGGTACAGATGCTCAATGTTGGGAATTGACAAAATTAAAATAATACTTTTTATAAAATAAAGTATGTGTTTCGATATAGTAGCACAAAGTAGAAGTATTTGCTTTTAATAAAAACGGTAGAATAAACTTTAAAAAGAAAAGACATGAGTCATTGAGAAGTATAGACTCATGTCTTTTTTGTGTTATGGTGTAAAAAATTATTTAATAGAAGAAATCGAAAATACATTTGATGAGGTAATCTTTTTAAAAAGACGGAAATATTGTATTACATGAAAACGTAGAGGAAATTCGTTTTCATCAAGGTAAAGCAGTACATGAGTTGTTTAGGGAGGTTTTTGAGTAATGAATTCACTTTTATAGAGGTATCGTGGATTCTTTAGATGTATGAAAATAAAAACTTAAGACTATTCAAATTCCAACCCTCTTATTGATGGGCGTAATGATTGGTACCATGATACCTCAAACCGGATTATATATCATTGTAATGCTATTAATGATATTGTTTACAATCACTTGGGTTACCATGAATCGACAAATTCACAGTCAACCTATAGAGTAGAATCTGCTCCCTTATTTTTGGGTGTGAGGCAAAGCATGGAGAGAAGAGTATTTCCTAAAAAAGTGCTCCTAGATAAATCTAGGAGCACTTTTTTGGATGTAGTTACTGGTTTTATTGGATGGTGAACACCAGCAGTTAGATAATAACTTATGAATGTGAACTACTCACCACTTAGCAAAGTTTGAAGAGGGAGCTTCTTAGTTCCACGACGAAAGTAACCTTTCGTCTCCCTGAGCTTTACTTCGGGGTGTTCCACCCCTAGATGTCCAACGCTTGAGGAAGGAGAATTCTTTCGGGGAATTCGTTAAAACATACTCCAGCCTTCTTGTGCGGAAAGTAGTTCTAGTATTTTAAAACCAGCTATACTATTTCCATTAGCATCTAGAGCGGGTCCAAAAATACCAATTCCCATTTCTCCTTTTACGCATCCGAATATCCCACCGGCAACCCCACTCTTGGCGGGTATTCCGACGCGAATTGCAAATTCACCAGATTCGTTGTACATGCCGCATGTGACCATAAATGTTTTACAAATTTTTGTTATATGTTCCGGAACGATTTGTTTTTTTCTATATGGATCATATCCATCCATTGCAAAAATCAAACCAATCCGTGCTAAATCAATGCAGTTTACCTCAATTGCGCATTGACGTGTGTATAAGTCCATTAACGCCTCTACATCGCCATTGATAATGTTATTTTGTTTCATATAGTAGCAAAGAGAACGATTCAAGTAAGCTGTTTCTAATTCAGAGCCGGCTACTTTTGAAGAGTAATTAATCGTAGGATTGTCCGTAATATCACGCACAAAGGAAAGAATCCGTTCCATCTTCTCATCATTACTATCCCCTGTTAGTATACTTGTAATCGCTAGTGCTCCTGCGTTAATCATTGGATTGAGTGGTTTAGAAGGGTTAGCTGTTTCTAGTTTTATAATAGAATTAAAAGGGTCACCAGTTGGCTCCATTCCAACTTTAGAAAATACAGACTCTTCGCCACGCTCTAAAAGTGCAAGTGCAAGCGTAATTACTTTTGAAATACTTTGAAGGGTAAAAAGCGTTTGGGAGTTCCCAGCATGGATATAATCTGTTTCTTTATGATAAATTGCAATCCCTAAATCATCTGGATTTGCATTTCTTAGTTCTGGGATATAAGTAGCCAGTTTCCCTTTTTTTGTATATGATTGTACTTGCTCTAGTAATTGTTCTAGGTTATTTGTTTGAATACAGTGCATAACTAATACGTCCTTTTCCTTTTTATTAAATGTATTCTCTCTAATTCATCTGAAGGTTAATAAAATTTTTGGTGAAATGGATAGATATTGTCTGAAATATTATAAACGTGCAAGTTCATAATCTCCTATTTCCACAACTTTTTAGTTGTGTTCATATAATCTGTATTTAATAAACGACCTGAATAAAGGTGCATCTTCGGTATTCTAAAAATTGACTCCTCTGTATTTAAGAAAAGATTTTTGTTATCCAATCTTTTCTTGGGTGCTTTCGCTGTTCCAGCATTCAGTATTATTTAAATTAGGAATATTAGTTGCATAGAAAATCGGATCTTTTCCGGCTTTCTTTTGCCTTATATAATCTTTGAGGGCGGAGAAAGCATATTTTCCAAGGAGGATGATTGCAATTAGGTTGAAAATGGCCATAATCCCCATGAATAAATCTGCAATATCCCACACAATTTTAACCGTTGCTATAGAACCTAGCATTACCATACCAATTACCGAAATACGATATATCAGTAATAATGTCTTACTACCACTTAAGAACTCAATGTTTGTTTCCCCATAATAATAGTTCCCAACGAGAGAACTAAAGGCAAATAGAAAAATAGCTATTGCTACAAAGGTAGGTGCCCATGGTCCAATATGAGTTTTTAATGCTTCTTGTGTTAATTGAATCCCATTCAGGTCTGTAGCATTGTGCATATCGGATAGAAGGATCATAAATGCAGTACAACTACAAATTATTAGTGTATCCGTAAAAACACCAAGCGTTTGAATAAATCCTTGTTTAACAGGATGTGTAACATTGGCAGTCGCAGCTGCGTTTGGCGCACTTCCCATGCCAGCTTCATTTGAAAATAAACCACGCTTTACTCCTAGAAGAATCGCAGCACCAAGCCCTCCGCCTACAACTTCCTTAATACCAAAAGCATGCAGCAAAATTTCTTTGAATAAAATAGGAACTTGCGTAATATTTGTAATAACCACAAATAGTGCAACACCAACATAAAGAATCGCCATAAATGGTACAATCATTTCTGCGACACGAGCAATCCGTTTTACGCCTCCAAAAATGATTAGTGCTATCAAACCTACTAGTATACAGCCGACAATTGTAGGCTCTAGGTTGAATGCGTTTTCAAATGCTAGCGTAACCGTATTCGCTTGAACAGCATTAAACACAAGACCAAAGCAAACTGTAATTAAAATTGAGAAAATAACTCCCATCCAGCGTTTATTTAATCCTTTTTCCATATAGTAAGCTGGACCGCCTCGAAATTTATTTCCATCTTTTACTTTGTATATTTGAGCAAGTGTACTTTCAACAAATGCAGAAGCTCCTCCAATTATTGCGATAAGCCACATCCAAAATATTGCACCGGGTCCGCCGGTGGAAATCGCAATGGCGACACCAGCTAGATTTCCTGTACCAACGCGAGAAGCTGTACTCATGCAAAATGCTTGAAAAGAAGAAACTCCATTTTTTTCTTTTTGTGCTTTACGAGTTGAGGAACTTGCACCATCACTAAGTAAGCGAATCATTTCACCAACATAGCGAAATTGTACAAACCTTGTTTGAATTGTAAAATAGCATCCAACCCCAATTAAAAGAGCAATTAGGATGTAACCCCATAAAAATTCATTTGTAATTCCAATGAATTTGTGGATGGGAGTGATTACATCTTTAATAAAATCCATATGCTTACTCCTCCTTATTCTAATGAATATATTTATCTAAAAAGACGTGGATTCAGTATGACAAAGAAAATAAGCGGAAACATGATGTGCAAAGATTATTTTATCTTTTTCCGACAGAACACTTCCTCCTCAATTTGTGTGAAGGTGTGATAGCACCAGCAGGTAGGTGGGAAATAAATGTCGGATGGCGTAAGTCAAAACGTTTGCTACCATATACTTGTACAGATTGCTCGTTGAAAACTGAAGATATGAGGTTGGTTGCAGAAAAATCGTTGCAATCGTAAAATCTTCAACGTTCCATCGTCCCACGCTTGCCGAAGTTGCGAAAACCAAGCTAAAGTAGGAAGCGTGATGAGTCAACGTACAAGACACTACAGTTCTTCCCGTAGGAACTACGGGAAGAGCCTGCTAAGATAACTGGTGGATATATCGATGTTCGCAGGAATCCCCCACTTCAAACATCTCGTAAGAGTGTTAAGTGGGGGGAGTTCAAAGAAGCTACCATAATGTTATTACCAGGAAAAATTCAATCCCGATACTATTTTCGTTTATATATTTTCTTTTTGTACACGAATCAGACGCCCCTTTAGAGTTACATTGTTCCAATGATTACAATTGCCTTAATGATTTTAGGTAGTAGAACATTGTTTAGTTCTTCCTGAAATCATCAAACCAATCAAACTACCAAGTAAGGCTATTAAAATCCATCCCATTCCTTCATTGTATAGAGGAACGTATTGCATGAAAGTAAGCAACGAGTCACTAGCAAGTTCTGCTGTTTCTAATCCTTGTACTATACTAATCAGTAATGCTCCTAAAACTGATCCAACATAGACAGCCTGCTTATCTTTTATAAACCGATCAAAAAAAGCGAGGATAATTAGCACAATTGCTACAGGATAGATAACAATTAGGATAGGTAGGGAAAGTTTAATTAGCATAGACAAACCAAGGTTTGATACCCCAAAGCTAAATAAGCAAATAATTAAAATGATTTTGTTATAAGAAATCTTTGGAAATAGTGTTGTGAAAAATCTCCCACATGCTGAAACGAGTCCTACAGATGTAGTTAAACATGCAAATAACATTGTGATTCCTAATAAGGAAAGACCATATTGACCAAATAAATGTTGTACTACATTTGTTAATAACACACTTCCGTTTTCAAATGTGCCAAATGTTTGAGAAGTAGCTCCAATATAAGCAAGTGATATATATATGATAGATAATCCAAGTGCGGCTATAAGACCTGCTACTATAGTAGATTTAGCAATGGATTTTTTATTTGTAACACCTTTTTCTTTTATAGCGTTAATTACGATAATTCCAAATACGAGAGCAGCAAGGGCATCCATTGTTAAAAACCCTTCAATAAATCCTTTGAAAAAAGGAGATTCCTGATATGAATCAGAGGGTGTTGAAATAGATCCAACTGGTGAAGAAATTGCTTTAACAATAATAATACTAATCATGATTAGTAACAGCGGGGTTAAATATTTTCCAATTCTATCTACCAATTTAGAGGGATTTAAAGATAGTAAAAACGTTATACCGAAATATACAAAAGTATATAGGAGTAATATATACCATTGATTTTGCATGGTGGTACTTAAAAAGGGGGCAACTGCCATTTCATATGAAACAGTGCCTGTACGAGGAATGGCGAAAAAAGGGCCGATTGCTAAATAAATGATAAGAGGGATAATAACACCACAGGCGGGGTGAATCCTACTAGCAAGGGTACTAACATTTCCACCAAAAAGGGAAATAGCAGCGATGGCTAATAATGGAAGTCCAATGCTACTCACAACAAATCCTGAAATTGATATCCAAATATTCGTTCCAGATGAATATCCTAATAATGGAGGAAATATCATATTACCTGCACCGAAAAATATTGCAAACAGCATAAGTCCAATAGGGATTGTTTCTTTAAAAGTTAACGATTGTTTCATAGAGTACTCTCCTTTTTTGACGAAAAATGTCGAAATTTAAGTTTTTTTCATTATAACATATGGAATTAGAAAATACAGAAAAATAAAAATAAAAAAATCCTTATTTTACTTGAAATGCTATTTGAAATAAATTCACTCAAAAATACGCCATCCTTTCCTATGATTCTACAGAAAGAATAGCGTATTTTTTCATTTCAGGTGGGATTTAATTTTGCTAGCTTGTGATAGCGCACTAAAAATATCGTTATATTTTAATGAAATAGTTAAAATTTTGTAATCATTTTCTTCTTTTTTTAAATTAATAACATCATATAGGCGGTAAAACAGCAAAAGTTGATATTATTTTGAATTTCTTCACCGCTCATAATTGTTTTTTGTACATCTGGCAACGCTTTGATTCTGTCGATCCGCCATGGTACCTGAAAGTTTTATTTTTTAATGGTTACTTGGAATATAGGTTTTGAAGTGTTCTTGATGTAATTTTACTTTATATGCGATTCCTTATTTTTACATAAACACTTACTTCATAGTTTCTTTCTGTTGTGGCCGATAAAACGTATCTACCAACCGATTATACTCACTTCTTGAAATTTCTTTATTATACAGTTTAATTAATAAATCTTTATGAGCTTTCGAAAGCGCTATTTTGTCAATGAATTTTGGGTACATATATTATTCTCTCTCCGTCTGATAAATTATTATGTTGCATTTTGCCTACTTCGCTTGAATATTATAATGAAAAAATAAATATAATGCGAAGGTATTCCAATCTTTCATATCAAATTTAATTTTTCTATAGAAGAAACTTATCCAAAATAGTGAAATCATTGGGGTTCAATTTATGAAAATAATTGGCCTGAAAAATACTTTTTATAAAATAATATGAACAAGCAAAGTAGCATTTCTTATAGGAGCATTGCTACAAAAAGTAGATGAAAAAATTATATAAAATTACTGTAATCCCAATTATTGAAATAGTATTTGAAAAGGAGGGGAACTCAGTTTGAAGTCAATGGGGACATAGATGTTCCTATTACTTTACTAGAGAAAAGTAATAGTTGAGTATGCTTGATAGATGTGAGAACCATATGAAGCATATATCTATTAGGTATGATGGGAACAAATGAGTTTATAAACTCATTTAACCAATTCGTAGCTAGGGGCTAGGAAAATAGAATGGGTATAGCTGTATTGTTCTACTAATATTAGGAACCTTTGCTTTCTTTTCTCTACTTGTTCTTGTAATGTAATCCTATTTAACACGTCTTTTTCTCCTTTGAATACGATTGAGGATGTGGGTAGTCTTTAGACTAATATATTTATTGTAACCTGGATATATTGAGAAGGAATATGGAACAGATCTAATGAACTATAAATATAAAATACACTCGGGAGGTTTTTATATGGAAAAAATAATTACAGTAAAAATAGGGGATTATGTCCAATTTCCTTATCGTGACAATCCTTCCTTAAAATTAACTGGATATGTGGTAAATGTTCTAACAAATACAATTGTTGTAGATGTTTCAGAAATACTCCAAATTCAAGAAAATGAATTAATAGAAATTCGTCAAGTTGTCAAACATGGCTGTTATGAAAGGATTAGCAAGCATGGAGAGAAGAGTATTTCCTAAAAAAGTGCTCCTAGATAAATCTAGGAGCACTTTTTTTGATGTAGTTACTGGTTTCATTGGATGGTGAACACCAGCAGTTAGATAATAACTTATGAATTTAAGATACTCACCTTGTAAACCCTCTCATCTTTTATCTGTTAAGAAGGTTTGTAACAGAACCTAAAAATAAATATGAAAATTTGTGTTAATTTATTAACTTTAATATGATTTTTCGCTTCAATTATAGTATTAGCAATATGATTTTACTATGTTTATAGAGTATATATAAAGATTTAAGATGATAAACTATCTTATAAAAGGCTATTATCTAATCATTTATCTGAAAATTGCGAAAGTATGTGTAGATAGATATTATTGTAAATACATATATAATTCATTTTAATTTTCTGACATTAATTATCGGTATTCTTATAATAATCTTTGGCGTATATTGTGATAAATACAATGTACGGTGTCAGTATTTAAAAGGTTATATATCATAACTTAAAGGGGGAAGAAAACTATGAAAATGAAGAGTAAGATGATCATGACAACAGCGCTTGCAGCTACTTTAGCTACAGGTGCATTACCTACTACATCGGTATTTGCTGCAGAAAAAGAAGCACCTATTCAACAAAAAGAGTCACAAATTAGTATTCAACCGTTTGCACAGAATAATTTGGAAACAGCTGTTAATGCTGCTTTACATGGTCCCGAAGTCAAAAAAATAAAAGTATTTGAGCATGAATTTAATGTAAAAGAAATAGAAGTAGTAAATCTAGGTGGAGGGAAGAAATATGTTAAGGGACAAATTTCTCATCATTTAAGTTTTCGCCCAGATGATCAATTTTATTATGAGTTTACAGTACAAGATGGAAAGGTGATAGATAAGCCTGTATTTAATATTGATAGGGGTGGTTTTACACCATTTGTGGCTCCGCTTTTATCAATTCTTGCTGCGTATAATGGAATCCCAGTTAATCCAAACGATTTAAACTCACTTGGTCAACAGCTTGGAAAAGTTATAGATGGAAGCTGGGAACAAGCAGCACAATCTATTGCCACTGTAGTTAGTTTAACTTTTAATGAGTAGAAATTGAAGGGGAAATAAGTTATTGTTTAGTTTTGCAGAAGCCCATTTTTCGTAAGCATCCTTTTTATAAAAAGCTTTTAAATAAATATAAACCATGTATTAACACACCTGTTATATTTTCTTAATTTGTTAACCATCTTGTCTATCATTATATGTCACAAAATAGGAGTCTTGTTTAAGACTTCTGTTTTGTTTGTATAAAAAATGAGTGGCTTCGATTCTTTTTAAGATCCGTGAAGTATGATGAAGAATGGTGTCTTTACATGTCTATGGTTCGGCTCTATGAAATTTGTATATGCATGAATCTGATGGTTGTTGGATGAACTGCTATGGCCCTTCAAAATTTCAAGTAACAGACCGCTATCAAAAAATATTTTTAAGCAGAAAATCTCATTATTCTGGGAAAAGAAGCAATGTATATTGTAAAAAAACGTACCTTATTTTATGAGACGAATCTATTAAAAATTAGGAGAGATATAATGAAGAAAATAAAAATGAAAAACATCTTAAAAAGTGGAATCCTTACTTGTTTTACACTTGCAAGTTTATGTACGACTTCTACAGTATTTGCTGATAGTCATCCAGGTTATTCCTATGAATCCAATATAGGCTATCAAAATCCAACATGGATGTCAAAACTAGAAGATACAAAAAGAATAAGCGAAGTATCTATCCCGGGGACTCATGGTTCAATGGCTTTACATGGGGCAAGTTTTATTGATGAAAATTTGACAAGAAATCAAACAATGACCCTATCTCAACAATTCAATGCAGGAATTCGTTATGTAGACATGCGTGTTAAACGTGTAAAAGATTCTTTTGCGATGCACCATGGAATTGTAAATCAAAAAGCAATGTTTGAAGATGTATTAAAAGAGACAATTCAATTTCTAAGAGATAATCCTAAAGAAACTATTTTAATGCGTTTAAAGGAAGATACTGATCCTGAAAGTGGCTCGCTATCATTCGAGGAAATATTTAAAAATTATAAAGACCGTAATGCTTCCTATTTTTGGGATCCGAATTCTGTACCATCCTCAGAAAAAAATAATCCTAATTTAGGAGATGTTCGAGGGAAAATTGTAATATTACAAAATTTCTCGGCATCTCAAGAATATGGTATTAATTATGAATCTTTGAATACCCAAGATAAGTTTGAAGTTGGCACTGGACCAGACGGAATGTATGAGAAATGGAATGCGGTGAAAACCCATCTTCTAAATGCAAATAATAACTTTAACAATGGTAAGATCTATCTCAACCATTTTAGTGGCACGGGTGGTGCAGCAGCATTATTGAATAATTGTTACCCTTGGTTTGTTGCAAGTGGAAAAGAGAGCAGAAATACTAATAGTAATCCAAAACTGATTCAAAAAAATGTAACAAATGAATGGAGAGATTTCCCTCGAGACATAAATGGACAAGTATTTTATGGGGGAATGAATACACTTGGAACTGATTTCATACAACAAGGTGGTATTAAGCATTCTGGTATTATTGCTGCTGATTTTCCTGGACCAGGTTTAATAGATAGTATTATCAGATTAAATGGGATAGACTCAAGTGAAAAAGAAATATTAATTTCCCAAATTTCTTCTGAATCGAATCCATTATCTGGACAAAAAAATCGATCAAGTCAAAACTTTAGCATTAATAATTTACCTATAGGAACAAAGGGGTTAAAATGGGTTATCGAGCCTACAGAAAAAGATAATGCATCTACTATTTCCTTCAATGTTATGATCGATGTTTCTCTGGGGACGGATTCTGTTCGTTGGGGAAACATTTCGAATGGATCTAAGACTGAAGCATATACAAATTCTAAATACTATATTGCAAACCCAAGTGGCGCAACTAGCAAATTTACAGTGAAAATATACGCTATTACAAATTAAGGTTTTATTGTAAAGTTTTTTAATAAGGGTAAGGTTCTTTGAACTACTCACCACTTAACATCCTCGCGGACTGTTTGAAGTGGTGAGTAGTTCAAATCAAAGCATAGTGAAGTATTGCTAGCTATGATTCGTATTCAATTTATGCTACGAACCTTATGGTCAACATGTACTGTCAAACTAGCTAAAAAAACAGGAAATAATATGTAATTATAAAAACTTATTGAAAACGCTAACATAGTTGGCTATAATCAGGGTATAAAACTTCAAATGGATTGTGACTGTTCGGCAGGCAAAACCTAAATTATGGTGAAACCAGATTTTGAAATACTGGATTCTAATTAATTTAGGTTTTTTTATACTCTAAAGTATGTAGCTGCTGCTGAGCAATCAATATCTAAAAACCTAATAAGGTGATGATATATGCTCATAAAAAAAGTTTTTAATAATAATGTTGCTTTGGTAAACCGAACTGGAACAGAAATGATTGTCATGGGTAAAGGAATTGCTTTTCAAAAAAAAGTAGGTGAATATATTGATGAATCCATAGTGGATAAAGTATTTGTGCTAGAGAAGGAAAGTCAAGTATCGAATAAATTATTACAATTAATTAATGAGATTCCTACGGAACACTTCGAGCTTACTACCCAAATTGTGGAATATATAAAGAAACAAATTTCTAACTCAATTAGTGATAATATTTATCTTACCTTAACTGATCATATTAACTTCGCAATTAATCGATTTCAACAAGGTCAAATTATTAGGAATCCTTTATTTTGGGAAATAAAAAAGTTTTATCCAGAAGAGTATAATGTTAGTTTAACAGCTCTTACAATAATTAAAGAACATACTGGATTTGAACTACCAGAAGAAGAAGCTGGTTCCATTGCCTTGCATGTAATTAATGCACAACAAGATAATATAGTAATGGAAGAAACCATTATGGTAACAAAAATAGTAGGAGAAATTTTAAAAATTGTAAACTACTATTTTGGAATCAAATTAGATGAAAAATCTCTGAACTATAATCGTTTTGTTACACATTTAAGGTATTTTGCTTATCGTCTCTCTCGTAATGAACAAATAGTAGAAGAAGATAGCTTATTATTTCAACAAGTTAAGGAAAGTTATCCGGAAGCTTACGGTTGTGCAAAGAAGATAATGGCACTTTTAAAATCTAACTACAATCAAAAACTTACAAAAAATGAGATTACTTATTTTGTTATTCATATAAACCGTGTTACTCAAAGAAAATAAAATTAAAATGATTAATTTACAGGATTGTGACTGTTTGGCAGGCAAAACCTGAGTTGAAGCTTATGTATATACATAATTTCAACTCAGGTTTTTTATATTTCTGATGCTACATTTTATAGCATTGATCCTTATCTAATCAAAAACCAAGAAATTCTCTTAGAAGAAACCTTTTGTTTCTCCAATTTCCTCTTTTTGTGTCCAAGGGGTTAAGCTTTTGAGTACAAATCTCTAAGGAAATTCAGGCTATCTTGATATATATAATAATTTTTAATAATAAAGGAGTGTGTAGAATGAAATATGAAAAATTATCAAAAAAGATTATACAAGGAATCGGAGGAAAGGAGAATGTCAAAAGCGTTGTCCATTGCGCTACGCGTCTTCGCTTCCAACTAAATAATAAAACGCTTTTAGACAAAGAAAAGTTAGAACATTTAGAAGGGGTACTTAGTGTTGTTGAGAGTACAGGACAAATTCAAATTGTAATTGGTTCAAATGTTGCAGATGTGTACAATGATTTAGTTCAAGTAGGAAACTTTAATAGTGGATCTGTTCAATCAAATAATCAACCAAAAGAAAAGGTAAAGCTCACAGCAATGATTTTCGAATTAATCTCTGGTACGTTTACACCGCTCTTAGCACCACTTGCTGGAGCTGGGATGTTAAAGGCGATATTAGCAGTATTAGTTATGTTTGGTGTTCTTTCTGAAAGAAGTGGTACGTATGGAATCCTAGCAGCAGCAGGAAATGCTATTTTATACTTTTTACCTGTTATGATTGGTATTACTCTTGCTATTAAACTTGGTGCTAATGGATATATGGGTGGAATTATTGGAGCTTCATTATTAGAACCGAATTTTACTAGTCTAATGAGCAATGGAGATACAACTTCATTCTTGGGAATTCCTGTCCTATTAATGGATTATTCTTCAAGTATCGTTCCATCCTTTATTGCTGTACTTATTTATGCACAATTGGAGAAGTTCCTAAAAAAAGTTATCCATAAAGATTTACAATTATTTCTTTCTCCAATGATTTCATTGATTATTATAGTTCCATTAACAGTACTAGTGTTTGGTCCATTCGGAATTTATGTAGGGAAAATGATTACCTCTAGTATTAACTTTTTAAGCGAACACAGTGGATTACTGACTGGTGCAGTGATTGGAGGTACAATGATTATTCTAGTTGTCTTTGGACTTCATTGGGCACTCATTCCAATGAGTATCGAAAACTTAACGAATGGTGGAGATCCAATAGATCCAATGTGGGCAGCAAGTACATTTGCACAAATGGGAATCGCTTTAGGAATTTTCCTGAAAACGAAAGACAAAAAACTAAAATCTCTAGCAGGATCTACTACAATTACTGGTTTACTTTCTGGTGTAACAGAACCAATTATTTATGGCTTAATTTTAACTCATAAACGTACCCTAGCTTACGTCATTATTGTTGGTGCTATCGGAGGCGCATTTATTGGGTCATTTAAAGCCGAAGCGAAAGCGTTTATGCTGCATAGTATTTTTACACTAGGTGGTTCTACCACTCCATGGTTACCTTACTTTTTCATGATCTTACTTACAGTTGGTGGAGCTACACTGCTTACTTATTTCTTTGGATATGAAGATAAACCTTCAAAACATAAGGGAAAGATGGAAGGGGAACCTAAGCAGCTGAGTAATCCTAATAACACGAAAAAAGTATTAAACAAACAAATAATTAACAGTCCATTATCTGGACAAGTCATCCCATTATCACAAGTAAACGATCAAGTATTTTCATCCGAAGCAATGGGTAAAGGTATAGCCATTGATCCTAATAAGGGTGAGGTGATTTCCCCAGTAAACGGGACTGTGACTACTATGTTTCCAACTGGACATGCAGTGGGAATTACCTCAGATGATGGAATCGAGATTTTAATTCATGTAGGAATTGATACTGTTCAATTAGATGGAAAGTATTACACTAAGCTTGTAGAAACAGGAGATTCAGTGTCGATGGGGCAATCTTTAATTCAATTTGAAATTGATAAAATTAAAGAAGCTGGATATGAAACAACGACACCTATTATTGTGACAAATAGCAATCAATTTCTAGATATTATTCAAACGACGAATCAATCCGTCTCAACTAATGCTAATTTATTAACAATAGTTAAATAGGGGGTATTAAATATGAAACCATTCACTAAACCGTTTCCTGAAAATTTTTTATGGGGTGGAGCAACAGCAGCGAATCAAATTGAAGGGGCTTATAAAGAAGGTGGAAAGGGTCTTTCTACAGCAGATGTACTACCAAATGGTGTCTTTAGCCCACCAAATTTCTTATTAAATGGAGATTGCCCTTATCATACTGCAATTGACTATTATCATAACTATAAACAAGATATTGCTCTCTTTGCAGAAATGGGATTTAAATGCTTCCGTATGAGTATAGCATGGACTCGGATTTTTCCAAATGGTGATGAGTCTCAACCAAGTATAGAAGGATTAGCTTTCTATGACCAAGTATTTGCCGAATTGAAAAAATACCACATTGAGCCTATCGTAACAATATCTCATTATGAAATGCCTCTCAATTTAGTGAGAAAATATGGAGGATGGCGAAATCGTAAACTTATTGATTTTTATTTAAATTTTGCCACTAATTTATTTGAACGCTATAAACACGTGAAATATTGGTTGACGTTTAATGAAATTAATTTTGTAATTCATGCTCCTTTTACTGGTGGGGGACTCGAGTTTAAAGAAGGGGATCATAAGCAAAATATACAGTATCAATCGGCTCATCATCAATTTATCGCAAGCGCTTTAGCTGTAAAAGCAGGTCATGAAACGATAAAGAATAGTAAGATAGGTTGCATGCTTGCCTATGCGCCAACTTATCCACATACTTGTAATCCTGAAGATGTATGGAAAGCTATGATGTTAGATCGTGAAACAGTATTCTTTACTGATGTTCAAGTTCGAGGATATTATCCGTCATATACTGAAAAATATTTCGCTGAAAATCAAATACAAATCACAATGGAACCTGGTGATGAGGAAATTCTCTCATCCCATAAAGTAGATTACCTAGGTTTTAGCTACTATAATAGCGGTACGGCATCTGCATCTCCTGATAAATATGAAACTTCTGCCGGTAACTTACAGGTTGGTGGTGTTAAAAACCCATACCTAAAGGTCTCAAATTGGGGATGGGAAATTGATCCAAAAGGTTTACGCATAGCCTTGAATTTGTTATATGATCGATACCAAATACCTCTATTCATTGTTGAAAATGGTTTTGGAGCAATAGATGTACTAAATACAGAAGGTACAGTACATGATGATTATCGAATTAATTATTTGAAATCTCATATTACAGAAATGAAAGAGGCCATCACTGATGGAGTCGATTTATTAGGTTATACTACATGGGGACCAATTGATTTAGTAAGTGCATCAACAGCAGAAATGAAAAAGCGTTATGGATTCATCTATGTAGATAAGGATAATGATGGAAATGGAACCCTAAAACGTTATAGAAAAAAAAGTTTTGCATGGTATAAAAATGTTATTGCCTCTAATGGTGATAATTTGGATTCATTTTGAAATTAAATTTTAACACATTATCCGAAAAAATTCTCTTTCCTCAAGCGTGTACAGGGGGATAGCCCAACGATAGGTGGGAGAAATCTTTCGGTTTGGTGCAGCCAAAAGATTTCTGATAAACTAGAAACGGTTCTGTTGTAAAGTTTCTTAACACATAAAACGGTGAGGAAATTACAATTGAATTTTATGAAGCCGCTAATAATTTTTGTAATACGTTATACGACGAAAAGACGAGGTCTGATTGAAGACTTCGTCTTTGTTTATTTCGTTGGAATCTATAATTAAAGAGTATAAAGAGAAGAAATAAAGTAAAGTATGAACCACCTAACTAACACATATTACTTCATAATGCACTTAGTAATTATATAATTTTTATATAGCTATATGGTTTATTATCTTGCAGTAGGGGGGATTTTGAAAAAGAAAGAAGAAGCATATTATCTGCATGCGTGCTAAGGGACAAAATTACGAAATTCATTAAAATAGAACCATGGCGTTCATTGAAAGAAGAAATGAATGTTTTAGGTTTCACGGACAGTGATATTTTTTAAGTTCAAATGGTATTATATGATCCGAATAAAGGCAATAAGCAAAAATAAAAGCAAGATAATAGGGATCACGCCACATTGCTATTAAGCTAAGCGTATATAAGTTTAAGCTCTTTTCAGCACCTTTTACATCTAATTTGATTCATAACAGATTGTTGTCATAGACCAACAAATAAAAACACAGGGTTTTATCTCTGTGTTTCTTCAAATTTTCGTTCTTGAATATATGCTTTAGCATGAATAATGTCTTCCTGAAGTTCTTTTAATTCTTTCATAGATTCTGATTCAATAGTCATGTAAGCAGTAACTAACCTAATCATCATATCCATCTTCTCTACTATATTTTGAATGACCTGTTCAGCTTGCTCTTTTTTAGGGTGTTGTATTGCTTTTAATATATCTTACATATAATTGTTCTTTCTTTGCTGGATATCATAAATAAACTGTTTTGTGTTTGAGTTCAGTTGTTTTTCCTCCGTTTTAGATTTCTTTCTATTCTATCATATTTGAATAGAAAATATTGGATTCCCCTACATTTACACCTGTCTTATACATCTCCTCAATTATACAAACTAATTCTTTAACGTACAGGGAACTAATCGAAACGTGTTAATTTTGTGTATAAACGTACAATTTTCTTTTTTGGATATGGTGAGGCCATGCCCATCAACTTAAGAAAAATAAACGCCCCAAAAACGAAAAAAATGAACTGACTTCTCAAAGTAGCTACCTGTAGAGAAGGAAAATTTTCGTTTAGGGGGTACTTCAAAACCTTAGCTTGATAGCGATGTGTTCCATTCTCCAAAATACATATTGGTTCCTGCGGTTATATATTCTAATGCTAGTATTTTTCTATATAGATGGTAGCAAATTAAAATTCATACTAAATTATTTGTAATATATGGAGATACGTATAATGAAAAATTTATATATTTTTTGATTTTAATATTTAAAACTTATGTATACATGTTACAATATAGTCCTCCAATTTATTGTATTCTTCTATTTAGAATTTATGGTTCAGTAATCCAACAAAACAACAAGCGGCTGTAGTAAATAGATGTATGAATGAAGTGAAGCAGTTAGAGTGGTTTAAAAAGCCATTAAGTAGAATTATCCAGGGGATATATTCACTTAGTTAAGTTTTAGAGAATTTCTTATGGTAAGGATTTCATACAATTTAATTAGGCCTAAATTAAACCTTTTATCCAATCAAAACTAAAAACCATTTTAATAGAGTGAAGTATATATTTAATACGGTTTATTTGGAATAATTCTTATTTTTATATTTGCTTAAAATAGAAAAATAACATACTTGAAAGGGGGGATAAATAAAACTCCGCTTGTGAAAGCTAAATTGCTATCTCTGAAGATGCATGTAAAAGGATGTAGTAGTAATTTCATTTCAAATGATACCATAAATAATTGTAGAAAAAGATAAAGGAGTAAACATTTAAATAAATAATATGAGTTGTAAGAATGAAAAGGAGAAGAAAATCGTGTTTAATATAAAAAAAAGATTGGAACAAATAAAGCTAAAAACGAAGTTGTCTATGGCATTTATTACAATATTAATTATACCTAGTCTTATTGTAGGAATAACATCTTATGATGAGGCGAAAACAGATCTTAATGAAACAATTCTACAAACAGCAAAAGATAATGTAAGTATTTTAGATAAGATTGTTGATGATGAATTAGAAAACAAATATATAGATGTAACTTATTTTGCAAAATTACTCACACAAGGCAATTATAATCCTGATCAATTACAAAATGTGCAGAGTAAATTTGAACAATATATACAGTTACATCCAGAGATAGAAACAATTTATTCCGCATCCAGTAACAATCAATTTATTCATGCGCCTGTTGGAGAAATACCAGAAGGATTTAATCCGTTAGAAAGTAGTTGGTATAAGGATGCAGAAAAAGCGAATGGAGAAATTATTGTTTCATCTCCGTATAAATCAAAAGCTACAGGAAATATGGTAATAGCGATTGCCAAACAAAATGCAGATAAAAGTGGTGTCATTGGTATGGACTTAAATATTGATGATATCGTAAAAACATCTAAAATGATAAAGATAGGAAAGCAAGGTTTTGTAGCTATAGTGGGTCAAGATAAAACTATAGTTGTTCATCCAACATTAAAACCTGGTGAAAAATTAGATAAATCTTTAGCAGATGAACTTTATAAGAAAGAAGATGGAGAGATTACGTATAGCCTTAATGGTGAGGATCGAAACATAAGCTTTAAGACAAATAAAAAAACAGGTTGGAAAATAGCTGGTGTAATGCCTACGAAAGAAATTGAAGAAGCTACTAATCCTATTTTTTATAAAACATTTGCTATAATAGGAGCTTCTTTATTATTAGGTGGAATTATAATTTTCTTCATTCTTAGATCTATTATTAATCCACTAAGACAATTAGTTATTTCAGCTCAAAGA
>NZ_JBIYCW010000023.1:0-50898 GCF_044908115.1 Bacillus sp. RC51 | reverse complement strand
CAGGAATCACTTTTATAAATGATAAACTTGGGTTTTTAGGAGCAGTTAGACCTTCTGGTAATGAGGGAGAGTTATATCGCACAGATGATGGGGGGATATCTTTCAAAAAGGTAGAATATCCGCCGCATGAAGTGAAATTAGATCATACACAGTCCACAATAAGTCCTTTTGATTCTCCTAGTTTGCCATATGAGAAAGATGGGGTTTTTAATATGTTAGTTGGACAAGGGGCAGATGGAGACTACAATGGCGATAGTAGTGCACTTTATCAATCAAAAGATAACGGAGAGACATGGGAATTTGTAGAAGAAGTGAAAAAGAAATAATCAGAATGTTTTTTTGAAAAATAAGGTAACTACTCAGCTATACATTTCATTTAGAAGTTTGGTAAGGGGTCTCGCCACATCGCCATCAAGTCAAGAAATTGGTTGCTCCCCAAAACGAAAATTTCCGTAGTATTCTATGGTTCAATCATGAGCTGGAAAGAAATAATCGGAATGATATCTGTATTAATCGGGGTATATATCGCAACTGCAAAAGCAACAAATCAAAGTAAGAAAGTTGCCCTAAATGATTAAAGGGGTCCCGCCCCATCGCTATTAAGCTAACAAAACTAAATTTCCTTAAAATGAAAAAATACGCTATTCTTTCTGTAGAATCATAGGAAAGAATAGCGTATTTATTCGCTTTATAGATACATTTTTTTAGCTCGATGGCGATGTGGTGTTACCTCAAATATAATTATTTTATTTGAAGGTTGTAGTTTTAGAATAAAGTTTGATCAAAATGGAGTTGCTCTTTTAATATAAGAATATGATTTTTATAAAACAGATTGATCGGGCAAATACCTCAAAGATTAGTTAGAGGAAGTGATCCCCTTCAGAAACGTCTTTGTCTGCTTCAGACTAAGTATACTGGCTGGAGAGGCCATATCAAACTGGTAGCCGTGACCAGCTTTTATCTCATTGGGATTGAAAAATAAAGAAGTAACTGGGACGTCCTTTTCTTGAAGTGTAGCGACGAAAGTCCTGGCTTGTGTTTCAAATGAATTCGTGTTGCCGTCGGTTACAAATGCAGGAGGGAAGTCTTTAGTGATATACTTTGACAGATTTAAGACATCAAACTTCGGATTGTCCATCCAGTTCTTATCACCCAAAATGCCCCAGCCCATACGTTTGATTATGAATTGTTGCACGGGCTTTAGATCACTATGCTGAAATGCTGTAATATCGTAGGGGGCGCTATATAGTAATAAGCCCTTGATTGTATTCGTCGATACGGATTGCGGGACTCCCACGAGATTTGCATATTCGGAATTGGTTTGGATCAGGGCAAACTCCCCGGCCAAGAAAGCTCCCGCTGAGGAACCGGCCAAGATCACCTGCGATGGGTCCAAGGGGTATTTTTGAGCTAACTGCTGCAAATAAGACAATACCTCGCCGACCTGCTTCGTCTGATCAAACAAAGTGGCCCCTGGCGCTAACTCGTAATTCATGGATACTACAGCAAATCCTTCCGAGGCAAGCGCCCTTGAATAATCCGCAGGCATATACTTGTCTCCATTAATAAAGCCTCCACCGTGGATAAAGATAATCACAGGCAGTGGCTTCGAATCGGTTTGAGGAAGGTAAAGGTCCAATTTATTTTCTTGGTACTTGGATGGATATGAGATGTCAGAGAGAACCCGAGTTTGTTTCATAAGAGCCGGCAAATCGGATGGGTGGGAGCCATAATTTTCAGGATTATTCTTGCTGCCAAGCATTTGGAGCACCCAAATGCTTGGCTGAGGTGTCCAAATGGTGAATGCAGCCGTGATTAGAACAATCATCAAAACAGCAATCCCTGTAAACTTAACTAATTTGAAGTTGCGCTTTTTTTCTACTCGTTGGTTGGGTATTTGTACTTGTGCCATCGGTTAACCTCCTGCATCCATGTCCTCGGTCTGAGCATAACCGGTTATTTTTAATATGAATTTCATAGATGGTATCGTTTATTTAATTATATCACTTCTAAATTGAATAACAGAGGAGTTTCTATTAGCTAATTTAGCGAAAATGGAAAGATATTAAGGTTGATATACAAAGACGTGTAGTAATCAACCTATACTGCAGTAATGATTATAATAATACTTATAATCAGTAAAGACCATTCTATAACTGGAGAAAAATATCCGTTCTTACTTAATACAGAAGAACTTACACCAAGTATTAAAATAACTATTTGTAAAGTTCAGTTTTTAACCAATCTGAATCCCCCTTTAAACATTACATCTTTATTATTTGATATCAAAAAATAAGGATGTAATTGATTGTAAGATAGTTATCTATGGGTAATTTAACTTGTTTTTTCTTTTTGGGGATATTTGTTTTTTTAGCTTAATAGCGATACTTTGGTACCTTCTTGTAGGACAAGGGTTATAATGGGTGTCAGAAAGTTACAAATAATTAGAAAAATTTATATCAATTTACTATATATTACATTTATGTAAAGGTTATTGTGAGTACATTTTTTAAAACTTTCCCCTAATAAAGTTTTGAAAGAGTTGTCTCAACATTCTCCATGTTGTAAGTATGCCAAGGAAGGAGAGCCTATATGGGTTCTCTTTTCTTTTAAAATTAATTTTTTAATCTCATATTTAAGTAGTATAAAACTCTATCAGGGATACCATTGCTGTATTTAACAACAAGGGAAGATAAAACCAATAGTATTGTTTTCGCCTTTTTCATAAATGATTATTAAAGATACTATATGAGAAAAGGGATAAATAAGTATATTTTTCCAGAAATTAAAAAATTAGCCAGCAAAAGTTAATTGCCCTGTAAATAAGAAGAACATCAATAGAAAATGAAAGTTTGCCTGAATTATGTCTAAGCTTATAATTTTCTTTTTTTGATCTGGTGAGGCTTCTTATGTAAAAACAAGCCATAAAATAACTTGATTTGTTTTTATTACACTTGATTATATATTTATTTAGTGTATCATTGTGTTTAATGGTTAAATTTTCTATAAATGGGAGGTTATATACAATGTTGACTGATTTACAAAAAAAATTTTTCTCACGGTTACAGATATCTCCGAAAGAAGATGTAAGCTTTGAAAATTTACATGAAATTCTTCAGCAAATGGCATATGTAATACCTTATGAAAATTTAGACGTTATGAACAAAAATATCCGGAAAATTACTAGAAAAAATGTTCAAGAAAAATTACTCCTAACTCAACGCGGAGGACTATGTTACGAGCTCAATACCGTATTATATTATTTTTTACTTGATTGTGGATTTGATGTCTATCGTATATCTGGTACGGTCTACGATTTAGGTGGTGATAAGTGGAAGCCTGACGATGGACATGTGATTATTATTTTAAATTATAATAATCAGAAATATATTATAGATGGGGGGCTTGCCTCACATCTTCCATTACACCCAGTTCCATTTAGTGGTGAAGTGATCTCATCTCAAACGGGAAAATATCGTATTCGTAAACAGAATACTGAAAAAGGAACTTACCTACTAGAATTGAAAAAAGGAGAAGATGGGGAGAGTGCCCAATTCCTTAATTCTGAACCTACTAATACATGGTGCACTGGGTTTGCGTTTTCATTAGATGAAATAGATACAAACAAAGTAAATGCTATACAAAATATTATTGTAGAGCACCCCGAATCACCTTTTAACAAAGGATACATTGTCTGCAAATTAATTGAAGATGGACATATTTCACTTACTAAAAAAAGTTTTACAGAAACAAGAAAAGGCCAAAAAAGTAAACGAACTATAAATGAAGAAGAATATCAGCAGATTCTTAAAGAAGTATTTAATATTTCTCTAAATAAATACCTCGATAAAATTTTAGAAAGAGACTAGCTTAAACTAACTCATATAAAATTTCTTTGTCGTTAAAAAATAGATTTGTTTAAATAAAATTACATTTTTATACCTTTATATAATTTCAATTGAGATAGTTAGTATACTTTATTTACAATATGTTTTAAGAGTGGAAAAGTATAATTTTTTATGCAGTATTAGAAAAAGCACTCGAAAGAGTGCTTTTTTCGTTCATAAAATTATAAATCAATATAGCTATAAAAGTAACTGATTTGTATTTTACTTTTAATAGAATAATTTCGAATAATATTGTATTTTAAGGGGTTCTGGTGCAAAAACTTCGAGAAAATTGCAATGAATCTATAAATCTTGGACATACTGATACTATTACTCTAGAAAGGGTGCGTGATCAGTATGGAAAAGGAGAATTTGTTTAATTGGAAGCATTATCAGCCCGAACTAATCTTATTAACAGTAAGGTGGTACCTGCGGTACAATTTGAGCTTCCGTAACCTGGTGGAAATGCTGGAGGAAAGAGGATTATCAATTGCTCACACAACGATTATGCGCTCGGTTCATCAATATGGACCTCAATTAGAAGAGAAAGTACGACATCATCTTAAATCAACAAATGACTCGTGGAGAGCCGATGAAACCTATATTAAAGTAAAAGGTCAATGGATGTACTTATATCGTACGGTTGATTCAGAGGGCAATACAATTGATTTTTATCTAAGTAAATCAAGAGATAAACAAGCAGCCAAGCGCTTTTTCAAGAAAGCCTTGGCTTTTTCGTATGTTTCTAAACCTCGCGTGATAACAGTAGATAAGAACCCTGCCTATCCTGTAGCGATTCAAGAGTTGAAAGAAGAGAAACATTTGCCTGAAGGCATACAACTAAGGTAAGCTAAATATCTCAATAATATAGTGGAACAAGATCATCGTTTTATTAAGAAACGTGTGCGTTCTATGTTGGGATTCAAGTCATTTAAAACAGCAACCTCTATATTGAGTGGTGTTGAAGCCATGCATATGATAAAAAAGGGACAGATTAATTTACCGAATCAGTCTGTCCAAAATCAAAAAGAGTTCATTCATCAAGTGTTTGGACTTATAGCATAAAATACAATTCCGTTAGGAATCTACTATTATTCGTGTCCTTCTTCAAATATTTGCACCAGAACCCTTTATTCTCCTATATTTTATTTTTGCACCAGAATCATATTACTTAATTTATTGGGCTATCGTTGTAAGTACGCATTACCCAGACGTAATCCCTTATATAAGAAAATATTTACTATATTAAAGAGTTAGATATTTTCATAATCCCCACGATATTAACATTTTGTGAATGATTTAAGATTTTGTCATTTTATACATTCCTGTAATAATGTGCATCTTTCTATTTTGCTTTCCAGCATATATTGCTTGTTCAGAGGACTCTTTTAGTTGGGGAGAAGGAGAATTGTGGCGGGAATTGCAAAATAACCGACATGTATTTATAAAAAGGAGACACAGAGATGACGAATCTCAGTGTTTTTACTTTGCGGTTTATAGCAGTAACCAATGAACGTTTAGTGATAGGATCACATAGATACCAAACTGTTCTTGATTTATTGTAACCACTAATCGCAATCCAATTTATAATTTTGTACCCCCCCTTGTTTCGCGACGATTCCTTCACCATTTAATTTTTTTATCGCTTCAAAAAGAAGGTCACCATCAACTGCGGTTATTTTCCGTAAATTATTCAAATCAATTATAGGAATGAGAAGTTTAGAAGAAATCGCAAAGGAATATGTTTCAATTGAAATGTGTGAAGGAAGTCATATTTGTTATAAAAATATTATTATTTATAGATATTTACTATAAACTCTGTATATTTTCTATGAATTTTCTCATAGTAAGCGACAAAGCCATATCCTTATTTCTAACAAATGTTGTTTCAATTTTCCCATATTGTTCAGGTATTTCATGCCAATAAATATTGGGAATGTTTGAGAAAAAAGTTAGAGCTGTAACTGGAAGAACCGTAATGCCTAGACCAAGTGATACGCTATGTAAAATCATTTCTAACATATTAAACTCCATAATTTTCTTAAGAAGAATTCCTTCATCTTTCAACCATTTTTCTAAAACAAAACGATAGCCACATCCGGGGCTAAACACTAAAAATGTTTCATTTTTCAAATCTTGTATATCAAATGTAGGACGATTTGAAAATAGAACAAGTGTCTTCGTACTTACCTTATATTGTTCTAAAGAAGAATCTTGAATCGGACTTGTTACAAAAGCACCATCTAGCTTAAATTCTAGGATGTCTAAGATCAGACGTTGACTAACATCAGTTTTTAAAGAGATATCTACATTAGGAAATTGTTTATGATAGCTGGCCAAAATGGTTGGTAAGGGATGAACAGTATCTACAGTTCCAATATTGAGAAGACCTGTGGGATTATTATCATCTGTAAATGTATTTTGTAATTCTTCGAATTCTTTTAACAATTTATTAACTTTCTTAAGAAATATTTGTCCATCACCAGTTAATGTGATACCCCGAGCATGTCGATAAAACAACAATGTATTTAGCTCTTGTTCTAGCAGTTTAATGCGCGCTGTTACATTTGATTGTACATAATTAAGGTTTCGTGCAGCTGCGGTAATATTTTGAACTCTTGCTACGGTTTGAAAAATTTTTAAGTCTCGAAAATCCAACGTTCTCTCCACCTTTATATGTTATTGTGATCATTTTGAATGATGTGTTCCATTATTTTTAACAATTTTTCATAATACGATTGATAAGTATAGAATGTACTAAAGATAGATTTTTAACTCTTAACTGTAAAAATAGCTTTAGTACATAGAAACTATGGGGGTCTCAATGTACTAAAGCTCAAATATACTAATACATTTATACTTTAAAGAGCTTAAACTTTAAATAATGATGGCTATGTGTTTTGAATTTTTCTTGAATTACATTATTACTTACGACAATATCTTTAATCAACGTATAACTTTTATTTCGTATGTTACAATTATACATTTTTGGAATAAACAGATTTATATAAAAAATCAGTCTGTTGAGAACTTTTATATAAATTCTACGTATTAAATATTTATTTTTCACATGAATTTACACCCTAAATTTTTTCTTGAAATATACATCTTTATATAATCTTTATATAAAATTTATGTTGTTTTCTGTTGCATATGTTTTTATCTAGTGAGTATGGAAATTTTATTATTGGAAAATTTTCAAATAGTTATTGTAGACATAATGTAAATGCAGGGGGAAATACTTTTGGGTTACGTGATGGGGATTTTTTAAGGATATTAGTTCATTGTATTGAGTATTAAAAGGAGATTAATATGAAGCAATCAAAAACATTACAAAAAAACAGGGTATCTATAAGGTTAAATATACTATTTTTGTGCATTTTTTTATCATTTTCAGCTATTATCATTCGGCTTGGAAAAGTACAAATTGTTGACGGGGAGGGTTATAAGAATGCAGTTGAAAAGCAAGAAAATGCGACGGTTAGTACTACTGTTCCACGTGGTCAAATTTTTGATAGGGAAGGTGAGAAAGTGGTTAATAATACTGCTGTTCGTACCATTTCGTATACAAAGGGGAAAGATATCACTTCTGAAGAAATCTTAAAAATAGCAAAAAAGCTCTCGAAAATACTTGAAATAACAGAAGAAGATATAAATAGGTTGACTGAAACAGACAAAAAAGATTACTGGATGCAGTTAAACAAGGAAAAAATGAAAAAAAAGATTACAAAAAAAGATGAAGAAAATCTACGTAAACAAAATATTGAAGGAAAAGAATTTGATAAGAAAATAGATGAATTGAGACGAGGACGCGTCACAGCAGAGGAATTGAATGAATTAAGTCCACAAGACTTAAAGATATTAACTATTAAAGGGAGAATGAATTCAGGTTATAAAATGACACCACAAATTATAAAGAAAAATGTATCTGAGAAAGAATACGCTACAATTAGTGAAAACTTATCTGAATTTCCAGGAGTTGATGCAACTATTGACTGGGAACGTAATTATGTAAATGGTGAATTATTCCGTTCTGTACTAGGTAATATAACAAGTACTGAAGAGGGGCTTCCAAAAGAAAATTTAGATTACTATTTAGTTCGTGATTACGATCGCAATGATCGTATTGGAAAGAGTTATATCGAGCAACGATATGAAGACGTACTACATGGAACTAAGGCAGAAGTTAAGAATGTTACTGATAGAAAAGGGAATGTTATTCAAACGGAAACGATCTCTAAAGGGAAAAATGGCAATAATTTAATTATGACAATTGATATGAAATTACAGAAGGCGGTAGAAGAAATTCTTGAAAAGCAATTAAAAGCTTATAAGGGGTCAGAGCCTCTTTTAGATCGGGCATTTGTAGTGATGATGAATCCGAATACTGGAGAAGTATTATCTATGGCGGGTAAAAAATTAGGGAAGAAAGATCGGAACATAGAAATAGCTGATTATGCTTTAGGTACGATGACGAGCTCATATGAGCTTGGATCAACTGTAAAAGGTGCCACAGTGTTAACGGGATTTGAAACGAAGGCTATTACACCTGGTACAAACTTTAATGATGCGCCTATGAAGTTTAAAGGGACAAAGGAGAAGAAATCTTGGAAAGATTTTGGGATTGTTGATGATTTAAGAGCCTTACAAGTTTCTTCTAACGTCTATATGTTTAATACGGCATTAAAAATAGCAGGAATAGATTACGTACCAAATAGTTCATTAGATATAAAGGCAAGTGCATTTGAAAAAATGAGATATTATTTTGGGCAATTCGGATTAGGGGTTCCAACTGGAATTGACCTCCCAAACGAAACATCTGGAATAATGAAAAAAGAAAATTATCAACCAGGTTTCTTGTTAGACTTAGCTATCGGACAGTACGATACGTATACTCCTTTACAACTTGCACAGTATGTTTCTACTATTGCAAATGGAGGAAATCGATTGAAACCACAAATTTTGAGGGAAATTAGAGAACAAACTACAAAAACTGAAGACATTGGTAAAATTGTGAAATCAATGGAACCAGTTGTATTGAACCATGTAGATATGAAAAAAGAATATATAGATCGAGTAAAGGAAGGGTTTAGACGTGTATTTCAAGAAGGTGACGGAACTGGTGTGAGTACTTTCAAAAACCTTCCTTATAAGCCTGCTGGTAAAACTGGAACAGCACAAACAGTTTATGGAGGTGATGATAATAGTGTTGGTAAGGATCAGGAAGGCAATCGTGTTCGTTGTTATAATTTAACTTTAACAGGGTACGCTCCATATGATAAACCGGAGGTGGCATTTTCTGTTGTTGTCCCATGGATAATTAATGACAAAGGCAATAAAGTTAATTCAATAATTGGTAAAGAGGTTTTAGATGCGTATTTTAATTTGAAAAATAATCAGGGGAAGTATGCAAACTAAAACTATGTAATAAGGAAGTAGAACTAAATTGACTTAAGGCAGTAATCTGAATGAATACTGTAGAAAGACATGGAATTGGGAACTATTTTTAAAATATGAAATAATTTGATAGCGATGGGGGCCGTAGCTATCAAGTTACAACTTTAAAGCCCCTAAATGGAAAAGTTGTATTTTTTGTGGCACCGAATTTCATATTTATCGTTTTGGGAAACTTGTTTTGCTAGATTTTCAGGCATAGAGTGGGGCCACTATTTATAATGATTTATAATGATTTATTACTTATATAAAAATATTTAGTGTGAATGAAAAATTTATCTATCATTTTTTATGTGTCGTTTATTAAAAGTCTAAATTAGATCAATTAATTGCGATAGAATCTGTTCAAAGATAATGGGATTTTAAGAATAATAAGGTACATTAGTCAATAATTTTAGTTTAAAATCTATTGACTTTGGTGTAAACGGGGGAAGTTTGATGAACAACAATAGAATAAATGAGTCAGTTGAAGAAGCTGATAAAAAAAGAGTAAGATCAAGCAAATGTTTTACAAATTGGAATCTTATTGCAGTGGGTGGTGGTATAATCACACTTCTCATTGGGGGAATGATTTATTATCAGGCAACCCACTTCAATTCGAATGTTACAATTAACGACACAAAAGTCGGTGGTCTGAGCGCTGATCAGGCAATACAGAAATTAAAAATATCTGGACTAGCAAACAAAGTCTATGTAGACCAACAACAAATTTTAGATGAAAAAGATACAAAAATGGAACTTGCAGAAAAAGATTTGCCTCAAATTAAGAAACTATTAAAAAGCCAGTGGACACTTTTCCCTTCCTCAAAGGAAAAGAATTATTCATTGTTACCAGAAAAGGCAGATCAATATCGTAGTAAAACGATGAAAAAACTTGTAGAAGAAAAGCTCATCTCTATGAATAAAAAATTAAAAGAGCCTCAAGATGCTATGGCGAAGCTCGAACAAGGCAAAGTTGTTATCTCCAAAAGTGTTGAAGGAAAACAGTATGACATTACGAGTTTACTGAAAGATTATGACAAGCAGAAGCATAGAAGCGAAATTCATTTGAAGTCTGTATACATACAGCCTATCAAAGAAGACGATCCGATTATCAAAAAAGAGGAGAAAGCACTACAAAATCTTCTTCAGCAGTCCGTTGATTATAAAGTGCAGAATGAAGTTTATCCTTTAAAAGCGAAAGGTTTAATTCAAAATGCCTCTATGTCAAAGGATATGAAAGTTACAATCGATGTGAGCAATATTAAGAACAAGGTTACTGAAATTAACAATGCTAAATCAACATTAAATAAAGATTTTACATTTAAAACTCATTCTGGGGCGGTCATATCAGTAAAAGGACAAGGCTATGGCTGGGCACTGGATGTTGAAAAAGAAGCAAAACAAATTCAACAAGGCTTTGAGAAAGGCGAAAAATCACTTTCTACTTCTAATATTCACGGAAATGGTTGGAAGAAGGAAGGGATCGGCTATGAAACAACATCGAATAATGGCATCGGAGACACGTATGTGGAAATTTCAATTGCAGAGCAACAAATTTGGATTTACAAGGATGGAAAATTAGCAGTTACAACAAATGTAGTAACTGGGAAACATAGCACGGGTGAAGATACTTCACCAGGTGTGTGGTACGTTCTTTATAAACGATCACCGTATACACTTAAAGGTAGCGCAGTAGGTAAAGGTGATTATGCAGTTAAAGTAGATTACTGGGTTCCATTCACAAATAGCGGTCAAGGATTCCACGATGCTGGCTGGCGAACAAACTGGGCAAATAATGCCTATTTAACTGGAGGATCGGGAGGATGTGTTAACCTTTCTCCTAGTATTGCAAAAAATGTGTATGATAATTTAAGCACTTATGAACCGGTTATCGTGTACTAGTAAATATCAATCTCGTGTGAGGCGATGTATGTATTAAGAAATTAAATTTATAAAAGAATCAGTGAAATCAATATGGAGGATAGGATGGAACTTTAATTAGCTGGAATACTACGAATCATATAGAAAAAGTTGAACAAGCAAATAATCAACACGAAAATAATGCTGATGTATGGATTTGGTCTAAATTAGACGAGTAAACGTTTCGTTTATGTATGACTTTTGAATCGGTACTTTTGTATTCAATCCAGATATGAAAAGTATACCGTGTGAATTTTAAACATATTAAGCAAACTACATTATTGTAAGTAGGTGCATTTTTTCCCTGTTTTTGAATTCATGATGTGTGATGAAATGGTTCAATGCATAAAAATAGTAAATATTGCATATCGATAGCACGATTTTTTACACATACGATTAATACGTGTAAGAGTCGTTTTTATATAATCTTGATATAAATTTTACTTTGTCTTTCTATAAATATGATTTTATATAGATATGAACAAATTAAACTCTCCTTAGAAAGTAATAAGGAGAGATACTCATGAATAAAATTAGAACGACAACATTCTGTTTATTCACTCTAGTGGTGTTAGGTACAAGTATTGAGATGTCAAATAATGATAGCCCAACAATTACTAATAAACAACGTGCCTTAGCAAATGAAGTGAAACAAAGATTAGAAGTAGAAGAAAAGCGTAATGTATCTGTAGAATCCGCCAATGAAGTGGTAGTTGAAAATGAAAATGTGCCTATAGGACAAGAGAAAGAAATTGCAAGACCATTGGATGTTCCACTGATTTTACAAAAGCCAGAATTGATGCGTGGTTGTGAAGTAACGAGCCTTGCAATGGTACTACAGTTTTCAGGTGCGCAAGTCGACAAGATGGAGCTTGCTTCAAAAATAAAACATGTACCATTTCAGAGAAATGGTTTGAAGGGAAATATGCATAAAGGGTTTATCGGGAATATGGCTACTTTTGATAAACCTGGATTAGGTGTATATGTGGAACCGATTTTAAAATTGGCAAAGTTATATGTCCCAGAAGAAAAAGTGAAGGATTTAAGCCACAAAGAACCTCAGCAAATCTATGAGGCGATAGATCAAGGGTTCCCTGTATGGGTATTAACAAATGCTCGTTTTAAACTGTTACCCGATGATCAATTTTATACATGGAGAACATACGAAGGGGAAATGAAAGTGACATATCATCAGCATAGTGTCGTAGTGACAAATTATGATGACCAATATGTATATATTAATGATCCGCTAAAGACAGAGAAACATATAGCGATTAATCGAGATGATTTTGAACAATCATGGGTTCAAATGGGAAGGCAAGCCATGACCATTTCCATATAGATAAGCATAGATCGGATGAGAATTATATGAAAAAAGTGTTGATTATTGAAGATGAAAAAATCATAAGAGAGGCGGTAGCACAATATTTCTCTCATGATGGATATGAAGTAATAACAGCGGAGGATAGCCGAATAGGATTAGAATTATTTACTGCACATGATGATATCAATTTAATCATATTAGATATTATGCTCCCAGTCATGGATGGATGGTCAGTGTGTAGACGTATTCGTAAGAACTCTACTGTTCCTATTATCCTATTAACAGCTCGAAGTGATGAGGATGATACATTACTTGGGTTTGAACTAGGAGCCGATGATTATGTAACAAAACCATTTAAACCAGCTATTTTACTAGCGAGAGCAAAGCGTTTATTCAAAGAGACAACTCAAATTGTACAATTCCAGGACTGCATTGATTTATGTGGTATTTATTTAGATAAATCGGCACGTTCTGTTTCTATAGATGGAAAAAAAGTAGATTTTACACATACAGAGTTTGAAATTTTACTATCGTTAATGCAGCATAAGGAGCAAGTATTGACAAGGGACACGTTAATTACGAACATTTGGGGATATGATTATGTTGGAGATGATAAAACATTAACTGCACATATGCGTAATGTACGTGTGAAGCTAGGCGACAGGGCAAAACATATTACAACTGTTGTTCGAACGGGCTATAAATTCGAGGTAGACAGAAGATGAGAAAGAAAATAGTTTTTCAATTGTTTTTTCTAACGTTTTTATTATGCTGTATGATTATTGCTGTTATATTTTTTGGACAAATGTATGTGATGAATTACTTGTATATAGATAAAGAAAAAGAACATGTTCAGAAGCAATTACAACAGTATAATACATTTTATGAAGCTTATAAACAGGATGAAAATAAACTGCAGAGTAAAGAACTCTCATATGAAAATCAGAAAGGCATTATGATTGCAAGGCTTGATGAAGCAGCAAATATTAAGAAATTACCGTCAGGAGATTATTATATAAAAGCGATAAATAAAAATGATCCAAGTCGAACATCTAAAGTTGTATTTAATAATTTAATTAATGCAAAGAAAGATATGGATCCTAATTTCAGTATTTTAATTACAAGTTTAATTAATAAGACGACCAAAATAGCTATTATGGATACTGCAAGTAAAGGGTCAAATAAAGACATAGTTATTCCTACAACATTAAAAATAAAAGGTTATGATGGAGGGTTTGTCTCGCCTACCTATTATCAAATAGACAAAATCATGATGTCAGGTGTTAAAAATGGGATGAAGATTTTTTCAAAAGAAGAAAGCGAAAAATATTATTTTTTAGAAGGAATTGTAAAAGAAATAAGTTTCCCAGTTTACTTCAATTCAAAAATTGATAACACATTATATAGTAACGAAGTGTTTGCAAATCGTATTTTACAATTTCAATCGGAGTGGATTACCGATAAAGTGAAATTAAACGGAGAAGAATGGGTACAAAACGAGATTAGTATAAATGGAATCAAGTATTTAGAAACCATTAAACCAATATTAAAAGATGGACAAGTGAAAGAATTTATTTATTCATTGTCTTCTCTACAGCCAATTACAAAAGCAACAGATATAATGAGCGATTACTATGTATATATTATTGCATTTGTGCTGGTTCTATCGCTTATTGTGTCTTTCTATTACTCAAGAATCATTACAAAACCATTATTGAAAATTAATGAAGCAACCAAAAAAATCATGGAATTTGAGTTTGAAGACCAGCTTTCTATAAAGTCTAAAAATGAAATTGGGGAGCTATCCTCCAATATTAATCAGCTTTCAGAGAGAATGGAAGGGTATATCAATCAGTTGAAAGAAGATTTAGAAAAAGAAAAGCAATTAGAACAAACAAGAAAAGATTTTATTGCAGGTGTTTCACACGAATTGAAGACACCACTCAGTGTCATGCAAGTATCGGCATCTATGTTGCAAGACGGGATTGCGCCTGAAATGAACCAATATTATTGGGAAGCGTTAGAAAAAGAAATAGAGAAAATGAATGTACTGATTGATGAGATGCTCAATTTGGCTAAATATGAATCAGGAACGTATCAAATACAGATGGAACAAGTCAATATGGGGGATTTTATTCAACAGGCTGAAAAAGATTTACACGGTCAAATTGATGAAAAGTCACTGCAAATCAAAATGAATATTGATGATGTGCGTGTGAAGGGAAAAGCTAATTTATTGGAACAAGTGATAACGAATCTGTTTACGAATGCAATTCGTTATACAGATGCGAGACGAATGATTGTGATAGAGGTAATAGAAGAAGAACATGGCGTATATATAGGGTTTGAAAATAAAGGATCGCATATTGCAGAAGAAAATATAGAGAAAATATGGGATCAATTTTATAGAGTGGATAAATCAAGAAAACGAGTATGCGGTGGTACTGGCCTAGGTCTTTCGATTGTAAAGAACATATTCGAATTACATACTGCAGAATACGGTGTAACCAATACGGAGGATGGGGTATTGTTCTACTTCCGTTTAGAAAAGTGGGATACAAAACAGTAACGTGCTTTTAGCTTCAAAAATAGTCTAAATCCTTAAGTTGATGGATGTGGGGTACCGCCACATCGCTATCAAGCTAACAAAACAAAGTACCCCTAAAATGAAAAAACGCTGATTTCTCAAAGTAATTAACTGTAGTGAAAGAAAATTTTCATTGTGGGGGTACATTAAAATTTAGCTTGATTGCCGTGGGGCACTAATAAAAATATAAAAAACTACTGAACTTATTCGTTACTCCCAAAAGAAGATATTGATGAATGCTTTAAAATACCCGGATTAAAGAAACACCAGCTATCATAACAATTAAACCGAAAATTTGTATTGGTTTGACTCGATTTTTCGAAGAATTAAGCAGGCCAAATTGTTCTACCAGCAAACTACCAGTGATTTGACCAAATAAAGTAAGGCTTACAGTTTGTCCATTTCCAATTTGATTAACGAGGTATACATTTATTAGAACATAAGCCCCACCTAATATCCCTCCAATCCATATCCACCATGGAGCTGACTGCTTAATAGGTTCTTTAATATTTGTGTAAGAGCGATCCATTATCCCGGCAATTATAATTAAGGTAATGGTGCCTACAAAGAATGAAACAAAGGCTGCTTGTGAAGAAGAATGAAGAACCTTTCCTAATTGACCATTGATAGCAATTTGTATAGCCAGTAACATTCCAGCTATTATACCTACTATACGCCAAATCCATTGATTTAACATGCTTTCCCTGTCTGTTTGAGAAGGTTGTTTTTTATTTTTCGTCTCTTGTATAGCTATAGCTAAAAAGACTCCTATTAAAACTAATACCACACCGAAGATTCGGTTTAATCCAAAAGAATACTGTATTGAATTAAACAAACCGTAATTATCTATTAACATACTCATTAAAGTCATTCCCAATATGGGCATTATCGCTGTTTGTACACTACCTAATTTAGGGAATAAAAGTATATTGGTCGTTAAAGCAACTGCACCACCAATTCCCCCCAGCCATATAAAGATTGGTTGACTCAGAAATAAGTCTAATGGAATACCTAATGGTGAACCACTAATTAATAGTGTGATAAGTAAGAAAATTAGTCCTACACCAAATGAGATCATTGAAGCTAAAAACGGAGAAATCACGAATTTTCTTAATTTGGCATTAATGGCTGTTTGCACAGCAAAAATAGCTCCGAAACTTATAGCTAGAAGTATTGCAAACATAGAAATCCCCCCTATTTTATCGAATTAAAATTCAGTCTTTTCCACTGAAATATTCTCTTTTAAAAAAATTAAAACGACGACATTAATTATTTCACAGTCGTCGTCACATATAATGAATACAATACGTTCAGGATTAATTACATTTAAAAAACTTATGTTTTTTATTTCAAGAAGGCTCTGTCATTATTAATTTTTTTGATCTTTTATCCATTGTAGCCAATAAGAAAACTCACATGCTAAATGCATTTGATGAGATTTAATAAGGCTATTAGGACAAAGTGCTGGAAATTCAACACTAGCTCTTACTTCAACCCCCTTGTTAGTATTTTTGAATTGGTGTCGAACTCCACCAATAACAGTACCGTCTTTCGTACGTGCAACACCTGCAGATTGGTACTGATAAGAGTTGTCTCTAGGTGTTTTTAATCCTGTTTCGTCACCATAAACAATGAAGAATTGAACAGGAAATGGAGAATTACCAGTAAATTCAATGACCTCTTGTCCATTTTCTTCTATAGGTCTTAATACATAATGATCTGGGCAAGCGGATAAATTTACTAGATCATTTTCTGGTGATTGCTTTAGCATAAGATTATCAAATTCACGTGAAATGTCCTCTGCTGTAATTCCATCTAAGTGGAAATCTGTTTTGGAAAATTTTCGTCTCTTTCCAGAAAAAGTAACACAGAGACGCATAATCATTTCGCCTAGACTAAGTTTAGATTTTAACTTATCGTACATTTCATTATAGGAATAACGCATCTTTAGTTCAGTTAGTTTTTTTACTAATTCGTCCGTATCTTTTATTTGTGACTCTTTATGCCCCAGTATACGAAAAGTCTTTTTAATACGTTTTCTTTTCCATTTTGTAAGTTGTTCATTGGAAATATTTTTTCCTTCAATATAAATTTTCATATTAATTCTCCTGTATTCTTAATCAATTGTTTTTCCAACAATCGTTTTTCAAACTTATTGTTAGTCAGTTTACTGAATAAAACCAAAGTATTTCTTTAAAACATATCTAGGAATAGAATTTCCATGGTGCTATTTTAGATATCTTCTTTTTGATCGTACTTTAATGTGGTTAATATTAGATTAATCATCTCTTTCTTCGTATCAAGATTTAAATTTATCTCCGAATGGGCAATACTACTAAGACCATATAAAATAAATCCAGAAGTTAAAAATGAGTTGTCGGTGTGGAAAATCCCCACTTTCACCCCGTCTTCAATTACCTGCTGAATTAGTGGGCGTAATTGCATGAATAATTTTTGCTCAAGTAGGTAATGTTGTTCTGTCTGAAATGAACTCGCATCTTTGTATGGTGCTAGTTTTTCAACAAATGTCCAAAATATATCTAGAGAATTTTTCATTTTTTGCATAACGAGCAATTCATTCGAAGTAAGTATTTGCTGAATTATTTCTATATTTTTTACAATAAAATCATTTAAAATCTCATCAACAAAATCTTCTTTAGATTTAAAGTAATAATAAAATAAACCTGTCGCTACACCTGCATGATTAACGACATCCTTTATGCTAAATCCTCCCATACCGTTTTTCATATAAAGTTCAAAACCTATATCCATTAATTCTTGACGCCTTATATCAGGTTCTTTTGATATTCTTTTCATAATTTATCTCCTACCGTATTATTTTTACGACTGAATCTGATTCAATGATAAATGACTGAACTTAATTCAGTCAAGCGTTATTGAATCAGATTTAGTCAGTTATTAATAGAAACATTGCATCCATATTTAAAACATCGTGACTTTATTTTGAACCCATATGTACAATTTTTCGTTTTGGGAGTACTTTAAAAGCATAGCTTGACAGCAATGTGGTGCTATCCTATCGCTATCAAGCTAATAAAAAGAAATGTCACCCTAAAATGAAAAAATACGCTATTCTTTCTGTAGAATCATAGGAAAGGATGGCGTTTTTTATGTCTGTTTCTGTGTCTGACGAATTACAACTATTTGCTCAAGAGATCCAAAGCTTTTTATCTCCAAATACCTTACGGGATCTTGCTAGAGATGTTGGTTTTGTACAACGAACCAGTAAGTATCAAGCAAAAGATTTAGTAGCTTTATGTGTATGGGTGAGCCAAAATGTAGCTATGACTTCTTTAACTCAGTTATCTAGCTGTTTAGAAGCATCAACAGAAGTACTCATCAGTCCTGAGGGACTGAATCAACGGTTTAATAAGGCGGCCGTCCAACTTTTACAACACCTACTAGCCGAACTATTAAACAAAAAATTAACCTCATCTATGCCGATTTCTTCTCCATATACTTCTGTTTTCAAGCGTATTCGTATTTTAGATTCAACTGCATTTCAACTTCCAGATCCTTTTTCATCCGTTTATCCAGGTGCAGGAGGATGCAGCCATACAGCGGGAGTAAAGATTCAGCTTGAGTATGATTTATTAAGTGGACAGTTCCTTCATATTCATACAGGTCCAGGGAAACAACATGATCGAACCTACGGTTCCCTGTGTGCCCCAACTGTGACAGCGAATGATTTATGTATCCGAGATTTAGGCTATTTTCATTTAAAAGACCTTCAATATATACAAGATAAAGAGGCCTACTATATCTCTCGTATCAAGTCGAATACACGTATTTATCAAAAAAATCCTAACCCTGATTATTTTCAAGATGGAAGAATTAAGAAAGGTACGGAGTATATACAGATAGATATGGAGACGTTAATGAACTCCCTTCAACCAGGACAAACATTTGAAATAGCTGATGCTTATGTAGGAATGATTGATAAAGTGCCAGCTCGTGTAATTGTTCATCGATTAACAAAACAATAGCAACAAAAACGATTACAAGATCAAGCTGTAAGAGAAAAAAAGAAAGGAATGAAGTATTCTCCTCGTAGTAAACGACTCAGTGGTATCAATGTATATATGACAAACACCTCTACAGATATTGTCCCGATGGGACAGGTACATGACTGGTATTCTTTGCGTTGGCAAATCGAAATTTTATTTAAAACGTGGAAGTCATTCTTTCAAATCCATCATTGTAAAAAGATAAAACCAGAACGATTGGAGTGCCATTTATATGGTCAATTGATTGCCATCCTACTCTGTTCTTCTATCATGTTTCAAATGCGCCAATTGCTCCTCATGAAGAAAAAACGAGAGCTTAGTGAGTATACAGCCATATATATGATTAAAGACTATTTTCTTCTTCTATTCCAAACTATACAAAAAAACACCCAAGAGCTATCAAAAGTGTTACTTCGTCTGTTCAATCTCCTACAGCAAAACGGGCGGAAATCTCATCGATATAAGAAGAAAACGGTCTTTGATATATTAGGTGTCGTTTACAATTGTACTATGTCGGACAATCAAGCCGCTTAATTCAAAAAAGTGAAACCCGTTAGGGTTTATTTCGTATGCAAATCTTTCAATCACCTACACTTTCCCTTTAGAAAAAAGAAACAATCTCGCCTAAAATTGACTTTGTAAAAGCTTAGCTTGATAGCGATGGGGTACCGCCACATGCCCATCGACTTAAAAATCTTCACTGCCCTCAAGTGTCAAAAAGCGTTATTCTTTCTAAACAAGCTAGATTAAAAAGGATTACGTTTTTTTATGAATAACACATATATTTCAATTAACATAATCCAGTATTCTCTGTATTCAATGTATCTAAAAAAACATCTGTTTGCTTACTGAAGGAGGGAGGCGTATTTACATAATTTTCGTTATAGGATGATAAATGTCACTTTAAAACTTTAAAAACAAGACCTTCAATTTTTTTACAGATAAAATCATCTGCAATGATAGGAAATCGTCAACCTTACAAAAGTGTAATGTAATTTTGGTAGTTATTTTTTTGTAAGCTATTTATAATAACTTTAGTAAGAGGAATTCTCATATATCCTATCTATATAGAGAAAAATAGCTGTATTAAGTTAATAAGGAGATTACATATTATGAATGTTATACATATTACCTTTGGAGATTCTGCATATGGAAATTTAAAGAATGCTTTTCAACAAAGAAATGAGTACAAAAATGAAAAAGTGATTTGTGTTAATGAGGATTTTTCGATAGGTCCTATTTATAAATTAGATTCTATTGAAGGAATGCAAGAAAGAAAACAATGGCTAAAAGAGGTGTTAACAACAGTTGGCCCCACTTCAGACTTAGATTACTTAGATTGGATTGAAACTACGCTTAAACAGAATTCGCAAATTGTAGAAGAGGTTCCAAGTGGGAGTAAAGTAATCTTATGGTATGGCGAAAATGCATCTGATGTCATTGGTGTAAGGTTTGTTTTATCACTGCTTCATGATAAAAATATGCAGGTTGAAGAAGTGAATGTTACAGATTTTAGCCATCATATTGAATTTACAGTGCGTGATTTACAGGACAAAGAAATTCCACATGTACTAAAAAGTTTAGGTGAATTGCCTTCTGAACTGGTTTTAGAAGCCATTCAAACGAAAAAAAAATTGTCTCAAGAACAAGTTCAAAGTTTAATACAAGATTGGAAAAAACACTCCCAAACGAATGGTGTCTTAAGAATATTAGTAAATGGACAACTAACTACTGTATCTGAAGATTATTATGATGTATCCATCTTGGATAATACGTCAAATGAATATCAACGTGCGATCCGTATTGTTGGAAAAGTGATGGGGGAGAATGAACAACGTATAGGTGATACTTATTTAACTTTCCGTGTTCACAAATTAATTCAACAAGAGAAATTAAATTTCCAAGGTAATTTAGTAAACATAGAAATCCGATTACCATAGATAATTGCATATTTTGAACAAAAATGCTATTTCTCACAGAAAATTCCAATTAGAGAAATAGCGTTTTTGTTCTAAAAATAACACAATTTCTTTTTTAACGAAAATAATGTTATTCTGTAGATCTTTAAACATTTAGTTTATAGTTTTTTGCTTCAACAAATACGTCAAAGTTTAGATATTTTTGTCCTTGTACATATACATTCTTAATAGTATTATAAGGAATTTCTAATTTTAATTTTAAAGCAAAGAACCCTGTTACCCCACTTAACTTTAAAATTACACTTTGATTATCAAATAATACTTCTCTTCCCATGAACTCCCTCCTAACTTTGATTAACATGTATTTTCTAAATTATACCCTCCCCATACGAAAACAATATATACTTAGTTACCATAACCCCACTTATCAGTAGTCCATGTAATTAAAAATAGTAAAGACACTAGTAGATAATAGACTCAATAAAAATGTGGCACAGTATTTTTATTTAATTCAAACTCTTCTTCATGCATTACTATACTTGTAATTCTCACTTTTTTTAAAGTATGTAACTTAATTTAAGAATTCAAATTATAAATAAAGTGTACAGCGCGAAAAATCCACCCTTGAAAAAACGTTTATTTTCTTGTTTACAAACAAGAGGGCATAGGAGTAATATATTGTACATAAATTCATATCACTATTCGCTGAATCCATATGGAGCGGGGGAACCAAATTTTGTGCGATTGCACTTGGGGTGAATCCTTCTTAAATGAAGGTAGGGCTACTCTCAAGGCCCGAATCCGACAGCTAACCTCGTAAGCGTTTCGAGAGGGGATACTATGGTGACTTTTAAAAACACTGGGTGAACTTTGGTGTCTTTTTTTATACTCTTTTTCTGGAAAATAATTCAAAAAAGGATGAGGCACTTGAAAGAGACACCCATAAAAACGAAAAATCCACTTTTTTCTTTCCCTTCTAATTCCCAGCCTTCTGAATTAAGAAGAGAATTAGGGATGAGACATTTAACAATGATTTCTATAGGTGGAAGCATTGGGACTGGGTTATTTATAGCAAGCGGAAATACGATTCATACAGCAGGACCTGGTGGAGCAATTATAGCTTATTTGTTGATGGGGTGTATTGTTTACCTGTTGATGACCAGCTTGGGAGAGATGGCAGCGTATATGCCTACATCGGGTTCTTTTAGTACGTATGCTTCTAAATTTGTAGATCCTGCATTTGGTTTTGCAATTGGTTGGAATTACTGGTTTAGCTGGACTATTACTCTTGCAGTTGAAATTTCATCAGGAGCTATTCTTATGAAATATTGGTTTCCATACAGTCCATCTATTCTTTGGAGTGCGTTATTCATCCTGTTTATGTTTGGAATTAATATTCTTTCAGTGAAACATTATGGAGAAATGGAGTTTTGGCTTTCACTTGTAAAAGTTATTACTATAGTCGTGTTTATTATGTTAGGAATAGCCACGATATTTGGAATTTTCAAAGGAAATCCCATTGGATTTCACAATCTAACAATTGGAGATGCACCCTTTCATGGAGGTTTTCTTTCTATTTTTAGTGTGTTTATGATTGCGGGGTTTTCCTTTCAAGGTACAGAAATGGTCGGAATTGTAGCTGGAGAAAGTAAAGCTCCTGAAAAGCATATTCCAAAAGCTGTGCGGCAAATCTTTTGGAGAATTCTCTTATTTTACATACTTACCATTTGCGTAATTGGAGTCATAGTTCCCTACACAGATCCGAATCTAGTTAACAATGATATTAGTAATATTACAATGAGTCCCTTCACATTAGTATTTGAGAAAATTGGATTCGCATTTGCAGCTTCTATTATGAATGCAGTTATCTTGGTATCAGTTCTATCAGCTGGTAATTCTGGAATGTATGTTGCAACCCGAATGTTATGGGTAATGGCAAGAGAAGGGAAAGCTCCAAAGTGTTTAAAAAAAGTAAATAAACAAGGTGTTCCTATTAATGCATTACTTATGACAACGGCTGTGGCAATCGTAGCGTTTGCAGCTTCTTTATTTGGAGAAGGGCAAGCGTTTATATGGCTTTTGAATGCTTCGGGACTTTGTGGATTTATTGCATGGTTAGGGATTGCTATAAGCCATTATCGTTTTCGACAGGCTTTTTTACATCAAGGAAAGAATTTAAATAAGCTCCCGTATCAAGCAAAGTGGTATCCTATCGGTCCTATTTTAGCTTTTGTAATATGTACTATTATTATTTTAGGACAGAATTATTCAGTCATTATAGGGTCACATGTCGATTGGTATGAAGTACTTGCTACTTATATTGGTTTACTGCTGTTTCTTGTATTTTGGTTCGGCTATAAAATTATAAAAAAAACAAAGGTGATTCCATTACAACAAGTCAATTTAGAGCATGATGATCATTAAGGATGGAAATTAAGGAGACAGAAATATGGAACTAGACATTCTACTCAGGTTACTTGTAGCAATACTTGTTGGAGCAATAATTGGTTTAGAACGTCTATGGCACAATTGCATTGCTGGATTACGTACAAATGTACTTGTTTCCGTTGGTGCTGCACTTTTTGTACTATTAAGTGTACTCACTCCAACTGATAATACACCTACAAGAATAGCTTCTCAAATTGTAAGCGGGATTGGTTTTTTAGGTGCTGGAGTTATTATGAAAGATGGATTGACAGTTCGAGGACTGGATACCGCAGCAACCTTATGGTGTTCTGCGGCTGTAGGAACATTAGCAGGTAGCGGCTATTTACTTATAGCTATAACAGGAACCATTCTTATTGTCAGCATAAATAGTTTACTAAGACCTGTTTCAAAATGGATTTCCGAAAAATCTGAAAAATGTTTTAGATATTCCCAACAAGTTACCGCTCTCTCTTATAGAGTAAAACATAAATCATCAGAGAAAAAAGATTGTTAAAGAGAAGCTAATTTTAACGAATTCCCCGAAAGAATTCTCCTTCCTCAAGCGTGTGAAGGGCGTAGCCCAGCGGTAGATGGGAGATGAATTTCGGTTTGGCATAGCCAAAAACTTTTGATAAACTAGCTATATGAAGTTCTTTGATAACTTGATATATGAGGTTGCAGGAAGAAAATAGAGTGCGAAAACCAAGCCATTCGGTTCCTGCGTAAAATATCAACCGTACCAAAAGAGCGTCCAAGCGTTGGACATCTAGGGGGGGGAACACCCCGAAGTAACGCTCAGGGAGACGAAAGGGTACTTTCGTCGTGGAACTGAGAAGCTCCCACTTCAAGCTTTGCTAAGTGGCGAGTAGTTCACAGTGTTTTATTCAAAATGTATAATTAGAGTTTTTATGGAGTCAAGATCGTTGTTTGTTATTCTTTTCTAAATTCACATAATTTTCAAATATATAAAGGTCATATATTAATATTTTTTGTATACTATAATCAACCCGTGGTTATAGTGTTTGCTCCGATTCAAATTATGAGATAGTTTGTTTTAACTTTTTTACATTATTTAAAAAAGAACTTGTAGGGATTCCTACAAGTTCTTTTTGTCCTTCGGATTGACGAATAGTAAGTGTTATTGGGGATACCGCTAACATTTCGAGAGTCGTCATATATTCTTATGACAAAATGCTGTAGAAAGCTTAAGAATTCTTAAGAACTTTTGCCCCTTTTTCTTAAGGTTTGGACTCTAGAGTATGATTATGAGTTCAAACCTGTGGGATGATTAGGTATGAAAACAATTCGCTTTCTTATTTCTGTATATAATGCACTAAAAATCAGTTGGTGCAGCCATTCCAATTTTAAGGTTTCTTGGAGACAAAATAATTGAAGGAATTAATTTGAAGAAAGTAAATTACATTGTCAAATATGGACTGAGTACAGGTGTATTCACAGAAAAATTAATTAAAAGAAGAAATCTCAAGACAATTATTTAATTAGTGGAAAATAATAAGGAATTTTATTTTTTTACTAAAAGCAAAAGTTAAAGAAAAAGGGAACTTATTTATTGTATATGGATCAGTAGTAAATATTGAACAATATATTAGGGAGAACGATATTACGTATATACATTATGTTATTTCTTGTCTTCCGTTTGCAAGCTTAAGAAAAAGAGAAGATAGAAATGTCTCACCTGCTTATGTCTTTAGCTGTTTAATACGAGAAAAAATATGGAGGAATCATATGGAGTCAAAAATTCTTATTGTCGATGATGATAAAGAGATTAGAAATCTTATCTCTGTTTATTTGGAAAATGAAGGTCTGAAAACTCAAAAGGCAGAAGATGCTATGGAAGCTTTACAACTGTTAGAAGAAAAGGAGTTTGATCTTATTATTTTAGATATTATGATGCCTAATATGGATGGTATTGAAGCGTGTATGAAGATTAGGGAAGACCGCAATATGCCTATCATTATGCTATCTGCAAAATCTGAGGATATAGACAAAATTCAGGGTCTAGCCTCTGGTGCAGACGATTATTTAACAAAACCGTTTAATCCATTGGAATTAATCGCTAGGGTAAAATCCCAATTAAGAAGGTTTAAAAAATACAATACGTCAATAAATCATAATAAAAGCATCCTAGAAATTGGTGATTTAACCGTGAATACAGATACACGTCAAGTATGGGTAAGGGGAAAGGAAACAAGGCTAACTCCAAAAGAGTTTGATATTCTCGAACTACTTGCCCGTAACAAAGGGATTGTCCTGAGTGTTGCAAAAATATATGAAGCCGTTTGGAAAGAGGTTTTTTATAAATCAGATAATACCGTCATGGTGCATATTACAAAAATAAGAGACAAAATCGAAGAGGATTCTAAACATCCCATTTATATTAAAACTGTTTGGGGAATTGGGTATAAAATATGAAGAGGGTTAGTTTTAGAAATAAAATAATTATAAAACTTCTTGTTGCTGTTGCAGTTAGTTTTTTTGCTTCGTTTGGTTTAACAATCCTCAATTTTCTATACATCATAGTACCATTATTTATAAAATACGACCGTTTGGGTATGTTTGCATTCTATTTCGCAATATTCTTCTTAATCGCGTTCGCAATCTTTACTTTTATAATAATTTTTTTGATATTGGTTCGAAAGAAAATAGTATATTTGAAGCTCATTTCTGATAATGTGAATGATATTGCCAATGGAAAACTGGGTTTGACAATTGGGATTAAGGGGAAGGACGAATTGACCCAACTTGCTCAAAATATAAATTATATGTCTAAGGAATTGGAGCATACATTTGAACAGGAAAGGCGATTGGAACGTACAAAAAATGAACTTATAACCAATGTATCTCATGACTTACGCACACCGTTGACATCTATTATCGGCTATGTAGATTTATTAAAAAGAGGGCAATACGACAGTAAAACACAATTACAGGAGTATCTCGAAACCACATATTTAAAATCACAGAGATTGAAATATCTAATAGATGAACTATTTGAGTATACCCGTTTATCAGGCATCGATACTAAGTTAAACTTTAATGAAGTTGATTTATCAGGTTTGTTAGAACAAATAGTTGGAGAATACATTCCTATATTTGAAAAGGAAAGTTTAATCGTTCAAAAATCAATCACGGAAGAAACAATACCTATCTTCATAGATATAGAAAAAATGGTACGTGTTTATGAAAATCTGTTTATGAATGCGATAAAGTACAGCATGAAACCATCCGAATTATCAATAAGTCTTGAACTAATAGGTAACAAAGCAATTTTAAAAGTATCAAATAAAGTCGAGAAGCCACCTGTTAGCGATCCAAATAAATTGTTTGAAAGGTTTTTCAGGGGAGATAAGGCAAGAAAAGATGACCAGGGAAATGGTCTAGGACTTGCTATCTCAAAAAGAATTGTTGAACTTCATCATGGTAATATACATGCAGAGTATAAAGACGGCTGGATGTCCTTTATTGTTGAACATCCAATCAAATAGAATGGCTTATGGAATTACAGGTTCCATAAGCTTTTTTTTTATAAAATCTTAAGAATTCTTAAGGTTTTTACGGGGTGTTTTCTAATTTTCATAGTTTATCATGTATATATTGAAAGCGATGAGGTGAGTGAAGTAGATAAAGAAGAAAGTTTTCATTTTAGCTTTAAGGTGGATGCAACATGAAAATTTTATTAAAAGCAAATAAGAATAGCAGCTTATTTTAAAGAAATGAAAAAACAAACGTAGGAGGATATATATGACAAAACCAGTTGTAGATGTGAAAAACGTCCAAAAAGTGTACGGTAAAAAAGGTGAGAATCACTCACACGCGTTAAAAGGTGTTTCATTCTCAATTCAAGAGGGTGAGTTTGTCGGAATTATGGGACCTTCTGGTTCTGGTAAAACGACATTATTAAATGTAATTTCAACGTTAGATAAAGCAACGGGCGGCGTTGTTGAAATTGCAGGAACGGATATTACGAAAATGAAACAAGGTGAGCTTTCTGATTTCCGTTCACAAAAGTTAGGATTCATTTTCCAAGACTTTAACTTATTAGAGAACTTATCTATTTACGAAAACATCGCTCTTCCACTTTCACTTCAAGGTGTTTCATCACGAAATATTGGACCGAAAGTAGAAAAAGTAGCTGATATGTTAGGCATTTCAGCAATACTTCAAAAGTATCCATCTGAAGTATCTGGTGGACAGAAGCAACGTTCAGCAGCAGCACGTGCGTTAGTGCATGAACCAGCAATTATTTTAGGGGACGAGCCAACAGGATCGCTTGATTCTAAAAATGCAACGAGTTTACTGGATGCGATGACAAACTTAAATAAAGAGCAAGGGGTATCTATTATGATGGTTACGCATGATCCGTACAGTGCAAGTTACTGTCAGCGTATTTTATTCATTCAAGATGGTGAGCTATATAAAGAAATTCATCGCGGTGGTACACGTGATGAATTTTATAAAAAAATTTTAGACGTGCTTGCAGACTTAGGCACACAAAAAGCGTAAGGAAGGAAGTTCAATCATGTTATTTAAGCTTTCCATGTCAGGCCTAAAAAGTAAGTTGCAAGATTACATTGTCTTACTTGTTGGTCTTATTGTCTCTATTTCAACTTTTTATATGTTTCAAACATTAGCACTCAATAAGGCGTTCCTTGAATCTAACTCTTCTATTGGGGATATTGTGTCTGTATTTAAAATTGGGTCCTTTTTGTTAGCGTTTATCACATTTTTTTATATTTTATATGCAAACTCGTTCTTATCATCTCTTCGCCAAAAAGAATTTGGTATGTATATGATGTTAGGAGCAAAAAAGCATAAAGTTACCTTACTTATGTTTATCGAAACAATTATATTAGGTGCCGCATCTCTTGTGATTGGAATTACAGTTGGTGTAGGGCTCGCAGAAGGTATCGGTCAGCTATTAATGAAACAACTCGAGTTTGCTGGCGAAGGTTATAAAGCATTTTATCTGCCATCTATAGCTATTACTTGCGTCTTCTTCTTTGCACTATTTGTATTATCGGCAATTATAAATAGTATTAAATTATCTCGTATTTCTGTACTGCAACTTGTACATGCAGATGAACAAACAGAACGTGTCGCCATAAAAGGAAAAATGACAGTTGTAGTTGCAATCCTTGGTGTGATTTTATTGGGTATTGGTTATGCATCACTAATCTATATGAAATATGCAAACCCGCTAATGGGTCTGGGATTAATGGCCGTTGGATTAATCACAGCAACCGTTGGTACTTACATGTTATTTGGATCACTTCTCCCAGTTATGATTAATAAGTTAAAGAGTAATAAAAAACGTAGTGAAAAAGGTCTCAATGCTTTTACTTTTGCACAATTAAATTTCCGCATTAACGGCCTAACAAATGTGCTTGCCACGGTAGCAATCTTAGTGGCTCTTGGCACTGGCGGAATTGCGTGTGGTATGGCATTTAAAAACAACGTAATAAAACTAGTTAATGGTAGTGAAATTTACGATTCAGTCGTTCATAATCCAACAGCTGAAGAAAAGAAAATTTTGAATACTATCTTATTTACAGAGAAGCTTGAATATCATTACAAAATAGAAGGTCAGTCGATTTATTATTTAAAAGAGGATTTAGAGAAAAATCGTCCTTTAGTATTGAAAAATAAAAATGAAAGAGCAGAGTTTGGGAAAACAAAGAGAGTTTCAGAAGAGTTGCCAATTGGTGCAAACGTGAAGAAGACACCGCAACAATGGAGCGACGCTTTCCAAACAATCCAGCCAAAGTATATATATCCTGATCATAAAATAAAAATTGTAGACAAAAACATGTATCATAGTATAAAGGGTCCAGAAAGTACTATGTTTATGGGGAAAACAGATGATTTTAAATCATATTTAAAAGAATGGAAACAACTTGACGAATTACAGTTAGCTAAATATACAAGTATGAAACCTGAAGAACTGAAGAGTAAATATCAAATGTATAATTCTCTTCATGGTATGTTAAGTGGATTGATGTTCATGGGCTTCTTCGTCGGAATTGCGTACTTAGCAATGATGGCAAGTTGCTTGATGTTTAAAGTTCTGTCTGGTGCATTCAAAGATTGTACACGTTATCAAATGCTTCGTAAAATCGGTGTTCGCCAAGAGTTATTAGCACAATCAATTTATAAGGAGTTATTCTTTGTATTCTTAGTCCCAGCAATTGTGGGTATTGTTCACGTATTAGTTGGTATGAACATGTTCAGCGTTCTTTTGCCTGATCCGTACAATCGTATTTGGGTACCAATTATTATTTTTGTAGTAATTTACTTGATTTACTATTTTACTACAGTTCAATTGTATAAAAGAATTGTACTTCCAAAAGAAAATTAGTTTTACAAAACATACAAAATGTTAAACTTATAAAACCCAGTGATATCAGTATGTGTGCATGAAATCACTGGGTTTTTATTTGGATATTTAATGGTGTGTTTTACAAATTATAAAAAGATATAAACTTAGTTTTACTTTTTAAATATTATCCGTCCTAAAAAATGACCAATGTTCATAAAGGTACAAATTTTAAAACATGTTTAATGTTCATATTTTGAAAATGAATTTTACAAAAATATGAACTAAATTACATACTCAAAACTCTACAAATGAAGTGATTAATACAAAGGAAATCAATAAATTCTATAGAATATTTTATTAGATCATTACATTTTATACTAATAGATATAAGGGAGATAATTGATAATATGTTTGATAATACGTTTAAAAATGAGTTTGATAAGATAAAATCAAAAACCGCTTCAATTATTTTAACAAACGGTGTTACAGCATCTGAGCGCAGGATTGCTACAAAAGACCCTAATGACCCAAATGATTTAACTCCTGAAAGCACTTTGGAGGAGGCAATTAAAATAGGATTTAACACAACAGAAAAAGAAGGACTTCTGTATTGGGTAGATGATAACTTGGATAATGAAGTGCCGATTCATGAAACAGTTGTTAAAATCTCTTATGATGAAGAAACAGCTAATGAAATCCAAACACAATTAACCAACTTGAATGATAATCGAGTTTACAACGTCACACTTAAATCAGGTATGACGATTACAATTACAGCAAAGAATTAATAATGGAATTAAAAACGTATAATCCATATTTGATTTATTGATGTGGATGCAAAAAATACATATTTTTAATTAGGAATCCTTATTATGAAAAGGATTCTTTTTTTGTCCCAAAAGGTACAATTTGTAACAGTTAAATAATTTAAAAATTATTTAACTGTTACAAATTCATTTATTAATCTAGCTCTACCTTCTTTGGGATATGCATGTTTTTCTAGAAAATCTTGATGCCACGTTCTATCTTGTATACTTAAATCTTCTATTTTGTATCCCAAATAGTTGTTCAATTTATCTCGGTTCAATTCAATTTCATAAACTAGCCCTTTATATGGAATATTAATTAAGACATTTTCCAAAAATGGAAATTGACGTAATAAACGAGCGCTTTCTTGAGTTAGTATTTTATTAATCCTGTCACCTGTTCCGAAGTATTCTTCATAGGTTTTAGCGTCATTACCTGGATTTTTATTTAACATGGCATATTCATTAAAAGAATCAACGTACTGAATAGCTACATTTTTAGATTTTTCGCTTATACATACTTCCTTTACAAATGGACCTCCTTGAATATTCTTAATGTATGAACATAAAGCTGGATGGTTTTGTGTAGCATCTATCACCCACGTTTTCCCAATTTTTTTTGATACTACTTCACCCTTTGCACAAAGATTTTTTATGTATCCAGGTGATAATCCCCATAAAACCGCTGCCTCTTCAACCCCAATTACTTTATCTAGTTTCATCTAATCACTCCAATTAAATGCGTCATCGCATGTATTTTTTTATACGTTAACATGCGATGACGCATTTGTAAATACTCTTAAAGAAATTTATTGAATCTTGGATAATTTGTTTTTCATTTTATACCATTTCAAGAAAATAAATTGCAGAGATACATCTATATTAATCAAATAATCTTTTTATAAATTCTCTATACTGCATACCAAAAGGTACGCCTTTTGAAGTAGGTATATTTCTATAAAAATCAATGTGTCGAAAGGATCAAGATAACATTTTGAAGGACTTCAAAAATACATAGACCTTTTGAATCATATATGAATTGTTGGGGGGGGAAAGTTTTCCTTCAAGATAATGTAATTCCCATAATCCATTTGAATCGTTACATTAATATGAATGAATTAACAAGAATGATGGTATAAGTCATTAGGTAAGAATGGGAGTATCTTAAACAAAATTAAATGGGGTTAGTTCTGTAAATCTATAAAATTTAGTTTTAGAGTTTCTTGTCCCAACCAATATCTAAAAGCGAAAGTTTAGACTTTCTTGTCTAAATAGTTTGGAGTTTTATGTCCTTTTACATTTACATCTGAGATAGAAAGGGGGATTAACTCATATCACCCAAGTGTTCGTTAAATTCTCAATTAGCGAACACAATAATTATAAGAATCTATAGTCGATTGTCTGCTGGCGATCGACTATAGAGTTAATCAGCACGAAGCACATGCAATAAATAATTTTGTTTTAGATAACATCCATCTAATCAAAAAATCGAGTTATAAAAAGAGGGGGAAGGCATTTTTTATTGAAGTTTGTTTATAATAGTTTTTTAATTTGTTAGGGGGAATCGTAAAGTAGATTATTAATCTCTTTGATAATTTTTATTTCCCTTATAGTATTTGGCATACTGTATTAAAAATTTTAAATTTTGAAGGGAGAATCAATAAATATGGGCAAGAAAAAAAGAATAGGTAATAAGTTATTATTTGTCAGTGCAATTTGTACAATAACGATTCCTTCAGTTTCATATGCGGAGGAAGTAACTTTACCTAAAAATTTCGCGATTGCTTCAAGTCTGTATGAGGAACGGAATATGGATGTATTGAAAACAAGTGTATATCCCAATACATATAATAATCCGTTTAACCATCAATTTATTCCGACATTAAAGGAAACAAACACAACTATAAAAAAAGTAGACAATATTGATGATGAAAATCCTATTATATCTACTACTCTTTCATTTATTCGCCATATGAATAGTGAAGATTATAAATCTGCATTTGATTTAACCTCAAGGTCATTACAGAAAATAATATCCGAAGAATGGCTGAAGAGCTATTGGGAGGGACTCCCATTGCAATTACAAGCAGGTTCTTTTATAGGAATTGGAGAGGTAATACAAAAAGAGACAAATTCCGTGCATGCGAATATAGAAGTTAAATTAGCTTTTGAACAATTTACTGTACCTTTACTAATTAAACTAGATCCATCTGGAAAAATAGACGATTTTCAACTCAGCATGTCGTTTAGTCCTGTTGCAGAGCGTCCATCATATAGTAAGCCTGAATCATTTGTTGATAAAGAAGTAGTAGTTGGAAGTGGTGCATTTCCATTACCAGGAACATTGTCTGTTCCAAAAGGTAAGGGTCCTTTCCCAGCAGTTATTCTTGTGCAAGGATCTGGAGCAACCGATCAGGATGAAACAGCGTTTGCTTTAAAACCATTTCGCGATTTAGCTGAAGGTCTTGCCTCGAAAGGAATTGCTGTCCTTCGCTATAATAAACGGACTTATGAACATGGATTGAAAACACAATACAGTCCTTTTTATACAGTTGATAAAGAGACAACAGATGATGCTCTTCTTGTGACTCATTTTCTTCAAAATGAACCTATGATAAATAAGAATCAAATTTATATTCTTGGTCATAGTCAAGGTGGACTGATGCTTCCGAAAATGATTGAAAAAGACCAAAATCAAAATATAGCTGGAGCAATTGTGATGGGAGGACCAGCCCGTACAATCCAAGATGTTGTTTTAGATCAATTCGAGTATCTTTTTTCTATTGGAGCAATGAAATCGGATGAATATAAATTTTACAAATCGCAATTTGAATTATTAAATGATCCCAATTTCTCTAGTCAGAATCCTCCAAAAGATTTTTATTTAGGATCAGCAGTATTTTGGGATTCTATTCGTAAAATTAAAGCAGCAGAAATGTCAAAAGAACAAAAGACACCGCTTCTTATTATTCAAGGAGAAAGAGACTATCAAGTTCAATCAAAAATCGAGATTCCTCTTTGGAAAGAACAATTAAAAGAGCGAGATAACGTTGATTATCGACTATATCCAAAGTTAAATCACTTCTTTACAGAAGGAGATGGGGAGTTAAGTAAACCGGATGAATATTATAGTCCTGCTAATATCCCTGAGTATGTTATAAATGATATTGCTGCTTGGGTGCAAGGAAGATCGAAATAAAATTAGCAATCATATTTTTTAATAAAGGTCACGATACATGCCTATTAACTTAAGGATAGAAATTAAATGGTTTTTGTTCAAATAAACTAAATAAAGGGGCGTTCTTTATGTGTACCAGTTTGACATTACAGACAAAAAGCGGTCAGCATCTTTTTGCAAGAACGATGGATTTTACATTAGATTTCAATCAAGAAGTAATAATAGTTCCTCGTAGTTATCAATGGAACAATATAACTGGTGAAACTATCGAGGCGAAACAAGCTGTTGTAGGGATGGGGATTAACCATCAAGGAAGGATCATCCTGGCGGACGGAGTAAATGAATCAGGTATGACATGTGCAACACTCTATTTTCCAGGATTCGCAAGTTATAGTAACAGTATAGATGAAAATAAAACGAATCTGGCTCCATTTGATTTTGTGGCATGGAGTCTCACACAATTCAATTCTGTCGAAGAGTTAAAGAACTCTGTAGATAGTATTTCCTTTTTGGATGTACCATTACCTGTTTTAGGGGTTACTCCACCGCTACATTGGATTTTAGCGGATAAATGGGGAGATTGTATTGTACTAGAGCCGACAACTGAAGGACTAAAAATATATGATAATCCTCTTGGGGTAATGACCAATAGTCCTGAGTTTAACTGGCATTTACAAAATTTAAGACAATATATCGGTCTTAAATCGCAGCCATATGCGCCAACACAATGGGGGGATGTACCATTAAGTGCTTTTGGACAAGGTTCAGGTTCGATGGGACTCCCTGGGGATTTCACCCCACCATCAAGGTTTGTTCGGGCAGCGTATGGCAAACAAAATATTCAAGGTATAGATAACGAAGAAGAGGGCATATCGGCCATTTTTCATATCTTATCAAATTGTGAGGTTCCAAAAGGTGGAGTAATAACGGAAGAAGGTACATTAGATAATACCATTTATACAAGCGCAATGTGTATGGAGTCTGGTACATATTATTACCATACCTATGATTGTAGACAAATTATAGCTATTCATTTATTTCATGAAAATTTAGATACAGATGAAATTAAAACTTATCCGTTCCAGCGGAAACATAAGATACTTTATGAAAACTAATCAGATTTGGAATAACATAAAAAAAGAAAACTTAATTAAGTTTTCTTTTTTTTATAGGCGATACGACAATACAACAGTGATCCAATTAAATTCAATACAAGAAAAATAACAAGTCAATATATTTCTAATCATTTTAGGTGAAGGGTATGTGATTGAGATGAATAATACATATAATGAAAAGACACATACATTGATTAAACAATTATTTAACAAGTTTTCACCAAAAGCTCCTGCCTTTTTTGGTATTAAAATTAATATTCATACAGTTAAAAACCTAATTAGAAATTATTTGAACATAGATTGCTCAATGAGGTTAAATTTTATAATCTCTAAAAAATAGAATTATATATTATAATTATTAAACTTAATTTTATTGAAAATTGAAATATTAAGCAATATTCCTATTGCTATTAAATTGACCATTAAAGAACTTCCACCAAAACTAACAAATGGAAATGGGGTACCAGTAAGAGGAAATAGTCCCGTAATACCACCTAAATTTACAATGGATTGCATACCAATCATACATCCTATACCAATTGCTATAAAACTTCCGAATGGATCTACACATAGTTGTGCAATTTTTAAGGAACGAAGAACGATAGTCAAAACCCCTGCCAATACAATAAATACACCAATAAACCCTAGTTCTTCAGAAACTATTGCCATTATAAAATCAGTATGTGGTTCTGGAAGATAGCCGGTTTTTTGAATGCTATTTCCGAATCCACGTCCAGTAATTCCTCCAGAGCCAATGGCAATAAAAGAATTTACAAGTTGATATCCTTTTCCTTGCGCATCAACAAAGGGATTGAGAATTGTAGTAATACGTGTCTTTTGAACTTCTGACAAGCTAAATTGAATTAAAAAGTATAAAAAAGGTAACCAAAAAATAGAAGCGATTATAATTCTTTTAATTAATAGATTTACATTTATTCCAGAGCAAAGAAATATGCTAAAACCTATACCTAATATTAAAAGTGCAGATCCTAAGTTTGGCTGTTTATAGATTAGGAAAAAAATTGCAGCTAAAAAAAATAAAAGTTTTCCGCTACCACTCCAAATATTTTTAGCTTGTTCTTGTCGTAATGCAAAAAAACGGGCTGTTACAAGTATTGTTCCTAATTTAAGAAATTCAGCTGGCTGTATTCCAAAGATCCATGATTGAGCATTATTTACCACTTTTCCTTTCCACAAAACCATAATTAATAAAAAAATTCCCCCAACCATAATACAGATAGAGACTATTCGTTTTTTCCATATTTCATATGGGAGAATAGCACAAACTATTAACCCTATTGTTCCTAAAAATAGCTTTGTTAATTGAGAATCAACAAAATGCCTACTGTTATAACCGTAATGTTGAACAGCAACAATGGAGCTCGCGCTATACATCATGATAATACCTAAAGTACATGTTATGAATAGAGGGAGGAGCAATAGATAATCGAGTTTTAATATTTTTTTCATTTTAATATCCTCCTGATTACATTAACACTTAATATTACATTTGCTAATGAGTAGAATCTTGTTCTCATCAACTACTAAATAGTATTCTTGTTTTGAAAGATTCTATAGCTTACACCCTGTTTTCTTACGCAAAAATCCCCCCTAGTTACATACTAGGGGGGATTTAAATTGGCATGACTAAATAAAGCTTTCCTCCCCCTAGTAGAGCTTTGGCACTATACAACGTAAAGTAATGGAAATTGATTACTTAGCTATCTTAAGAAGAGCCTTAATCCGACAATTCCTGTTCTACCCATTGGCGTCTTTCGACATTTTTGGGCAATAGCCTGTGTTTGTATAGGAGCCTCACCTAACAGGTTTAGCAATATAAGTTTTATGTATTTATTTCGTGTAGCCAGCATAAATATTTTTTTTTTGCTTGTCAAGTAAGCATATTGCTAATTTTATATTCTTTATTGTTTTATGAATTTTGAGAAATAATGCAAGGAAATGTATTTAATCATCTCGTATAGATACTTATTTTCGGCCTGTAGTGGATTATTTGATTAAGTGGTTTAACCATATAAATTTGATAAACGGTAAAGAAGATTTTAATCATAAAATAAGATTTTTGAAGAATGTTCTTTTGAAGTACGGTATGACTAATAATTCAACTTCTGCTATAAAGTTACAAATAAATCATAAACAATAAGTTTCCTATACGAAATTTCATATATTTTATAACGTTTCTTCGAACTAATTGTATATCTTTTAAGTTGAATTTCAAATTTACAATAGAGTCGAATTACATTTCTCTAAAAAAGAATTTATTATGAATCGAATCGAAAGTTAGTTGACAAATATTAAATTCTGGTTTAAATTTTGAAGTAATTCAATAATCTTTGTTAGGTGAGGCTCCTGTATAGAGAAACGCTGCTGCCCAAAAATGTCGAGAGACGCCAATGGGTCAACAGGAACGGTCGGATTAAGGCCCTTTTTAATGTAGCTGGTTATAAAAACCTATGCTATACAGTGCTAAAACTCAACGAGGGAGTGGTATACGATTTGATAGAAAGGCACCTCTGGGATTTTTGCAGAGCTGTCTTAATAATCATTTATTTGTATTGTAAAAAACCTTTACTCCTTTTTGAGTAAAGGTTTTTTTGTTTAATGTTATTTATTTTTATCTTGTCTATATTCAAAAAGGAGGTAGTTCTAAATAATAAATTGATTGCAATGTAACTATTAATGCTCTAATAAAAATTTTAGACAGATAAAATAACTCAAAACCACTCATGAAACTCTAGAGTCTCCCTTAGCAATATAAGGAGGAGTTAACATGAAGAAATTATTAAATGAATTACTTGTAACCCAAAATAATTTGGATGCAGAGAAAGTTTTACGTCATCCGTCGTATGATGTTGCGCAAGAAGTAAAACGGTTTTCAATTGAAGATCAAGTCATATTACTAGATAAGATTCCTGTATTAAAAAGCTCAAAAATTCTTCAACATTTGAGTACAGAAGAAAAATATAATATCTTAATTCACTTATCTGAAAACAAAGCTAAAAAGTTACTAGATTTACAACCGATTGATGAAACAGTAGATCTACTTCTAGCGGTTCATCCGGAAAAACAAGCTAAATTAATGGCGTATTTAAATAAAATTACAAAACATAATGTAAAAAAATTAATGGCTTTCAAACCTGAAACGGCAGGAAGTCTTGTCACAAGTGATTTTGTTGCAGTTAGAGGGAATTGGTCAGTAAAAATGACATTGAAGTACATTAGGGAGCATTCTGAAAATGTAGAATCAATATCTTATATCTATGTTCTTGATAGTCATGGTTATCTTAAGGGAATCGTTTCCATACATGGGCTATTACTAGCAGCAGATGAGGAGATATTATCTACTATCATGATTCAAGAGGTAATTTCAGTACACGCTGAAGTTGATCAGCAAGAAGTTGTAAAAAAGCTACTGAATTATAATTTAGCAGCATTACCCGTAACAACAGCAAATAATGAAATGATTGGTATTATAACATTTGATGACGTAATGAATATTATGGAAGCAGAAGCTACAGAAGATATCCAAAAGTTAGGCGGAAGTGAACCGTTAAATCAATCTTACTTTGAATCTAGTATTTGGAGCATTTTCTTCAAACGTCTACCATGGTTATTGCTTCTTTTTGTTGCTGAAGCATATACAGGTACAGTACTAAAGTATTTTGAAGACGAAATTGAAACAGTAGTTGCCCTAGCTTTCTTTGTACCGTTATTAGTAGGTACTGGAGGAAATACAGGAACACAGGTTGTAGCAACAATTACTCGTGCAATCGGTATTGGAGAGGTGAAATTTAAAGACATTTTCCGTGTAATGAAAAAGGAATTTGCAATTGGCATGCTTCTCGGACTTGCACTTGGGTTAGCTGGGCTCACTCGTGCTTATATGTTAGGAGTTGGAACAGAAGTTGCACAAGTTGTAGCAATCACTTTATTATTTATTGTTATTTGGGCCTCTCTTGTTGCAGCTGTTTTACCTTTGATTCTGAGAAAATTAAAATTAGATCCTGCAGTCGTTTCTGGTCCATTTATTACAACATTTGTTGACGGAACAGGATTAGTAATTTATTTCATGGTTGCAAAAACGTTATTAAATTTGTAAATATACACTGAAATAAATACGAAATGTAGAATAAATATTTTGCTTTGCTTGCCAAGACATAATGGGGAACTCGGGAATGAGGGAAATAACCACTTTTGTCTTTAGGCAAATAATATCTTAAAGGATTCATTGAATGTAATTAATGCCGGAGGAGAAACCTATGAAACATCTAAGAAAAATCTTCAAACGAATTTTGCTTCTTTTTTCTATTTTCATACTTATTGGCATAGGAATATTATTTGGTACTAACTATGGCCGAGATCTTCGTGTAACAATTGCTGGAAGTATACTAACTTCTCAGCATCCACAATATGCGAAATATACATTCCTATCCCAAAAGGAACTAGATAAACTGCAAGATAGAATTAATCATCCAAAATGGTCAAATAGTGATGAGGCCATTTATAAAAAAATAGCAGGAAAAAGATTAGAAGAATTAAAAAATCAGCCATTAGAAATTGATGTAGAAACAATTAAAAGTAATAAAGATAGTCGTTTTCTTTTCGAAGGGAAGTTAATTACCATTAGCAATCCCTTCAATGTTAAACTTGTTAGCCATCAAGGAACACAAGGAGCTAACAGGGGAGAAAAAATTAGTGTAATGGCAAAACGTAATCATGCACTTGTTGCAGTGAATGCAAGTGGATTTGCTGATGAAACAGGAAGGGGTGGAGGAAATATTGCAACTGGAATAGTAATAGAAAATGGGAAAGAAATTGATACAAATATAGATAAAAATACCCCTACAATTATTACGGGCTTAACAAAGTTTGGACAAATGATAACAGGGAATTATTCTACCCAACAACTTTTGGATAAACAAGTCGTTTCAGCAGCAGGATTTATGCCACAGTTAATTGTTAATGGAGAAAAAATGATTACAGAAGGAGACGGTGGTTGGGGCTCTGCTCCGCGAAGTATTATGGCACAAAAAGAAGATGGCACAATAATGTTTCTAGTGATTGACGGTAGGCAGACACATAGCATAGGAGCTACGTTAAAAGAGTGTCAAGATATTCTATATGAAAAAGGAGCAATAAATGCAATGGCTATGGATGGAGGTTCTTCTGCTACGCTATATTTAGGAGGAAAGGTTATAAATTCACCTTCTACATTATCCCATGAAGATCGTTATTTACCGAATGCTTGGATGGTAACAGCAAACCAAAAACAAGAAATAAGAGTGACAATAGATGGGGAAAAAATAGATACTAAAAAATCAGATGAATTTGATGCGAACATTTCAACGAATTTATAAATTATTAAAAATGGTACAAATACATGATTTTTATTCCATTCGTTGGCAGATTCAAATTATCTTTAAGACTTAGAAATCCTTATTTCATATTCATGATTGGCACAATTAAACCAGCTATAAGAGCTGGTTCTTTTTTGTAATTCAATCTGTGACTCACTTTCGGTAGCTGTCATTTATTTTTAGAAAAGCTGTTTGGCGGGGAATTTACTACAAGTATTGAAAGTTTAGAAGTTGGCTATTGATAAAGTAAAGTGATTTGTTGTTGTTTTTAAAATGGTAGATGATGAGAAAATTGATGCCAGAGAGCTTTGCAATATCAAATCACACGCCCAGTTTGCAGCTACTGCCTTTTTAATTAAAAAATAGTTATAAATAAATAATCAGAGGCGCCTGATCTTTCCTCATGAAAAGATCAAAAAAGCCCTCAAAGATTTGGAGAGAGAAGGAGTGAACCGACTGTTCACTCCTTTCTTTTATTATTCCTTACTGAAATTTTCCAAGAACTTTCTGGCCAATGAGGACATGTAACGGTCCTTAATCCAGATTGCCGCGATCCTGGTCTGGAGGGAAGGACTGTCGATTTCCTTATAGATCAGACTACTGTGGTTCGCCAGCTCAAACGCGGATTTCGGGATAATTCCGATTCCGAGGCCGGCATTGGCCCATAATAGGGTGGTACGTGCATCATCATTTTTACAGAATAGGTTTGGCTCGAAGCCGGCTTTCTGACAAGTCTCGCGAATCAGCTGTTCGAATCGGCGGTAAATGACCAGAGGGCGCTCGTGCAGCTCTTCGATTCGGATTGCATCCTGCCCGCTGCTCCAATCCAGCTCCGGGGTCATCACGGCGATCATCGGCTCGTTTTCCGCACATTTGTATCCCATCCCCGCATTATGAAAGGGAGTTCTGACGATTCCCAGTTCGATGACCCCACTCTGTAGCAATTCAATGACCCTGAACGTGTTTCCCTCATGGATTTCAAATTTGATCCCGGTGTAAGCTTTGTGAAATTCGGATAATCTATCCTTTAATAACGTTGCTCCAGAGGAGGAAACCGTTCCAATTGCCAATGTTCCCTTCAATCCTTTGGCAAAGTCACTGACCTCTCTTGACGTCGAATCTGTTAAATCTACAATTTGCTGCGCTCTGCGGCGCAGCATCTCCCCGGCGTCCGTGAGTCGGATACTGCGTGCACCGCGCTCTACCAGCTTTACGCCAAGCTCCTCCTCCAACAGCTTAAGCTGCTGGCTGAGCGGGGGTTGAGCCATTTGCAGTTTTTTGGCGGCCGAGGTAATCTGGCCTTCTTCCGCAATCATCAGGAAGTATTTCAATTGCCTAATGTCCATAAGGTTCTCCTTTTGAATTGCCATATTAATTTCATATAGATTAGATACTAATCAAATATTATTAATATGGAAGATGTTATGTTATTTTTTAATCATATCCGGTAAATAAAATTCGTCAAACCTTTTGAATTGCATTAAATTAAATATTTTAGTCCAATTTCAGAATGGCCGCTTTTTAGTACTGAGAAATTTGGATGAAGCTAGGCCATGAGGAGCGGAGCGTACATAGTTTGTACGTGAGCGCAGGAATGCCCAGGTGAATTCAAGATTCGATATCGAAATCACTTCATAATCAAAAGCGACCTTATGACAATTATGATGGGGATGATACTTTGTTTAGACTCACAACATTTTTAAAACCTTATAAGAAGGAAAGTATTCTTGGCCCTTTCTTTAAGCTGGTGGAAGCAATTTTCGAGCTTCTTCTGCCGACGATTGTGGCCCTGATTGTCAACCATGGAATAGGCAGGCATGATATCGCTTATGTATGGAAGATGGGTGGTTTAATGGTCGTCATGTCGATAATGGGGTTCGGTAGCTCGCTGATTTGTCAATATTATGCAGCCCGGGCATCACAGGGGTTCGGTACAACACTGCGTAATACGCTGTTCCGGCATATCTCGACGCTGTCTTATACTGAGATTGACCGCTTTGGGACACCATCATTGATCAACCGTATCACAAATGATGTCAATCAGCTCCAGATTGCAGTAGCGATGCTGATTCGGCTTGTGATTCGTGCCCCGTTCATTTGCATTGGTGCAATCATTATGTCGATGCTGCTTGATTTTAGACTATCGCTTGTTCTGATTGCGGCGACACCAGTGTTTGCTATTATTCTATATTTAATAATTACCAAAACAGCACCTATGTATCGGTTATACCAGAAAAAGTTGGACAGAATCGCACTAGTATTGAGCGAAAATTTGACGGGAGTTCGCGTCATCCGTGCGTTCGCCAAGAGACAGGCAGAGAAGGTGAGATTTAGCGAGGCTTCCGACGACATTACGGCCACTGCAATCCGAGTAGGGCGGGTGTCTGCGCTGCTTAATCCGGCAACGACGGTTGTTGTCAACGGAGTAATTATCGCTATTCTATGGATTGGTGGTTTCCATATTAATGCGGGGACATTATCTTCTGGCGAGATCATCGCCTTTATTAACTACGTAACGCAAATTTTGCTCGCTTTGATTGTCGTGTCGAATCTGATTATTATTTTTACCAAGGCAGCGTCCTCAGCATCACGGATCAATGAGGTGTTCGAAACCGTTCCTTCCATCGCTGACCTTGTGCCTGAGGAGCAAAAACAGTCTGCAGCGAAAATAGAAGACAAGAAGGATGGTCCTGCTGTTACATTTAATCATGTTTCCTTCGGATATAGTACAACGAGTGAACCGGCACTGACAGATATATCGGTGGAGATAAAACGTGGCGAGACTGTGGGAATTATCGGTGGTACTGGTTCAGGCAAATCTACATTTGTGAACTTGATTCCGAGATTTTATGACGCTACCTCCGGACAAATACTCGTCAACGGAATTGATGTAAGGGATTATAGTCTACATGAGCTACGCGGCGAAATCGGGATCGTTCCGCAGAAGGCACTGCTCTTCACAGGGACGATTGCCGATAATATCCGCTGGGGTAACGAATTAGCTTCGGATCAAGAAGTCAAACGGGCAGCTATCATTGCCCAGGCCGATGAATTCATAACGAAAATGCCAGAAGGCTATAACACTCTGGTGTCAAGGGGCGGACTTAATTTGTCGGGTGGGCAGAAGCAGCGCTTAACAATCGCCAGGGCAATTGTCGCCAGTCCCGATATTCTCATCCTTGATGATTCTTCGAGTGCACTTGATTTTGCCACAGATGTGGCGTTAAGAAGGTCGATCCGGGAAAACAGCCAGGGAATTACGGTATTCATCGTCTCGCAGCGGGTTAGCACCGTGCAGCAGGCGGATAAAATCATCGTCATCGAAGACGGACGGATTGCTGGCATCGGCACCAATGCTGAACTCAAGCGAGATTGTAGTGTCTATCAAGATATTTGCCGCTCACAGTTCGCTAATGAGGAGGTAGGACAACAATGAACATGAAGCAAACATGGGGAAGACTACTAATTTATACAGGAAAATATAAAAGGTATACAATCTGGGCCTTCATTAGTGCGATTATTAGCGTAGCCTCCAGCTTGATCGGTCCATTTATGATTGGGATTACGATCGACCATATGGTCGGCAAGGGTGCTGTTGAGTTCGCGGACATATTCAGACTGCTTATACAGCTTAGTCTGGTGTATCTCATCGGAGGCTTGTTCGGTTGGCTGTTGACATATCTTACGAATCGACTTGCTAATCAAACAGTAAATGATTTGCGCAGCGAAATGTTCGACAGGCTGAATGTACTGCCACTGAAATATCATGATAATCATCCGCAAGGGGACAGCATCAGCCGATTCGTAAACGATATGGATGCCATATCGGACGGGTTGCTGCAGGGATTCTCCACATTATTAACCGGTGTTGTTACAATCATCGGGGCGATCGCGTTCATGTTGTATACGAATCCGCTCATGACCATCGTCGTGCTGTTATCTGCACCAGTGACTTTCTTCGTAGCGCGGTTCATCACGATGCGCTCTCAGCAGTTATTTCGTGATCAGGCCCGTATATTGGGTGGGCTGAATGGCTATGTCGAGGAGATGATCGGCGGGCAGAAGGTTGTTCAGGCCTTCCGTTATGAAGACCACTCTTTTGCGGAGTTTACAGCGCGAAATGATGAATTGTATCACACCGGGGTAAAATCACAATTCGTCAGCTCTCTGTCAAATCCATCCACCCGTTTCGTGAACAATGTTACCTTCTCAATCATCGCCTTAATTGGGAGTATTATGGTCATTATGTCTAGAATATCGGTCGGGGGACTATCGAGCTTCCTGATTTATGCCAATCTGTTCGCTAAACCGTTCAACGAGATTACCGGAATAATTACACAGTTGCAATCAGCTACGGCCTCTGCACAACGTATCTTCCAGGTACTTGATAAATCGGCGGAGTCACCGGACGTTGAAGATGCAGTTCATATCCCAGCTAAGCAGGGGACGATTACATTCCATCATGTGAAGTTCGCTTACCAGCCTGACCGCCCCCTTATTACCGATTTGAACCTAGTTGTCGAACCAGGAACACGTGTCGCAATCGTGGGACAGACGGGTGCTGGCAAGACAACGTTAGTGAATCTGTTAATGCGATTCTATGATGTTAATGCCGGCGAGATTGCGATAGATGGTATTAACATTAACGATATGGACCGTGACAGCTTACGCCATACCTTTGGGATGGTGCTACAGGATACTTGGCTGTTTGGCGGGACAATTCATGACAATATCGCCTACGGGAAACCGAATGCTAGCCAGGAGGAGGTTATTGCTGCCGCTAAGGCAGCTAACGCCCACAGCTTCATCAAGCGGCTGCCGCAGGGCTATAATACAATAATCAATGGCTCCGGTGACAGCCTATCCCAGGGACAGAAACAGCTATTGACGATCGCTCGGGTTATGTTGGTTAATCCGCCTATGCTAATTCTCGACGAAGCAACGAGCAGCATTGATACGCTTACGGAGATTCGTATCCAGGCGGCGTTCCTGAAGATGATGGAACGCAGAACGAGCTTCGTTATCGCCCACCGTTTGTCGACAATCCGTGAGGCAGATATGATCCTCTACATGAAGGACGGGGATGTCGTCGAGAGCGGCAGTCATGAGCAGCTGCTGGAGCGCAGCGGCTACTACGCCAATCTGTATAACAGCCAATTCGCGGCTGTTAATGGTTAGTAGACCACCATTCCAAAAGTGCGCACAATACGTGGACAGGGTCTTGGCCTAACTAATCTCCATCATATGATAACTATAGTTATCATATGTATTAGAGGATAGTGCAACATCAAAAATTAACCCTGATACAGTGTAGTCATATTGTATCAGGGTTTGTATTATTTTATAAAAAACATAATATATTCAGTTGAATAAACTTTGTTGTAATGAGTAATAAGAGTAATCAATGTGTCTCAGTAAAAACACCTATTGCTTTCTTTAACTTATTATTTCTCCCTTCTTTCCATTCGGAAGAAAAGGAGGTAATATAACAAGGAATTATTGTTTGAACTTTTAAAAGAAATTGCCAGAGCAGTTGTGCGTGAGCTTTCAGCCTACGTATTAAGAAAGCAACTGCAAAAAAGGACAGCAAAAAAAACCAAGCTTCACTGTAGGAAGCTAATCGCCAAAAACGCAGGAATTGAATTTGATAATATTAATAAAGTTGTTAAAAAATATTATGGCACATACAGAATAAAGTCTGTTGCTCAGCTATCATAAAGACGTATATATACTAGGTGAATTGGAATTTAAGATATACTTAATATCAGTAATTCATGTAATTAGGAGTGATTTCTATATTTAAGGAAAATGCAAAAAGATACTCCTGTCATTAGTAACAAATCCAATACTAATAATTGTATACGGGATTTTTTGTTATGAGTTAGCCTTATACTGTAAGTACGGAAGAATGAATTATAATATTTATATTAACTGCGAGCCAATTTAGCAAAGTCTATGCAGAGATGAAAAAATATGAAGGTAAACCATATAAATATGGTGGAAATAGTCCTAAAACTGGATTTGATTGTTCGGGATTAATGCAATGGGGATATGGAACACAAGGGATTAAATTACCGCGTACATCACAAGATCAATATAATAAAACAACACGCGTTGAAAAAAAGGCTCTTCAACCAGGAGATTTAGTTTTCTTTAAAGGAACGGTCGCGGGCAAATCAGGTATTACTCATGTTGGTATGTATATTGGTAATAACAAGTTTTATAGTGCTAGTAATTCCGGAGTAGGTGAAGCTAGCTTAGATAGTACGTATTGGAGTAAATATATTGCAGGATATGGTCGAATCAAATAAAAAATGGATTATAAGGTTCCAGAAAAAGAACTGAAGTCAATTTTGACTTCAGTTCTTTTTGATTAATTAATGTCCTCGGACAACAAAAGTACTAATCACACGGCCATTGTAAGTTACCTCATATTTATTTCCCTCTGTGATTGGCATAGGGAAAACAACCGAAAAAGACGGTCAATATTGAACCGTCTTCTAAGAAATAAAATGCAAATGTACATTCATATATGACAGCTAAAAACCATATAGAAAACTATGTGCCATACGGAATGAAATACCAATATCTTTTAACAGCATTTCTCTTTCATAGCTTTCATCATAGACATAGTAGAAGTCATCATTTCATCACATTCATGCATTGTATTCATCATAGCTTTATCCATGTTTACATTCATTTGCATCATGTTGTTCATCATCATCTTCATACACTTCATTTCACACATCATTTTTTCCATAGACATCATCATATTTGTTGTACCTACCATCATTGTTTTTTCCATTTTAACATCCTCCTACATTTTTAATTTTTTTATCTAGCAATTATAAACATTCTTTTTCTTTTTACAAATACCTCCAAATTTCTTCCTAGATAGATATTGATAAATAATTTCTAGTTAGGATAAAGAAAAATATTATAAAAAGAATAATCTTTTTCATGTAAAAAGCTTCCTTAACGTACAATTTTCTTTTTTGATATGGTGACGCCTTAATGGAAACTGTATTGTGTGTTTTGGATAGATTTCTTGCGAAATATGTACCTAGAGCAGTATTTCAATTTAAATGTGATACGATAGTTATATATTCGTTTTGCTAGTAAAAGGGGAGGAGTGTCGATGGAAAACCACATAAAAGTAAATGGAAAAATCCTTCAAACAAATAAAAAATGGTCACATCTCAAGCAAAGACAAAGACAACATATTTCTAATTGGTTACGTAGAGAATATACACAGTTTGTAAAAATACATTATAGAAAACCTAGAAAGTATGAACATGATGAGATTCTTCATGAAGTGATGAATCAAATACAGGAACGTGAAATTTGGATTCCTAATGGCGAAGTAAAAAGATATTATCTAAGCAAAATAGGAAAATGGTTTAGAAAAATAGAAAGCGAATGGGAATCACAAATATCCAACAGTGAAAAGCAGCAGGTATTAGAAGAAAAGTAAATCCAAACAAACCAGGGGGCGCATTTCATGTTTAATTTACAAGAAGATATGTATGAACAATTGAAAGAGAAAAAAGGGGAAGTTACTGTATTTTTAAAGAATGGCGTTCCAGTGCGTGGGCAGATCCTTGCAACGGATAAATTTACCGTTCTTATGATGGTTCAGAGTAAACAACAACTAGTCTACAAGCAAGCTATTTCCACAATTGCTATGTAAGAATAGTGTCTTCTTAATAATTAACAAAAGAGAACAGGAGTCAATTTTGACTCCTGTTCTCTTAAAATTTTGAAAGTATTATCTCATAAAATATAGCGACCCCTAATATAGGATTTATGTCATTTGGGTATCGAGACCTCATATAGATCTTGCAACATTAAATTTATATTTCATCTCCAAAACCTTTGTAAAGGTGTGGATAATCCATGTTTCCTTAACCATCTTTTACTATATATTTGTAATAAATCAGCTTTTGTTAATTTCTCTTTTTCTTCAATTGTCCAACGTAATGCTTCGAGTCCTGCTACCGATAATGAGACGTTATGTTAACCTCACGTGAATACGGTATACATTGATTTTCACTTTTGAATTTTACATAAACTAAAAAAGCTAATTTATATAGAATTAGCTTTTTTTAAATCATTATTAGAAACATTCCTAAACTTATAAGTAGTAAAGATCCCCCAAGTTGAATAACCCAAAATGGTATAACCATTGTTTTTATAGTTGTACCATATTTGGAAAATCTGAAACAAAGACTTTTATAAATATTATAACCACCAATAATAATTAAAAATATACCAACTATGTAAGCAAATAGGTTCATATTTTAATTCCCCTTATTTTGTTTAATAAAATCATAGTTTATCACCAAATCAACATAAATTGTAATTGAAAAGAAGATGTTAAACTATCGAGAAATATATTTGAATTATTTACTTCCGTTTTCGATAATTATGTAAATAAGCTGTCTATATGGACAGCTTATTGTATTTTTGGCTTAGCGTGGTTTTTTTCCGAAATGCTGGCGGTACGCCAGAAAGATAAACACATTTAAAAACATTGTAGAATTTATGACAATTAACAGTAGATTTCTTAATTTCTATATATCTTTTTATCTTAAATATGACATTAACAAAAAAAATTAACATATTTCTAGATGCATATATGTAATAAAACGTAAAAAACTAGTTAATTTTATCCGATAGCGACTAATTAAATGGAATGTTGAGTATTTTCTGTCAATTAGATATATTAATAGCATAATGCTAAATCTATTAAGAGAGGTGGAATATTGATGAAATCATATAAAAAAATGGCTGTAATGATGCCATTCGCATGTATGTTAAGTATAGGAGTAGTAAGTATGCCTACTACTTCTTTTGCAGATGCTACAAAAAGTACAATATTAAATGTTAATACAAAGAGTGATAATGTTTATAATGAAGATAAGTTTATACAAGATATAAAAGATAGAATGACTCCAGAAGGTACTGCAGCTAATCCAAATACTGCAACTAAATATGTATCTAAGCCCGAATATCATACTGATGTTAATAACTTAGATATAACAGCACATTTTGATAGTTGGGGACCTACACAACAAATAGAACTACTATCATACAAAAATGATGGATTAGTAGATCAAACATGGTATTCTCCTGAAAAAAGTATCAAAACAACAGAGTCTTTTACCTATTCAAACCAAGAAGGGGCTAAATTAGGAGTATCTTCAAAATCAACGTTAGCAGTTAAAATTCCTTTTGTTGCTGAAGGCGGTCAAGAGATCACACTTTCATCTGAATTTAATTATACTCATACAAGTTCTAACACATCTACTCATGAAGAACAAATTATATTTAAATCACAGCCTGTAATTTGTAAGGCTGGTTATACCACAACATATTTTGGTATAGTGAAAGCCGCTAATTTCTCAGGAACATTTAAAACGGAATCAAAAGTTCATGTTCCGAAACTATCCTACTATGATCAAAATGGATATGGATGGACGTGGCAGGAATCACGTCCTAATTTTTACAATTCAAAAGTGTATTCTTTACTTACGAATGGTTCAAAACCAACACCATCATATTTAAACTTTGAATCTTATGTACAACCAGATAATAAAAATATACAAATACCAGTAGTAGATATTCAATCTGAGTTTAGCGGTGAAGGTGGTCATTATTCTGAGATATATGTTAAAGCAACTCCAATAGATGCACCAAATAAATCTATTACACTACCCCTTAAAGAGTATCAAAATAGAGTAGCCAAAGGATTACCATTATAATAAGAACTAAATTTATATATTTTTCTGTAAAGAGATATAAAAAAAGATTATTATTATGGAGTTTTAATTTATGTATGAAAAGTTTATTCAGAATACTCAATACGCAAAATATCTCTTACAAAGATATAATGTAAATTCTCTTCTATCTCAATTATCTTGTGCACCAGAGATACAATCTTTTATATTTTGTTATTTCCTGTTGCAGAATCCTTGTTATAAGGATTCTTTTTTTGTATCAAAAATCTACAAAGAAAAAAGATAAGATCGGGAACACAATCTTATCTTTAGCACAAGGAGTAAACAAAGGGAATAACCATCACATTTTTATTATAATTTATTTCTTGTTAATTTTGAATATTATAACCATAATTAACAAGTATATCTATATTGAGAAATTTATTACAAAATTAGTTATAAAATGATTCAAAACTCCAATGTAAACTTTTAGCCATTAGTTTACTTTCAAATTCACTTAAGTTATACATTTTCTCGTTTCAAAAACCACCTGTTTATAAAGTTATACCTTTAAGGAAGAAACTTTACTCCTTATGAAATCAAGGTTTGTCATGTTTATAAACATGTAACGAAATATTTATAAACGTATATTAAGTACCAACGACCTTTATAAATCTCTTAGCGTACAATTTTCCCAGAATGATATGGTGACCCCTAAAATAATATTTGGATGGAAATCCAATACATATTATTAAAATTAAAGTGGTTCAAGTCGGAGAAAGGCACCTTAGGGTGTCTTTTTTTCTACCTATAACTGTTTAATTGTTATATAATAATAAT
>NZ_JBIYCW010000022.1:0-58433 GCF_044908115.1 Bacillus sp. RC51 | reverse complement strand
GATCAAACTCTCCAATAAAGTTAGTTTGTCTAGCATCTAAAAATAAAAATTGACGTTCACGTTGTTTGTTTCGTTCAGTTTTCAAAGAACTACTTGGTCGCTCATTTGCGACTTCCTTATGTTAACATCTTCATTTTTCGATGTCAACTAAGTTTTTCAATTTCTTTTTTGCCGTTTTCTGCGTTTCTGCATCAGCGACGTTTATTAATTTATCATATACTTATTCTTAACGTCAATACTTTTTAATAAAAAATTCTTTTTCTTACATAACGAATACATTCTTCCCTATTAGCAACTCTCCGAAATAAACAAAAAATGATTTTATACCTTTCTTCCATCGCCTTTTTTACAACGCTATGTATACGCTCGTCTTCAAAATCAAATAAAAGTTCCTCTAACTCTCTCTTCAGTATGTATTCCATTTCTTTTTTCTCTTCCTTCGTCAACATAATCCCAAGCAAATTATCACCCCAATAACTCCTTACGTGTACCTATAAACGCCCCACTCATTTTCAATTATCAATAATGTATCATCAAAAAACAAAATTCTATCACTCATTATATCCACCACTTACGATATTAATCCCTTGTTCTCTTTTTTTAATTTAAAGCATATATGTAACTGAAAAGGATTGGACAAAGGGGCGTAATATTATGTTTTTCTTTTTTATTACGAGTAAAAGAACATTTAAACACATTAGCTTAATAATCGTACTTTCCTTATTTACAGCATGGCTACTCTTTTTAAAAACATATTCACATGAATCTGCTTTTTCAACTGCTACTGGCCCTAAAGTGATTTACAAAGGGGACACTGCAAAAAAACAAGTTGCATTCACGTTTGACATTAGTTGGGGGGACAAAAAAGCTATTCCAATCCTTAATACACTCAAAGAAAGAGAAATTAAGAATGCAACCTTCTTTCTCTCTGCTGCATGGGCTGAAAGACACCCTGATATTGTCGAACGCATCATGAAAGATGGACATGAGATTGGTAGTATGGGCTATAATTACACATCCTACAATTCACTAGAAGCAAATGAAATACGACGAGATCTTTTGCGGGCACAAGATGTTTTTACGAAACTTGGCGTAAAACAAGTCAAGCTATTACGTCCACCTAGTGGCGATTTTAACAAAACAACTCTTAAAATAGCGGAATCACTCGGATACACCATCGTTCATTGGAGTAACAATTCAAATGACTGGAAAAATCCCGGCGTAAATAAAATCATTTCCACAGTCTCTAGCAATTTAAAGGGTGGAGATATCGTCTTATTACATGCTTCTGATTCTGCCCTTCAAACAAATAAGGCTTTACCATTACTCTTACAAAAATTAAAGAGCGACGGATATGAACAAACATCTGTATCACAACTTATTTCCAACACAAGTACAAAAAGTGAAGATATTAAGTAGTTCCTTTCTACACGGTTCTTCACACATAAAAAGCTCTGCTATCTTTTATTAAAATAGCAGAGCTTTTTTATGCTAGCATTTACAGACGATAAGAATCTGGATAATTAAAAATCCACTCTCCTCATTAAGCTGACTTACTCTTTTGTCCAATTAAACGATGCAATACAAGTAACTGATATGAATTACATAATAGAAGTGGTATCACCATTAAATATAACCAATCTGTATCATTAATCCGGAGCGCTGGTACCCATTCAAGAATTGTTACAACGACCATAAAGAACAGAGCGGGAACAAATGCTTTTTTATTCGTTTCTTTACTCTTTATATAAGCGACAATTGCCCCAAACACAAATAACATCCCAGCAACAAGTATGTTATTCCCTAATGAAACTTCCCCATTTGCAATAAGTACTGACCTTAAATAAACGAAATCAAACAATACGAACGCAATAAAGAACAGTTGCACTGTATTCCATAAAGAAGATGACCGAAACATCCCTAATCCAAAACGATGGATCGTTAAATACGCAAAGAACCCCATTTGACTTATAACACTAAAAATAAATCCTACGCCCATCAACCAAAAGGAAATTGCTAAAATCTCTTTTCCGTCGAAATTTTGAAAAAATTTAGCGTACTTGTCCCACTCTAAAACAAAACCAATAAAGACTGTGCTAATCCCACCAAGAAACAACGTCGTAAAAAATAGTCGTACCCACTTGCGGCTATTCACAACACATCCCCCATTATTCTTATATTTCTAATTAAATTGTAACAATGACAATTTCAAAAAGCTAGTCATGTTAATGTATAAATTCCTTAAAGAGATTTATATTAAAAAAAGAGAACTTTGCTGAAAGGAGCTCCAACTTATGAAACGGATGCTGCTCGTTTTGATTTCTTCTTTTCTATTTATAGCACTAGCGGCATGTGCACAAGAAAAAGAAGCAAAATCCGAACTTGATTATGATCAAACAAAAAAAATGATTGTTGATATTTTAAAAACCGATCAAGGAAAAAAAGCGATCCAAGATGTATTAACTGATGAAAAAATGAAACAAGCACTCATACTAGATGAAACAGTAGTAAAGAAAACGATTGAAGATGCACTGGTATCTGAAAAAGGGCAACAATTCTGGGAAAAGCTCTTTAAAGACCCTGAGTTCTCATCGAAATTTGCTAAAAGTATGGGAAAAGAACAAACAAACTTAATGAAAACTTTACTAAAAGATCCTGAATACCAATCAGGTGTTATAGAAATTATGAAAAATCCTGAAGTAGAGAAAATTATGTTACAAACAATGAAGAGTAAAGAATATCGTCAATATTTACAGCAAGTACTAACCGAAACTGCCGAAAGTCCACTCTTCCAAGCTAAGATGATTGACATCATTAGTAAAGGTGTACAAAAAGCCGAAAAAGGTGGATCTGATAAGAAAGGCGCAGGTGGTGAAGGCGGTTCCCAAGATGGGAACAAAGAACAATAATAAAAATTATAGTAATGAGTGGACAATGTATATATTGTCCACTCATTACTACTTTATTTTTGCGCGACAGCTGTTTTATCAATAACTGTCTCAGCTATCGTACGATAAATGAGACCCGTTGTATGTGTATCTTCATATACTGACGGCGCAAAGTCCTCTTTATTCCAATCAGGTTGTTGAAGTGGAATTCGGCCAAGTACATCCGTTTGGAGTTCCGTAGCCAATTTATCTCCTCCACCTCTTCCAAACACATACTCTTTTTCACCAGTTGCTTTACTTTCAAAATACGCCATATTTTCAACAACACCAAGAATACTATGTTCTGTACGTAAAGCCATGGCTCCAGCGCGCGCTGCTACAAATGCCGCTGTTGGATGCGGCGTTGTTACAATAATCTCTTTACAAGCCGGCAACATCGAATGTACATCTAAAGCAACATCACCCGTACCTGGTGGTAGGTCCAATACTAAGTAATCTAAATCACCCCACTCTACTTCTGTGAAAAAGTGATTTAACATTTTCCCAAGCATCGGTCCTCTCCAAATAACAGGTGCGTTATCTTCTACAAAGAATCCCATTGAGATTACTTTCACGCCTAGACGCTCCACTGGTATTATCTTATCACCTCTTACGATTGGACGTTTTTCTATACCCATCATATCCGGTACACTAAAACCGTAAATATCCGCGTCAATGATACCAACCTTTTTGCCTAAACGAGCTAAAGCAATTGCAAGGTTAACAGAAACAGTTGATTTCCCTACTCCACCTTTTCCACTTGCCACTGCTAAAAATGTTGTATTTGAGTTCGGTGATAATAAGGATTCACTTTTCTCTTCCTCTTGCGGTGGTGCAAACTGAGCTAATTCCTCTTCTGTAAATTCTGCAAAACGAAGTCCAACTGTTGTTGCTCCAAGTTCTTTTACTAACTTTACAATTCCAGACTGCAACTGCATTTGTTCCGCTGTACCCGTCTTTACAATTGCAATTTTAACACTTACATGTTCCTTCTCAGGCTTGACTGTCACCTCTTTAATTGCATTTGTTTCTTTTAACGTTTTATGTATAAACGGATCTACAATCCCTTCCAATGCTTCCACTACCTGCTCTTTTGTTACCATAATTAGCCCAGCCCCCTGTATAAAAAATAACGTAATGTTAATTAAATTTATCTCTCTTTATTTTTGAAATAAATGCGTTTACATTTCCAGTATAACATATTTTCGGAAAACTTCGTTAACGAGAGAAACTCGAAAAAATCCTCCTTATTCTGGAGGATTTCCTTTTTCCGTAAAATAACGTAATATACCACGATATATTGCAGCAGCTACTTTTTGTTGGTATTTCTCCGAATTTAACATATATCTTTCATTCACATTCGATAAAAAGCCAGCCTCAATTAAAGCACCTGGTGTTTTGGCATACTTCAATAAATACACGTGAGGAATTGTTTTAGCAGAACGATTCGTATTTTCTAAGCTTGTTCTCAATTCAGCTTGTATAAATTTCGCAGCCCGTTCATTTTCAATCGAAGAACGATAGTAGAACGTTTGTGCGCCCTTAGATCCACTACTAGTTAGGGCATTTAAATGAATGCTCGCAAAAAAGTCTACATCAGGCTTATTAATGATCTCAACACGCTTTTTTAAATCCTCTGCTTTACGTCTACTATATGACTTTGTATCTTTATTAGCTAGATCATAATCTCCTTCACGCGTTAAAATAACTAAAGCACCTTGTTCTTGTAAATAATCTTGTACCTTTTTTGTAATCTCAAGTGTAATATCTTTTTCTACAATATCCTTTCCACCAACAGCCCCTCCGTCTGGCCCACCATGCCCAGCATCTAGTACAATCACTTTCCCTGATAAGGGTAAATTCCAAGCTCGCCACGATTTTGTAATTTGAAATTCTTGTTTAACTAAAAAAAACAAAACAACCGCAGCGAGCGCAAAAGAGATAATTCGAATTCTCTTCATACCTTTCCTCCTCCAGCTAGTCCCTCTAATTACTTATATGGGACAAGAGGAAAGTTTATGCTTGTCTTAGTGTAGCTTTAATCGATATCTTCTTTCGCCTTTTTCATACCCTTCCTGCCACCACAAGCCGATAAACTGCTGGCAAGATTCAAAAAGCAATTCCTCGTCTTGCAACTTAATTTCACGTATAGTCATACTCGTTAAAAATTGAAATAACGTTTCAGTTAATTGTTGTTCTTCTTCTAAAGCCCTATATTTCACATCAAAGAATGATTCACCATGATAACCAAATTTACTGTATCTCGCTCCTAATAAATAAGATTCTATCCCTAGTTCAATACAATAATCTTCATACTGACGATGAAGTTCTTGCATCTGAAAGGCATCACGAATATTTAAACGCAATGTTTTTAATGATAATTCTCGCAGCATCTTCCGCTCGTATTTTAACTGCTTTTCTTTTTGTTTTTCTTGTAAGCTGACAATGACATTCATAGTACTTATAAACCTCCCTAATACGTATTAGTCTAAACTTCTAAAGAAGAAGCATACGCGAGGCGGTAGCACTAAAATATTCCAAGCTAAAAAAATTACAAAAGAAGAATTAAACATAAAAAAACCCCAACCAAAATGGTTGGGGTTTGTAGTTCGCAAAAATTAACGTTTTGAGAACTGAGGTGCACGACGTGCGCCTTTAAGACCGTATTTTTTACGCTCTTTCATACGTGCGTCACGAGTTAATAGACCCGCACGTTTTAATGTTAGACGGTATTCTGGATCAGCTTTTAATAAAGCGCGAGAAATACCGTGACGAATAGCACCAGCTTGACCAGTGTATCCACCACCATTTACGTTTACAAGTACATTGTAGTTACCTAAAGTTTCTGTTGCAACTAGAGGTTGTTTCACTACTTCACGTAATGCAGCAAATGGGATATAGTTTTCAAAATCACGACCGTTAATAATAACGCGTCCTTCGCCTGGAACTAGGCGTACGCGCGCTACTGAACTCTTACGACGTCCAGTGCCATAGTATTGAACCTGTGCCAAAGTAAGCCCTCCTTTAATTAATTATCCGCGAAGTTCGTAAACTTCTGGTTGTTGTGCTTGGTGTGGATGCTCTGCTCCAGCATACACGTTTAATTTCTTAGACACTTGACGTCCTAAACGTCCTTTTGGAAGCATGCCTTTAATTGCAAGCTCTAACATTTGTACAGGGTAGTTTGTACGCATTTCTAGAGCTGTTCTTTGCTTAAGTCCACCTGGGTGGTTAGTGTGACGGTAGTAAATTTTATCGTTTAATTTATTACCTGTTAAATGAATTTTCTCAGCGTTAATAATAATTACATGATCACCCGTGTCAACGTGTGGTGTAAATGTTGGTTTGTGTTTACCACGTAAAATGGATGCTACTTCAGTAGATAGGCGACCTAAAGTTTGACCTTCAGCATCAACCACATACCATTTACGCTCAACTTCGTTAGCTTTTGCCATAAAAGTCGTACGCATGTGTTTCCCTCCTCGTTATCTTTTCCATAGAAAAAATCTATTGTTTATCTTAAACACGATTTCCTTCCGGGGCTAATCGTGGTTTTAGAAACAATACCATATGTTATGATATACTTTTGAGTTTCTAATGTCAAGCAAATGTTACACCAGGATTAGTTGTTATAGTTTACCTGCCATAAGTAAAGTCCATGACCTGGAGCCATCTTTCCAGCAAACTGGCGATTTTGTTTCGCTAAAATCTCTGGAATACTATCCGGATCAAGCTTTCCTTGACCTACGCTAAGTAACGTACCAACAATAATTCTGACCATATTATATAAAAATCCATTACCTACAAAGCGAAAAATTAATTCATCGTCTTGCTCAATTAATTCGATTTCATAAATTGTTCGTACTTTATCTTTTTTGTCAGTTTTTGCCGAACAAAAAGAAGTAAAGTCATGCGTTCCAATAAAATAAGGAATCGCTTTTCTTATAGAGTTTATTTCGAGTGGATATGGATATTGATATACGTAATTTCTACGGAATACATCCGCAGTCTTTGATAATAATACACGATAGCGATATTCTTTTTTCTCGACACCGTAACGTGCATGAAATTCTTCTGTTTTCTTCTCTACCTGCCTGATAATAATATCATCCGGCAACATTGTATTTAAAGCATTACTCCATTGCCACTCTTCAAGAGACAAAGGTGTATCAAAGTGTATCACTTGTCCTTTGGCGTGAACGGTAGAATCCGTTCTGCCTGATGCCTGCACACGAACAAGTTCTCCTTTATGCAACTTCTGCAATGCTTTCTCTATTTCTTGTTGAACAGTCCGATGCTGTGGTTGAATTTGGTAACCACAAAAATGAATGCCATCATATGCAACTGTACATTTTATTCTTTCCATTTCTCTATTCTCCATTACGACCGCACCCATGCCAAAATACAAGCTAAACAAAGTAAGCTTACAATTGTTACTGTATCACTTATTTTCCAGCGTAGTTGCCTAAATTTAGTACGTCCTTCGCCACTTTTATATCCACGAGATTCCATCGCAATCGCTAAGTCCTCTGCACGCTTAAAAGCACTGATAAATAATGGAACGAGTAGTGAGATAATAGCTTTCATCCTATCTTTTATCGGTCCCCCGGCGAAATCAATGCCACGTGACGCTTGTGCTTTCATAATTTTACTCGTTTCATCCATTAATGTCGGGATAAAACGTAGTGAAATTGACATCATTAATGCGATTTCATGAACAGGAACTTTTATACGCTTGAACGGCTTTAATAACGTCTCCAACCCATCTGTAATTTCAATAGGTGTCGTCGTTAACGTTAATAATGTCGTCATTAAAATAATAACGAAGAATCGTATAGAAATGTATATCCCTTGCTCTAATCCTTTTTCATGTATCGAAAACCAACCAAGCTGGACTAGTACTTCCCCTTCTTTATTTGTAAAAATATGCAGGAAAAATGTAAAAAGAAAAATCCACAGAATTGGTTTTAAGCCCGAAAGTACATAACGAATCGGCACTTTTGCAAAAAATAAAGCAATGAGTGCATATAAAAATAAAAATCCATATGAAATCGCATTATTTGCTAAGAAAACAACAAATACATATAAAAAGACAATCAACAGCTTCGTACGAGGATCAAGTTGATGAATGAGTGACTGACCTGGAATATATCTCCCAATAATCAACTGCTGCATGATTCATGACCACCTTTTCGTAACACCTGTACAACTTCATGAGTAAGATCCTCTAAAGATAAGGTAGCCTTCGAAATTGAAATACCAAACTTCTCTTCAATTGCACGTTTATACTTTAAAGACATTGGAAGATCCACACCGATTTGTTCTAATTCATCAGCATATGAAAATACTTCCTCTGCTCTTCCTTGCAAAAAGACCGTTCCTTTATGCATGACCACTATTTGATCTGCATACTTAGCGGCATCCTCCATATTATGGGTAACAAGAATGACTGTAAGCCCCTGTTCCTTATGCAAATTGTAAAACATCTCCATGAGCTCGTGCTGTCCTTTTGGATCAAGCCCTGCTGTAGGTTCATCTAATACAAGCACTTCGGGTTCCATCGCAAGTACGCCTGCTATTGCAACACGCCTCATTTGCCCACCGCTTAATTCAAACGGAGAACGTGCTAATAACTCTATGTCCAATCCAACAAGCTGGATTGCATCTTTCGCCTTTTGTTTTGCCTCTTCTTCAGATACACCAAAATTAGTCGGTCCAAAACAAATGTCCTTTTCAACTGTTTCTTCAAATAGTTGATGTTCTGGAAACTGAAAGACAACCCCTACTTTTTTTCGTAGCGGCTTAAGCTTTTTCTCTTTCTTCCCTGCTGAAATTAAATGTTCACCAATTTGAACCGTACCATTTGTCGGCTGCAATAAACCATTTAAATGTTGAATCATCGTCGACTTACCTGAACCAGTATGACCGATAATGGCATAATAGCCCCCACTTGGAAACGACACGTCTACATCATAAAGTGCGCGTCTTTCAAATGGAGTTTTATATTGATAACGATGTTCTACTTTTTGGAATGTAATCTCCAAAGTTCGTTCACCAAGCTTTCCATTGTAAGATGCGTGTTTTGCAAGTGAATTTCATTTCTTTTTAATAATTCTGCTATTTTCACCGAAAAAGGTACATCTAATCCAATCTCTTGGAGCATATGAGAGGATTTGAAAATTTGCTCTGGAGTACCTTCCTCTAATATTTCTCCCTTGTTCAAAATAATAATACGGTCTGACTGTGCCGCCTCTTCTAAATCGTGCGTAATCGATAACACCGTAATACCTTTTTGATCAACAAGTTGTCTGACCGTTTCTACTACTTCACGTCTCCCCTGAGGGTCTAACATTGAAGTTGCTTCATCTAGTATTAAAATAGATGGCTGAAGTGCTAGAACACCTGCTATTGCGACTCGCTGCTTTTGTCCACCAGATAACGAATGGGGTTCTTCATTTAAAAAATCTTCCATACGGACAAGTTGCAGAGCTTGTTCTAGTCTTTCTATCATCTGCTCCCTTGGCATTCCGATGTTCTCTAGGCCGAATACAACGTCATCTTGTACTGTCGTTCCAACAAATTGATTATCTGGATTTTGAAATACCATGCCAATTTGCTTTCGAACATCCCATACTGTTTCCTCTGATAAAATCATTGTATCATTTAAAGTAATTTTCCCTGATTCCGGTAAAAATAAGCCATTCAATAATTTTGCAAGTGTAGACTTCCCTGAACCATTTTGTCCAATAACAGATACCCATTCTCCTTCATATAAGGAAAACGAAACATCTTTTAATGCATAAGAGGCTGCCCCAGGATATTGAAATGATATATTTTCTGTCCGAAGTTTCTCTTTTTTCAATACAAGGCACCCTTTCTTTCGTCAAGTTAGCCTATTTTTATACTTAAAAAAAAAGGGCCATGACCAGTTACTTGAAAAGAACTGTCCTGCCCTTTTAATCATCATTATACTAACTCGATAATTACCATTGGTGCTGCGTCTCCGCGACGTGGACCAATTTTTGCAATACGAGTGTATCCGCCTTGGCGCTCAGCATAGCGTGGAGCTACATCAGCGAATAATTTTTGAAGTGCATCTTGACCAGTCTCAGCGTTAGCAACCTCATTACGGATGAAAGCTGCTGCTTGACGACGAGCATGAAGATCTCCGCGTTTACCTAAAGTGATCATTTTTTCCACTACAGAACGAAGTTCTTTTGCACGAGTTTCTGTCGTTTGGATGCGCTCGTTGATAATTAAATCAGTAGCTAAATCACGTAACATAGCTTTACGTTGCGCACTTGTACGGCCTAATTTTCTGTATGCCATTCGTAGTTCCCTCCTTTGTTGATGGGTTTAAATCCTCAGTCGTCTTTACGTAAACCCAAACCTAATTCCTCAAGTTTATGTTTAACTTCTTCTAAGGATTTACGTCCTAAGTTACGAACTTTCATCATATCTTCTTCTGTTTTGTTCGCAAGCTCTTGTACAGTATTAATTCCTGCACGTTTTAGGCAATTATAAGAACGAACAGAAAGATCTAGTTCCTCGATAGTCATCTCAAGAACTTTTTCTTTTTGATCTTCTTCCTTCTCGACCATAATCTCAGCATTTTGTGCTTCGTCAGTTAAACCAACAAAGATATTTAAATGCTCAGTTAAGATTTTGGCACCTAAAGAGATAGCTTCTTTTGGCCCGATGCTTCCATCCGTCCATACATCAAGCGTAAGCTTATCATAATTAGCCACTTGTCCGACACGTGTCTTTTCCACTTGGTAAGTCACACGTGATACTGGAGTATAAATAGAATCAATAGGAATTACTCCTATTGGTTGATCTTCGCTTTTATTTGCATCAGCTGGCGTATACCCACGGCCACGCTTTGCAGTTAAACGCATGCGGAAATGCGCATTTTTTGCTAACGTCGCAATGTGTAAATCTGGATTTAAGATTTCAACATCACTATCGTGAGTAATATCAGCAGCTGTGACAATACCTTCGCCCTGTACATCGATTTCCAACGTCTTCTCTTCTTCAGAGTAGATTTTAAGAGCTAACTTTTTCAAGTTTAAGATCATCGTCGTAACGTCTTCTACTACGCCCTCAACTGTTGAAAATTCGTGTAAAACGCCATCGATTTGGATAGCAGTTACAGCGGCACCAGGGAGTGAGGATAAAAGAATACGACGTAAGGAGTTACCCAAAGTAGTACCATATCCACGCTCAAGCGGTTCAATCACGAATTTGCCATACTTAGCATCTTCGTTAAGTTCAACCGTTTCGATTTTCGGTTTTTCGATTTCAATCATTAACTAAACCCTCCTTCAAAACGTCGAAACCCCGGTTAAACAAAGGAAGAACCTCTGTTTAACCGAAAGTCCCCCTTAGGCAGTTCCCGATTGTGCACAACAAGCGATGTTTCTGTACGAAATTTCTCGATAATGCATCATATCCATTATAGACAAAAGGGAAAATTCTATACAGAAAAATTACACACGACGACGTTTTGGTGGACGACATCCATTATGAGGAACTGGAGTAACATCTCTAATTGCTGTTACTTCTAGACCTGCCGCTTGAAGAGCACGAATTGCAGCTTCACGACCAGCACCAGGACCTTTAACAGTAACCTCTAAAGTTTTTAAACCATGCTCCATTGCAACTTTAGAAGCAGCTTCAGCAGCCATTTGCGCAGCGAATGGAGTAGATTTACGAGATCCACGGAAACCAAGTGCACCAGCACTAGACCAAGAAAGTGCGTTACCATGAGTATCTGTAAGTGTTACGATTGTGTTGTTGAAAGTAGAACGAATATGAGCTATACCAGCTTCAATATTCTTTTTCACACGTTTTTTACGAGTGTTTGTTTTACGTGCCATTGTTAGTTCAACCTCCTTTACTTATTATTTCTTTTTATTTGCTACTGTACGACGTGGACCTTTACGTGTACGAGCATTGTTTTTAGAGTTTTGACCACGAACTGGTAAACCACGACGGTGACGAAGACCACGGTAAGAACCGATCTCCATTAGACGTTTAATATTAAGAGATACTTCACGACGAAGGTCTCCCTCAACTTTAATACGATCGATGATATCACGGATACGTCCTAATTCATCTTCCGATAAATCACGAACTCGTGTTTCCGAAGAAATACCAGCTTCTGTAATAATTTTTTCAGCAGTTGTGCGACCAATGCCGAATACGTAAGTTAAAGAAATAACAACGCGCTTGTCACGAGGAATATCTACACCTGCGATACGTGCCATTCTGAATGCACCTCCTTCTGATTAACCTTGTTTTTGTTTATGTTTAGGGTTTTCACAAATAACCATTACTTTTCCACGTCTACGAATAACTTTACATTTTTCGCAGATTGGTTTAACTGACGGTCTTACTTTCATGTCTCGAACCTCCTTAAAGATTACGGAGTGCTATATTATTTAAAACGGTACGTAATACGACCACGATTTAAATCGTACGGAGATAATTCTACCGTAACTTTGTCTCCTGGTAAAATACGAATGAAGTTCATACGGATTTTACCAGAAACGTGAGCCAATACGACATGCCCATTCTCTAATTCTACTTTGAACATAGCATTTGGCAACGTTTCAAGAACGGTACCTTCGACTTCAATTACATCATCTTTAGCCATTCAATAGTTCTCCCTTCTTCAAATCAGTAACATTTTACACTGCTCTGAAATCCCGGAGAGCCAGCTACTTATAAAGTGGTAAGGATTTCGTATCCTGCTTCTGTAAGAGCAATCGTGTGCTCAAAATGGGCACACCATTTACCATCTACCGTTACCACTGTCCAGTCATCAGATAGTGTTTTTACATATCGTCTTCCTTGATTCACCATCGGCTCAACACAGATGACCATTCCCGGCTTTAATCTAGGGCCTCTATTTGGTGGACCATAGTGCGGGATTTGAGGGTCCTCATGTAAGTCTTGCCCGATTCCGTGACCAACATACTCCCTAACGATCGAGAACCCATTCTCTTCAGCATGTGTTTGAACCACATGCGAGATATTTGATAATCTTTCGCCTGGTTTTACTTGTTCTAGACCAAGATACAACGATTTTTCTGTGACATCAAGTAGCTTTTGAACAGATTCAGAAATGTTTCCAACTGGATACGTCCATGCAGAATCTCCATGGTACCCATTGTATTTCGCACCAATATCGATACTGATGATATCGCCCTCTTCGAGCTTACGCTTCCCTGGAATCCCGTGTACAAGCTCTTCATTTACAGAAGCACAAATGCTCCCCGGAAATCCGTTGTATCCTTTAAAAGATGGCGTAGCACCATATTTTCGAATCGTCTTTTCCGCTATTTGATCGAGCTCTTTCGTTGTAATTCCTGGAGTAATATGTTGTTTCAACTCTTGATGAGTTAAAGCAACGATCCTGCCAGCTTCTCGCATGATTTCTATCTCGCGAGGAGTTTTGCAGATGATCATTACGCTAAGTCTCCGATGAGAACATCGATATCAGCAAATACTTTATTGATACCTTGCTCACCATTAATGCTTTGTAAGTAGCCAAGCTCCTCGTAGAAATCAAGCAAAGGTTTTGTTTGCTTAATATTTACATCTAAACGATTTGCTACAGTTTCTTCATTGTCATCAGAGCGTTGATATAATTCGCCACCACATTTATCGCACACATCAGCTTTTGCTGGCGGATTGAATTCTAAGTGGTAAGTCGCACCGCATTCTTTACAAATGCGACGGCCTGTAAGGCGTGTTAATAACAACCCTGAATCCACATTAATGTTTAAAACATAGTCGATTTTTTTGCCAAGATCTTTCATAATCTCTTCAAGAGCTGATGCTTGTGCAACAGTTCGTGGGAAACCATCTAATAAGAAGCCTTTAATACAGTCTTCTTGGCTTAAACGTTCACGAACAATTCCAATTGTAACTTCATCTGGAACAAGCGCACCTTTATCAATAAAAGATTTTGCTTGTAAACCAAGTTCAGTTTCAGCCTTCATAGCTGCACGGAACATATCTCCTGTTGAGATGTGAGGGATGTTATACTTGGCAACAATCTGTTCGGCTTGTGTACCTTTACCAGCACCAGGAAGCCCCATTAAAATCAAGTTCATCCTTGTTCCCCCTCAGTACATGAGCATGTAGGGAAGACAGTTCTTCCCACTTACTCACTGCTTGATAAACCCTTTGTAATGGCGTTTTACCAATTGGCTTTCTAGCTGCTTCATTGTTTCTAAAGCAACGCCGACAACGATTAACATACTCGTTCCACCAATCTGTGCAGATGGAGGAAGATTTCCCAATTTCGTAAAGATAACTGGTAAGATTGCAATCGCTGCTAGGAAAATTGATCCCACAAAGGTCAAACGATACAAGATTTTTGTTAGATATTGTTCTGTATTCTTACCCGGACGAATACCTGGAACATATCCACCTTGCTTGTTTAGATTCTCTGACATTTGCTCTGGATTAACCTGAACAAATGCATAGAAATATGTGAAGGCTACAATGAGCGCAACATATATGATCATTCCCACTGGGTGAGAATAGTTAAAGTTTGCAATAATCCACTGCGACACATCATGTTTCGGGAAGAACTGTGCAATAGTTGGAGGCGTAATTAAGAATGAAACAGCAAAAATGACTGGAATAACACCCGCACTATTTACCTTAAGTGGTAAATGAGTGTTTTGTGCTCCAGCATGATTCCCATTCCCTCCTGTTACACGCTTCGCGTATTGAATTGGGATCTTTCTAACAGCCTGTTGAATGAAAATAACACCAACAATAACTGCTAGCACAGCTAGTAAAATCAATGCAACTTTAACGATACTCATGAACAATTGATCTCCGATATTTTGAAACTGTTGTTGATACACTTGAGATATAACACTTGGGATCGCTGCGGCAATACCACCAAAGATAAGAATGGAAATACCATTACCTACACCTTTAGCTGTAATCTGTTCACCTAACCACATTAAAAATGCAGTACCAGCAGTCAGTACCGTAGCAATGTATAAATAAGTGCTCCAACCTGGATTCAAAATTAATTGCCCACCTACCATACCGTTAAAACCGATTGACATACCAAACCCCTGAATAAACGCAAGAACAATTGTAAAGTAACGCGTGAATTGCGTTAGTTTACGACGGCCCATTTCGCCTTGCTTCGACCATTCCGAAAATTTAGGAACAACATCCATCTGCAATAATTGCACGATGATGGATGCTGTAATATACGGCATGATTCCCATCGCGAAGATGGAGAAGTTCTTCAAGGCGCCACCGCCAAATGTATTTAGGATACCTAAGGCATTTAATTGATCTTGTGCTTTCAGTACGTCTCCATTTGTAAATGGCACTGGGATAAACGTGCCAATCCTGAATACGACTAACATGGCTAAAGTGAATAATATTTTACGTCTTATCTCAGCAACGCGCATAAAGTTGGAGATTGTACGAAACATTAGATCACCTCAACTGATCCGCCAGCTGCTTCAATTGCTTCTTTAGCACTTGAAGAGAACTTGTGCGCTTTAACAGTTAATTTTTTCTCTACTGCTCCGCTTGCAAGAATTTTAACACCGTCGTTTAACTTGCTGATAACGCCAGTTTCCAGCAATAATTCAGGTGTTACTTCTGTACCATCTTCAAAACGATTTAACGTTGATAAGTTTACAATAGTAAACTCTTTACGGTTAATGTTTGTGAAGCCGCGTTTTGGTAAACGACGGAATAGTGGAGTTTGACCACCTTCGAAGCCAAGACGAACACCGCCGCCAGAACGTGCGTTTTGTCCTTTATGACCTCTACCAGCAGTTTTACCGTTACCAGAACCGATACCACGACCGACACGGTTACGTACTTTACGAGAACCTTCTGCAGGTTTTAATTCATGAAGTTTCATTCCCAGGCACCTCCTTATATTAATGAGTTATCCTTAAGCTTCTTTTACAGTTATAAGGTGAGAAACTTTGTTGATCATACCAAGAATAGCAGGAGTTTCTTCCTTAACTACAGTTGAATTCAACTTTTTAAGACCTAAAGCTTCTACCGTCGCACGTTGATCTTGTGGACGACCAATTACACTACGAGTGAGGGTAATTTCTAACTTTTTCGCCATTTGTTTTCCCTCCTTAACCTAGTAGCTCTTCTACAGATTTACCGCGTAATTTTGCAACATCTTCAGCGCGCTTAAGTTCGCTTAATCCGTTCACAGTAGCGCGAATCATGTTGATTGGTGTGTTAGTACCAAGAGATTTCGAAAGAATATCTTGTACACCAGCTAATTCTAGTACCGCACGAACAGGTCCACCAGCAATAACACCAGTACCCTCAGCAGCAGGTTTTAAGAATACTTCACCAGCTCCAAAATGACCGTTGATTGTATGTGGAATTGTTGTACCAACTAATGGTACTGCGATTAGGTTTTTCTTAGCGTCTTCGATAGCTTTACGGATTGCGTCTGGTACCTCTTGTGCTTTACCAGTACCGAATCCAACATGACCGTTTTTATCGCCAACTACAACTAGTGCAGCAAAGCGGAAACGACGACCACCCTTAACAACTTTCGCGACACGATTTATCGTAACTACACGTTCTTCAAGTTCTAATTTACTTGGGTCAATGCGTTGCATCAATTTTCCCTCCTTTGACCATTAAAATTGTAATCCAGCCTCACGAGCAGCTTCAGCTAGAGCTTTAACACGGCCATGGTATAAGTAACCACCGCGATCAAATACTACTTCTTTAACGCCTTTCTCTACAGCACGCTTAGCAACTGATTCTCCAACTTTCGTAGCAGCTTCAGTATTGCTAGTACCGTTAAGAGCAAGGTCTTTATCAAGAGTAGATGCACTTACTAATGTTACACCATTTACATCATCAATAACTTGAGCGTAAATATGTTGGTTAGAACGGTACACGTTTAAACGTGGACGTTCTGCAGTACCAGTAAGTTTAGCACGTACACGTGCATGTCTTTTCTTACGAGTCGCATTTTTAGCAGCTTTAGTGATCATTCTTGTCACTCCTTTCTTTCACCTAACGGGTTTACTTAGCAGTTTTACCTTCTTTACGACGAACAACTTCGCCTTCGTAACGAATACCTTTACCTTTATATGGCTCAGGAGCACGTACAGCACGGATGTTAGCAGCAAATTCGCCAACACGTTGCTTGTCGATACCTTTAATTACGATTTTAGTTGGTACAGGTACTTCAACTTCAAGTCCTGCTTCTGGAGTCATTTCTACTGGATGAGAATAACCTACGCTTAAAACAAGTTTATCACCTTGTTTTTGAGCACGGTAACCAACACCGACTAATTCAAGTCCGCGTGCAAAACCTGTAGTAACACCTTCAACCATGTTTCCGATTAAAGCACGAGTTGTACCGTGTAATGCACGGTGTTCCTTCTGTTCAGATGGACGCTCAACTGTTAGTGTATTTTCTTCAATTTTGATAGACATATCAGTTTTGAAAGTACGAGTTAATTCACCTTTAGGGCCTTTTACTGTTACAGTATTGTCTTCTGCAACTGTAATAGTAACACCTGCAGGGATTTCAAGAATCTTTTTACCAATACGAGACATGTGGTCACACCTCCGTTCGTTTTAAATATATATTACCAAACGTATGCTACTACTTCTCCACCAGTTTGTAATTGACGAGCATCTTTGTCTGTCATTACTCCCTTAGATGTAGAAACAAGAGCGATACCTAATCCGTTAAGTACACGAGGTACTTCATCAGCTTTTGCGTAAACGCGTAAGCCAGGCTTACTGATACGCTTTAATCCAGTGATTACACGTTCATTGTTTGCACCATATTTCAGGAAAATACGAAGGATACCTTGTTTGTTATCCCCGATGTATTCTACATCACGAATGAAACCTTCACGTTTTAAAAGATCAGCGATCTCTTTTTTGATTTTAGAAGCAGGAACCTCTAATTTCTCATGACGTACCATATTCGCATTACGGATGCGAGTAAGCATGTCTGCAATTGGATCTGTCATCACCATGTGTTTTACCTCCTTCCCATTTGTGGGTTTTACCAACTAGCTTTTTTAACACCAGGAATTTGACCTTTATATGCAAGTTCACGGAAACAAATACGGCAAAGCTTAAATTTGCGGTATACAGAATGCGGACGACCGCAGCGTTCGCAACGTGTATACTCTTGTACTTTAAACTTAGGAGTACGCTTTTGTTTCGCGATCATAGATTTTTTAGCCACGTTTTCGCCTCCTCTACTTAGCGTTGGCTTCCATTATTTTTGGAATGGCATACCGAATTGTGTTAAAAGTTCACGAGCTTCTTCATCAGTTTTCGCTGTAGTAACGATTACGATGTCCATACCTCGGACTTTACTTACTTTATCATAATCAATCTCAGGGAAAATTAGTTGCTCTTTAACACCTAATGTGTAGTTCCCACGACCATCAAATGATTTCTTAGAAACACCACGGAAATCACGTACACGTGGTAAAGAAACTGATACTAATTTGTCGAAGAACTCATACATTTGCTGACCGCGTAAAGTTACTTTCGCACCGATTGGCATACCTTCACGAAGACGGAAACCAGCGATTGATTTTTTAGCGCGAGTTACAACAGGTTTTTGACCTGCGATTTGAGTTAATTCTTCTACTGCATTGTCTAAAGCTTTTGAGTTAGATACCGCGTCACCAACACCAGTGTTGATTACGATCTTTTCGATTTTCGGTACTTCCATCACAGATTTATAGTTAAACTTGCTCATTAGAGCAGGAGTAATTTCCTTTTGGAACTTCTCTTTAAGGCGATTCAATGAAGTGACCTCCTTTCTTAAGAAAATTATTTATCTAATAATTCACCAGATTTTTTTGCAATACGCACTTTTTTACCATCTTCTACTTTGAAGCCTACGCGAGTAGGTTCGCCTGTTTTCGGATCTAATACCATAACATTAGAAACGTGAATAGGTGCTTCTTTCGTAATAATTCCACCTTGTGGATTTAATTGAGATGGCTTAGAGTGTTTTTTAACGATGTTAACACCCTCAACGATAACACGGTTTTGCTTTGGGAAAGCCACAAGGATAACACCTTGTTTTCCTTTGTCTTTACCAGTGATTACCTGAACTTTATCACCTTTTTTTACATGCATCTTAATTCTGCACCTCCTTAGCAAGGCAATACCTTAAATTATAGAACTTCTGGAGCTAAAGAAACGATCTTCATGAAGTTGCTATCACGTAATTCACGAGCTACTGGTCCGAAGATACGAGTACCACGTGGGCTCTTATCGTCTTTGATGATAACCGCTGCGTTTTCATCAAATTTAATGTAAGAACCGTCCGGACGACGAGCTCCGCTCTTCGTACGTACCACTACTGCCTTAACAACGTCACCTTTTTTAACAACGCCACCTGGTGTTGCTTGTTTTACCGTAGCAACGATAATATCACCAATATAAGCATATTTACGACCAGAGCCGCCTAATACTTTAATTGTTAAAAGTTCGCGGGCACCAGAGTTGTCAGCAACTTTCAAACGAGATTCTTGTTGGATCATGTTATGAAACCTCCCTTCGGACTAAAAATTCCGATTCGTCTATTTAGATAACAACCGCTTCTTCAACGATTTCAACTAAACGGAAACGCTTAGTAGCAGAAAGCGGGCGAGTTTCCATGATTTTAACGATATCGCCAAGTTTCGCTTGGTTTTGCTCATCATGGGCTTTATACTTTTTAGAATACTTAACACGTTTTCCGTATAAGGAATGAGTTTTGTAAGTTTCAACTAAAACTGTAATCGTTTTGTCCATTTTGTCAGAAACAACACGACCAGTATAAACTTTGCGTTGGTTACGTTCGCTCACTATGCAAACCTCCCCTCAATTTATCGATTAATTCCGATCTCTCTTTCACAAACTACAGTTTTCATACGAGCAATCGCTTTACGTACTTCACGGATGCGAGTTGGGTTCTCTAATTGTCCTGTAGCAAGTTGGAAGCGAAGATTAAACAACTCTTCCTTTAAAGCTTTAACTTTTGTTTCGATTTCGGCAGTGGTTAATTCACGAATATCATTAGTTTTCATTAGATTCACCACCATTTTCTTCACGTTTTACGAATTTACATTTCACAGGTAACTTGTGAGCTGCAAGACGTAATGCTTCGCGTGCTACCTCTTCAGATACACCCGCAATTTCAAACATAATTTTCCCAGGTTTTACTACTGCTACCCAGCCTTCTGGTGCCCCTTTACCGGAACCCATACGTACTTCTAGAGGTTTTGCAGTGTAAGGTTTAGAAGGGAAAATTTTAATCCATACTTTACCGCCACGTTTCATGTGACGAGTCATTGCACGACGAGCAGCTTCGATTTGACGGTTTGTAATCCATGAAGCAGCTAGTGCTTGTAAACCAAATTCACCAAAAGCGATTTCAGTTCCACCTTTTGCACGACCACGCATTTTACCACGATGCTCTCTACGATATTTTACGCGTTTAGGCATTAACATATTATTTTCCTCCTTCCTCAGAAGCTTTCTTTTTTGTAGGAAGGACTTCTCCACGGTAGATCCATACTTTTACGCCTAATTTACCGTATGTTGTATCAGCTTCAACTGCTGCATAGTCAATATCAGCGCGAAGTGTATGAAGTGGAACAGTTCCTTCACTGTAAGATTCTGCACGAGCGATATCAGCTCCGCCAAGACGACCAGAAACCTGTGTTTTAATACCTTTTGCTCCTGCACGCATAGCACGTTGAATAACTTGCTTTTGTGCACGACGGAATGATACACGGTTTTCTAATTGACGAGCGATGTTTTCGCCTACTAATTTAGCGTTAAGATCAGCTCTCTTAACTTCTAAAATGTTAATGTGTACACGCTTGCCTGTTAATTGGTTAAGAGCTTTACGAAGTGCTTCAACTTCAGTACCACCTTTACCAATTACCATACCAGGTTTTGCAGTGTGAATTGTAACATTTACACGATTTGCTGCACGTTCGATTTCTACTTTAGCAACAGCAGAATCTTTTAAGCGTACAGTAATGTACTCACGGATTTTGATGTCTTCATGTAATAACGTAGCATAATCTTTCTCAGCGAACCAACGAGATTCCCAGTCGCGGATAATACCGACACGAAGACCAATTGGATTAACCTTCTGACCCATCGATTATCCCTCCTTCTTTTCTGATACCACAACTGTGATGTGGCTTGTGCGTTTGTTAATTTGGCTTGCACGACCCATTGCACGTGGACGGAAACGTTTCAACGTTGGACCTTCGTCAACGAAGACTTTTTCAACAACTAGGTTGTTAATATCCATCTCATAATTGTGCTCTGCATTTGCGATTGCAGATTTTAAAACTTTTTCTACAACTGGAGAAGCAGTTTTTGGTGTGTGGTTAAGGATAGCAATCGCTTCACCCACTTGCTTACCTCGGATTAAGTCTACTACTAAACGAACCTTACGAGGAGCAATACGAACTGTTCTCACTACTGCTTTAGCTTGCATTGAAGTGCCTCCTCTCATTATCTTCTAGTTTTCTTATCGTCAGCAAGGTGACCTTTATACGTACGAGTTGGTGCGAATTCACCTAACTTATGGCCAACCATATCCTCAGTGATGTACACAGGTACGTGTTTACGACCATCATATACAGCAATTGTATGTCCGATGAACTGAGGGAAGATTGTTGAACGGCGAGACCAAGTTTTAACAACTTGTTTTTGCTCAGATGCAACTAATTTTTCCATTTTGTTCATTAAGTGATCATCGACAAATGGTCCTTTTTTTAAGCTACGAGCCATTTTGGTGCCTCCCTTCGTGATTGGCGTACGGTTCTTGAAATGAACCGTACTACAATCCCATTATTTTTTACGACGACGAACGATAAATTTATCAGACGCTTTGTTTTTCTTACGAGTCTTGAATCCAAGAGTTGGTTTACCCCATGGAGACATTGGAGACTTACGTCCGATTGGAGAGCGTCCTTCACCACCACCGTGTGGGTGATCAACCGGGTTCATTACAGAACCACGAACTGTTGGGCGCTTACCTAACCAGCGAGAGCGACCTGCTTTACCGATTTTGATAAGTTCGTGTTGTTCGTTACCAACTTGACCGATTGAAGCGCGACAAGCAGATAATACTAAACGTACTTCACCAGAAGTTAAACGTACAAGTACGTATTTTCCTTCTTTACCAAGTACTTGAGCAGACGTACCAGCAGAACGGACTAATTGTCCTCCACGACCAGGCTTAAGCTCGATATTATGAACAACAGTACCTACTGGAATGTTGATTAATGGTAATGCGTTACCGATTTTAATGTCAGCTTCAGGGCCAGACATAACTTCCATACCTACTTCTAAAGTTTTAGGAGCAAGAATGTAACGTTTTTCACCGTCAACGTAGTTAATTAATGCGATATTCGCAGAGCGGTTTGGATCGTATTCGATCGTAGCAACGCGTCCTGGAATTCCATCTTTGTTACGCTTAAAGTCGATGATACGGTATTGACGCTTATGTCCGCCACCTTGATGACGTACAGTAATTTTACCTTGGTTATTACGACCAGCCTTTTTGCTTAAAGGAGCAAGTAAAGACTTTTCCGGTCTGTCAGTCGTGATTTCAGCGAAATCATTCGTAGTCATGTTACGACGACCGTTAGTAGTTGGATTATACTTTTTAATTCCCATCTCAATTTCCCTCCTTCTTTAGTAAGAATTAAACGCCTTGGAAGATTTCGATTTCTTTGCTGTCAGCAGTTAGCTTAACGATTGCTTTACGACGACGGCTAGTAAAACCAGCGTGACGACCAACACGTTTTGCTTTCGGCTTGTAGTTCATGATATTTACTTTGTCTACATTAACACCAAAGATCGCTTCTATAGCGTCTTTAACCTCTGTTTTATTAGATTTAACGTCCACGTCGAACGTGTATTTTTTTTCAGCCATCATTTCCATAGAACGTTCAGTGATAACTGGGCGCTTAATGATATCACGAGGATCTCTCATTATGCAAGCACCTCCTCTACTTTTTCCACTGCCGCTTTTGTCATGATTAGCTTATCATGATGAAGCACATCTAGCACGTTTACGCCATCAGCAGTGATTACTGTTACTCCAGGGATATTGCGAGCAGATAACTCTACAGATTCGTTTGCATCAGCAGTTACGATAAGAGCTTTCTTCTCAACAGTTAATCCTTTAAGTACTGCTACCATGTCTTTTGTTTTTGGTGCATTTAACACTAGGTCCTCAAGAACTACAATGTTGTTCTCAACTACTTTAGTAGCTAATGCAGATTTGATTGCTAAACGACGAACTTTCTTAGGAAGTTTGTACGCATAGCTTCTTGGTGTAGGTCCGAATACCGTACCACCACCACGCCATTGAGGAGAGCGGATAGAACCTTGACGAGCACGTCCAGTTCCTTTTTGACGCCATGGTTTACGACCACCACCGCGAACTTCAGAGCGAGTTTTTACTTTGTGTGTACCTTGACGTAAAGATGCACGTTGCATCATTACAGCTTCAAATAGTACAGCTTCATTTGGTTCGATACCGAAAATAGCTTCAGCTAATTCGATTTCACCAACCTGTGAACCAGTTTGGTTATATACAGTAACTTTTGGCATTGGAATTCCTCCTTCCTATTGTGAATTATTTGCTAACCTTCACAGCGCCTTGAACAACTACAAGAGATTTCTTAGCACCTGGAACGTTACCTTTTACTAGTAATAAGTTGCGCTCAGTGTCAACTTGAACGATTTCTAAGTTTTGGATAGTAACTTGGTCTCCACCCATACGTCCAGCAAGTTTTTTGCCTTTGAATACACGGTTCGGAGCAACTGGCCCCATTGAACCTGGACGACGGTGATAGCGAGAACCATGAGACATAGGTCCGCGAGATTGTCCGTGGCGTTTAATAACACCTTGGAAACCTTTACCTTTAGAAATTCCTGTTACGTCAACGATTTCACCTGCAGCGAAAACTTCAACTTTTACCTCTTGACCAACCTCTAATCCGTCCACGTCTGCATCGCGGATTTCGCGAATGAAGCGCTTAGGAGTTGTAGATGCTTTAGCAGTGTGGCCTTGTTCAGGTTTGTTAGTTAACTTTTCACGTTTATCTTCAAATCCTAACTGAATTGCGTTGTAGCCATCAGTTTCAGTTGTTTTCTTTTGAAGAACAACGTTTGGATTAGCAGCGATTACCGTTACTGGGATTAACTCACCGTTCTCAGCAAATACTTGAGTCATACCGATCTTTCTTCCTAAGATTCCTTTGGTCATGAGTTACACCTCCTACATTTTTAAGTTATATGAATTATAGTTTGATTTCGATATCTACACCAGATGGTAAATCTAAACGCATTAATGAATCTACTGTTTGCGGAGTAGGACTCACGATGTCGATTAGACGTTTGTGTGTGCGCATTTCGAATTGTTCACGAGAATCTTTGTACTTATGAACAGCACGAAGAATTGTGTAAATAGTCTTCTCAGTTGGTAATGGGATCGGACCAGAAACTGTTGCCCCAGAACGCTTAGCTGTTTCTACAATTTTCTCAGCTGATTGATCAAGAATACGGTGATCATAAGCTTTTAAACGGATACGAATTTTTTCTTTTGCCATTATTTTCCCTCCTTCGTTCGCCTATTTCTAAAATAGACCTTCTCCATGGAAATTTCCCCACACCATGCCATGGCAAAGCGGCCGGGTGTGTCAGCAACCTTCCACTTCATCGCAGTCAAAGACCAACATTGTCTATTATACAATGTTATTCGTCTAGATGCAAGCATCTTTTTGTTCGCATCTGCTTTTCTCTACTTTTGCTATTATACATGGCACTTTAAAGAATATCAAGTTTTCATCTATTCTTATTCACCTTACAGTTTTTGGGTGTTGTTTTCGTTTTATATACTATAGAAGAAACTCATCCAAAAATAGAAAATACATCTCTTTCTTCTATAGTAATAAGCAATAAAAAAACTCAAGGGAGAATCCCTTGAGTTTTTAATAATCTAATTAAAGACTACTCAGCAACGATTGTAGCAACTACACCGTAACCTACTGTACGTCCACCTTCACGAATAGAGAATTTAGTTCCCTCTTCGATAGCGATTGGAGCGATAAGTTCGATAGTCATTTCGATGTTGTCACCAGGCATTACCATTTCAGTACCTTCTGGTAATTGGATGATACCAGTTACGTCAGTTGTACGGAAGTAGAACTGTGGACGGTAGTTAGCGAAGAATGGAGTATGACGTCCACCTTCTTCTTTAGATAATACGAAAACCTCAGCTTTGAATTTAGCGTGTGCTTTTACAGAGCCAGTTTTAGCAAGAACTTGTCCACGTTGGATGTCTTCACGAGCAACCCCACGAAGTAGAGCACCGATGTTGTCTCCAGCTTGAGCTTGGTCAAGAAGCTTACGGAACATTTCTACACCAGTTACAGTTGTAGTAGCATTCTCTTCAGCAAGACCGATGATTTCTACTACGTCACCAACTTTAACGATTCCACGCTCAACACGACCAGTTGCAACTGTACCACGACCTGTGATAGAGAATACATCCTCGATAGGCATTAAGAATGGTTTGTCAGTTTCACGTTCTGGAGTTGGGATGTAAGCATCAACTTCAGTCATTAATTCGATGATTTTTTCTTCCCACTCAGCTTCTCCTTGAAGAGCTTTAAGAGCAGAACCTTTAATTACAGGAATATCGTCGCCTGGGAATCCGTATTCAGATAATAGGTCGCGAACTTCCATTTCTACTAATTCTAATAATTCTTCGTCATCTACCATGTCGCATTTGTTTAAGAATACAACGATGTAAGGAACACCTACTTGACGAGAAAGAAGGATGTGCTCACGTGTTTGAGGCATTGGACCATCAGCAGCAGATACTACTAAGATACCGCCGTCCATTTGAGCAGCACCAGTGATCATGTTTTTAACATAGTCAGCATGACCTGGGCAGTCAACGTGTGCATAGTGACGAGTTTCAGTTTCGTACTCAACGTGTGCAGTTGAGATTGTGATTCCGCGCTCTCTTTCTTCTGGAGCAGCGTCGATTTGATCGTATCCGCGTGCTTCAGCACCACCAGCTTTTGCAAGAACTGTAGTGATCGCAGCAGTTAATGTAGTTTTACCATGGTCAACGTGGCCGATTGTACCGATGTTAACATGGGGTTTAGAACGTTCGAATTTAGCTTTAGCCATTCTAAATTCCTCCTTAGTTTATATGAGTTATTTTATATTTAGACTAGAAAGTGAAACTTGCGTCTCACTTTCTAAGCTTACATAAGTAGTTATACTTGAACAATCGATAAAAATCAATTATTCACCTTTATTTTTTTTAATAATTTCTTCAGAAACAGACTTCGGTACTTCTTCATAATGATCAAATGTCATCGAGAATGTTCCGCGTCCTTGAGTGTTAGAACGTAATGCCGTTGCATAACCGAACATTTCAGAAAGTGGAACCATAGCGCGAACAACTTGAGCGTTACCGCGAGCTTCCATACCTTCTACACGTCCACGACGAGATGTTACGTCGCCCATAATGTCACCCATGTACTCTTCAGGAATTACAACTTCAACTTTCATCATTGGCTCAAGAATTACTGGGCTACATTTAGAAACCGCAGCTTTAAGCGCCATAGATGCAGCGATTTTGAACGCCATCTCAGATGAATCGACATCATGGTAAGATCCGTCAACTAACGCAGCTTTAATATCAACTAGTGGATAACCAGCTAGTACACCATTTTTAAGTGCGTCTTCAAGACCCGCTCCAACAGCTGGGATGTATTCACGTGGAACTACACCACCGACTACCTTGTTTTGGAATTCGAATCCTTTACCTTCTTCATTAGGTTCAAACTCAATCCAAACGTGACCGAATTGTCCACGACCACCAGATTGACGAGCGAACTTACCTTCAACTTTCGCAGCAGCGCGGAAAGTCTCACGGTATGCTACCTGAGGAGCACCAACGTTTGCTTCCACTTTGAATTCACGGCGCATACGGTCAACAATGATATCAAGGTGAAGTTCACCCATACCAGCGATGATTGTTTGGCCAGTTTCTTGGTCAGTGTGAGCACGGAATGTTGGATCTTCTTCAGAAAGCTTAGATAATGCTGTACCCATTTTATCTTGGTCAGCTTTAGATTTTGGTTCGATAGCTACAGAGATAACTGGCTCTGGGAATTCCATAGACTCAAGGATAACAAGGCTCTTCTCGTCACAAAGAGTATCACCAGTAGTAGTATCTTTTAAACCTACAGCAGCAGCGATATCACCAGCGTAAACTGTTGAAATCTCTTCACGGCTGTTAGCGTGCATTTGTAGGATACGACCTACACGCTCACGCTTACCTTTAGTTGAGTTTTTCACGTATGATCCAGAGTTTAACACACCAGAGTACACACGGAAGAACGTTAACTTACCAACATAAGGATCAGTCATGATTTTGAATGCTAAAGCTGCGAATGGTTCTTCATCGCTAGACTTACGCTCGATAGCTTCATCTGTATCCGGAAGAGTACCTTTAATAGCAGGTACATCTAATGGAGATGGTAGGTAGTCGATAACTGCGTCTAACAGAATTTGAACACCTTTATTTTTGAATGCAGAACCACAGATTACTGGGAAGAATTCTACAGAAGTTGTAGCCTTACGGATACCAGCTTTAAGCTCTTCTACAGTGATTTCTTCACCTTCTAGGTACTTCATCATCATTTCTTCATCAAGCTCAGCTACCGCTTCAATAAGTTTTCCACGGTATTCTTCAGCTAATTCTTTATGCTCTTCAGGAATTTCGACACGCTCGATGTCTGTTCCTAAATCGTTAGAGTACATGTAAGCACACTCTTCAACAAGGTCAATGATACCATTGAACTCATCTTCAGCACCGATTGGTAACTGAATTGGATGTGCGTTTGCTTGTAAACGATCGTGGATTGTTCCTACAGAGTATAAGAAATCTGCACCAATCTTATCCATTTTGTTAACGAATACGATACGAGGTACACCATAAGTAGTAGCCTGACGCCAAACAGTTTCTGTTTGTGGTTCTACACCAGATTGTGCATCAAGTACTGCTACTGCGCCATCAAGTACGCGTAAAGAACGTTCTACTTCTACTGTGAAATCTACGTGTCCTGGAGTGTCAATGATATTTACACGGTGACCTTTCCATTGTGCTGTAGTTGCAGCAGAAGTAATTGTGATACCACGTTCTTGCTCTTGCTCCATCCAGTCCATCTGAGATGCACCTTCATGAGTTTCACCGATTTTATGAATACGTCCTGTGTAATACAGAATACGCTCAGTTGCTGTTGTTTTACCAGCATCGATGTGAGCCATGATACCAATATTACGAGTGTTTTCTAAAGAGAACTCTCTAGTCATTTGGTGTCTTGCTCCTTCCATATATGGATTGGATTATTTTATTTTAAGTAGCAAAAAAGCCACTTTATATTGTTACATATGCCAGTGTCCAGTACCCTCATTATGTAAAACGAGCGCCCAACGAAAGGGAGAGGCATTCTCCCTCTCCACACTTCCATAAGCGACAAATAAAGCGGTTTATGCTTATAATCTATTTTACGTTGAATCCTACCAACGGTAATGAGCAAATGCTTTGTTAGCTTCTGCCATTTTATGAGTGTCTTCACGTTTCTTAACAGATGCACCAGCGTTGTTAGCTGCATCTAAGATTTCGTAAGCTAGACGCTCTTCCATAGTTTTTTCACCACGAAGACGAGCATAGTTTACTAACCAGCGAAGACCTAAAGTTGTACGGCGTTCTGGACGAACCTCAACTGGAACTTGGTAGTTAGCACCACCAACACGACGAGCGCGTACTTCAAGAACAGGCATGATGTTCTTAAGAGCTTGCTCGAATACTTCCATTGGTTCTTTATCTGAACGTTCACGAACGATATCGAAAGCGTTATAAAGAATTGTTTGAGATTTACCTTTTTTACCGTCAACCATCATTTTGTTGATTAGGCGTGTTACAAGTTTAGAATTGTACATTGGATCTGGTAACACGTCACGTTTCGCAACAGGTCCTTTACGAGGCATATTGAGTTCCTCCTTTCATTATAAGTTTATTATTTTTTAGCAGGTTTTGGTCGCTTAGTACCATATTTAGAACGTCCTTGCATACGTTTGTCAACACCAGCTGTATCAAGCGCACCACGAACGATGTGGTAACGTACCCCTGGTAAATCCTTTACTCGACCACCGCGAATTAATACTACGCTATGCTCTTGTAGGTTATGACCGATACCTGGGATGTAAGCTGTAACTTCAATACCATTTGTTAAACGTACACGAGCGTATTTACGTAACGCTGAGTTAGGTTTCTTCGGAGTCATTGTACCAACACGAGTACACACACCACGTTTTTGAGGTGCAGAGATATCAGTTGATTTTTTCTTTAAAGAATTAAAACCTTTGTTTAACGCAGGTGATTTAGACTTCCATACTTTATCAGTACGACCATTTCTCACTAATTGGTTAATAGTAGGCATTTGATTATCCTCCCTTCGCATGTTTGTATGACCACATATCCAGGTGGTTCATTATTAGTTGAAAACAAAGTTTTTGCAAGGAAGAGCAAATGCTCTCTCCTCACAAAAACAGTTTTAACTTATTATTCCTATTGCTGAAGCTCCCACTTGAATCCCCGAAACTTTTCCAAGCTTACGAACTGATTCAACTTTGGTTATGGGTATGTTATGTTGCAAGGCAGTACGAATGATAACATGGGTTAACCGCACATCAGCATCTTCCGCAATAACAACTTCTTTAACTATACCATTTTTGATTGCTTCCAATGTTCGTTTATGACCAACGACTACATTTTCAGCATTTGACACTTTTTGATAAGACATATAAATATCCTCCAAAGCATCGTTCAGGAGCAACCTTGATTATAGTAACATTTTGTCTCATACAATGTCAACTAGGATTAGCTGTTTTTATACAAAATTTACGACGGAAAATTTTACTGTTCCACATAAACTTCATCGTTTTCTACATTCATGTTATCTTGTGTTGTTTTTACAAGATCCACTTTGCGATAACGATTCATACCTGTTCCAGCAGGAACAAGCTTACCGATAATAACATTCTCTTTCAATCCTAGAAGCTCATCGCGTTTACCTTTAATTGCTGCATCTGTTAGAACACGAGTTGTTTCTTGGAATGACGCCGCAGATAAGAACGAATCTGTCTCAAGTGAAGCTTTTGTAATACCAAGTAGAACCGGTCTAGCCGTTGCTGGTTGTTTACCTTTCAGTAACACCTTCGCATTCGCATCAGTAAACTGATGGATATCTAGTAATGTTCCTGGTAATACATCTGTTTCACCCGCATCACTCACACGGACTTTACGTAGCATTTGACGTACCATTACTTCTACGTGTTTGTCACCAATTTCTACCCCTTGCATACGGTATACTTTTTGAACTTCACGTAATAAGTATTCTTGAACTGCTGTAATGTCCGTTACTTTTAGTAATTCCTTCGGATCAATAGAACCTTCTGTTAACTCTTTACCGTGGCTAATTGGCTGTCCTAGAGTTACTTTCAGACGAGCACCGTAAGGAATAGCATACGTACGAGCTTCAACTTCACCCTGTACAACTACTTCTTGGCGATCTTTAACATCGTTGATCGCTGCGATAACACCGTCAATTTCACTGATAACTGCCTGACCTTTCGGATTACGAGCTTCGAAGATCTCTTGGATACGAGGTAAACCTTGTGTGATATCATCTCCGGCAACCCCACCTGTATGGAACGTACGCATCGTTAACTGTGTACCTGGCTCACCGATAGATTGAGCTGCGATAATACCTACCGCTTCTCCTACTTCTACGTCTGTACCAGTTGCTAAGTTACGACCGTAACACTTCTTACATACACCATGGCGAGTATTACACGTAAACGCTGAACGAATGTTTACAGTTTCAACACCCGACTTTTCAACGATATGAGCAATATCTTCAGTAATTAATTGATTTTCAACAACTAATACTTCACCTGTTTCAGGATGTTTTACAGTTTTTCTTGCAAAACGTCCAACAAGACGATCATATAGTGACTCAATAACTTCATTACCCTCTTTAATCGCACCAATTAGTAAACCGCGATCTGTTCCACAATCATCTTGACGAACAATTACATCTTGTGCAACGTCTACAAGACGACGTGTTAAGTAACCAGAATCGGCAGTTTTAAGTGCTGTATCGGCAAGACCTTTACGCGCACCATGCGTAGAGATGAAGTACTCAAGTACTGTTAAACCTTCACGGAAACTCGATTTGATCGGAAGCTCAATGATACGACCAGATGGATTGGCCATCAGACCACGCATACCAGCAAGCTGAGTAAAGTTCGATGCGTTACCACGGGCACCGGAATCACTCATCATGAAGATTGGGTTGCGTTTATTCAAGGATTTCATCAGCTTTCCTTGGATAACATCTTTTGCATTACTCCAAATAGAGATAACGCGATCGTAACGTTCTTCTTCCGTAATTAAACCGCGACGGAATTGTTTAATTACATTATCTACTTTTGCTTGTGCTTCATGGAGAATTTCATCTTTTTCACCTAATACAAGAATATCTGATACCCCAACTGTAATACCAGCTTTTGTAGAGTATTTAAATCCTAAGTTTTTCATACGGTCAAGCATGCGAGACGTTTCTGTAATTTGGAAACGTTTGAATACTTCCGCAATAATGTTACCAAGGATTTTCTTGCTAAATGGTGCCACTTCTTCGCGACTAGCAATAATTTCTTTAATGTTCGCACCTTTTTCAACGAAATATTCCGCTGGTGTTTCTTTTTCAAGGTTTGAGTTTGTTGGTTCATTAATATAAGGGAACGACTCTGGTAAGATTTCGTTAAATATTAATTTACCAACTGTTGTTAATAGAAGCTTACTCTTTTGCTCTTCAGTAAACGTTACATTATTTACCGAACTCGCAGCAACTGCAACACGTGTGTGCAGATGTACATATCCATTTTGGTATGCAAGTATTGCTTCGTTTGCATCTTTGAAGACCATACCTTCACCGATTGCACCCTCGCGCTCAAGTGTTAAGTAATAGTTACCTAATACCATATCCTGAGATGGAGTAACAACTGGTTTTCCGTCTTTTGGATTCAAGATGTTTTGTGCCGCTAACATAAGAATACGAGCTTCTGCTTGTGCCTCTGATGATAACGGAACGTGAACCGCCATTTGGTCACCGTCAAAGTCCGCGTTGTATGCAGTACATACAAGTGGGTGAAGACGGATTGCACGACCTTCTACTAGTGTAGGTTCAAACGCCTGGATACCAAGACGGTGAAGTGTTGGTGCGCGGTTTAGAAGTACTGGATGCTCTTTGATCACAGATTCTAAAACGTCCCAAACTTCAGGGTGTACACGCTCGATTTTACGTTTAGCACTCTTAATGTTGTGTGCTAATCCTTTTCCAACTAACTCTTTCATAACGAAAGGTTTAAACAATTCCAGTGCCATTTCTTTCGGTAATCCACATTGGTACATCTTTAAGTTCGGTCCTACAACGATTACAGAACGGCCAGAGTAGTCAACACGTTTACCTAATAAGTTTTGACGGAAACGTCCTTGTTTACCTTTAAGCATGTGAGATAGTGATTTTAATGGACGGTTACCTGGTCCAGTAACTGGACGGCCACGGCGACCATTATCGATTAATGCGTCTACAGCTTCTTGTAACATACGTTTTTCGTTTTGAACGATGATGCTTGGTGCACCTAAGTCCAATAGACGTTTTAAACGGTTGTTACGGTTAATTACACGACGATATAAGTCGTTTAAGTCAGAAGTAGCAAAACGTCCACCATCTAACTGTACCATTGGGCGTAGTTCTGGTGGGATAACTGGAAGAACCTCTAAGATCATCCAAGATGGGTGATTTCCAGAGTTACGGAATGCTTCTAATACTTCTAGACGTTTAATAGCACGAGTACGGCGTTGTCCTTGTGCTGTTTTTAATTCTTCTTTTAAGAAGTCTACTTCTTTATCTAAATCGATGTCTTGCAGTAATTTTTTAATCGCTTCTGCACCCATAGCAGCATGGAATGTACTGCCATATCGATCACGATATGCACGGTATTCTTTTTCAGAAAGTAATTGCTTCTTATCAAGTGGTGTATCTCCACTTTCTGTTACAACATAAGAAGCGAAATAAATTACTTCTTCAAGCGCGCGAGGGGACATGTCTAAGACAAGTCCCATGCGGCTCGGGATACCTTTGAAATACCAAATATGAGATACAGGAGCAGCTAATTCGATATGACCCATACGTTCACGACGAACTTTTGCACGCGTTACTTCAACGCCACATCGATCACAAACTACACCTTTATAACGTACACGTTTATATTTTCCGCAATGACATTCCCAGTCCTTTTGTGGTCCGAAAATACGCTCACAGAACAAGCCATCTTTTTCAGGCTTTAACGTACGATAGTTAATTGTTTCTGGTTTCTTAACTTCACCGTATGACCAAGAACGAATCTTGTCAGGTGAAGCAAGTCCAATCTTCATATATTCAAAGTTATTTACATCTATCAAGGGGCCTACCTCCCTTTTAGTCTACAGGTTATCCCAATTATTCCTTAGTTGTCTCAACTTCAACATTCAATTTATCTGCTGATTGATGATCATCGTCATCTTCCGTATCACGCATTTCAATTTCTGTATCGTTGATAGACATCATTTTAACGTCCATACCTAAACTTTGCAGTTCTTTAATCAATACTTTGAATGATTCAGGAACACCTGGTTCTGGAACATTTTCACCTTTAACAATTGCTTCATACGTCTTAACACGTCCAATAACATCATCAGACTTCACTGTTAAGATTTCTTGAAGAGTATAAGCAGCACCATAAGCTTCAAGTGCCCAAACCTCCATCTCACCGAAACGCTGTCCACCGAACTGAGCTTTACCTCCAAGAGGTTGCTGCGTTACAAGTGAGTATGGTCCAGTAGAACGAGCATGAAGTTTATCGTCAACCATGTGCGCAAGTTTGATCATATACATGACACCAACAGATACACGGTTATCGAATGGCTCACCAGTACGTCCGTCATACAGGATTGTTTTCGCGTCATTTGCCATACCAGCTTCTTCAATTGTGCCCCATACATCTTCCTCACGAGCACCATCGAATACTGGTGTTGCAATGTGAATGCCAAGGTATCTTGCTGCCATACCAAGATGAAGCTCTAATACCTGACCGATATTCATACGAGATGGTACCCCTAATGGGTTTAACATGATATCGATTGGCGTACCATCTGGTAAGTAAGGCATATCTTCTTCCGGTAAAATACGGGAAATAACACCTTTGTTACCATGACGACCGGCCATTTTGTCACCTTCAGAAATTTTACGCTTTTGAACGATATATGCACGTACAAGTTGATTCACGCCTGGTGGCAATTCATCGCCATCTTCACGGTTAAACACTTTTACGTCTAATATAATACCGCCACCACCGTGTGGTACACGTAGTGATGTATCACGTACTTCACGTGCTTTTTCACCGAAGATTGCATGTAATAGACGTTCTTCTGCCGTTAATTCTGTTACACCTTTTGGCGTTACTTTACCAACAAGTAGATCTCCATCTTTTACTTCAGCACCGACGCGAATAATACCGCGCTCGTCAAGATTACGAAGTGCATCTTCTCCAACATTCGGGATATCACGTGTAATTTCTTCTGGTCCAAGCTTCGTATCACGAGCTTCTGATTCATATTCTTCAATATGGATAGAAGTGTACACATCATCTTTTACAAGGCGCTCACTCATGATGATCGCATCCTCATAGTTATAACCGTCCCATGTCATAAAGCCAACAAGCACGTTACGTCCAAGCGCCAGTTCACCTAGTTCCATAGAAGGACCATCCGCAAGGATTTCACCTTTTACAACTTGGTCTCCAACACTTACGATTGGACGTTGGTTGTAGCAAGTTCCTTGGTTAGAACGAATGAATTTTTGCATTTTGTAGCGATCTAAGTCGCCTTTTACTGTTTGACCGTCAACGTCTACATAGCGACGTACCCAAACTTCACGTGCTTCTACGCGCTCAACAACACCAGGCTGTTTACAGATTACTGCAGCACCTGAGTCTTTTGCTGATACGTACTCCATACCTGTACCTACAATCGGAGATTCCGGATTTATTAACGGAACCGCCTGACGTTGCATGTTCGCTCCCATAAGTGCGCGGTTAGAGTCATCGTTTTCTAAGAACGGAATACAAGCTGTCGCTGCCGACACTACTTGTTTTGGAGATACATCCATGTAGTCGATGCGTTCTTTATTTGTGACAATGTTTTCACCACGGAAACGAGCTACGATATCTTCATCAAGGAATTCCCCTACTTCAGATAATTTCATATTCGCTTGGGCTACAACATAGTTATCTTCTTCATCTGCCGTTAAATAATCAACCTGCCCTGTTACAAGACCAGTTTCTGGGTCAACACGACGGTATGGCGTTTCAATGAAACCAAACTCATTTACTTTCGCAAACGAAGATAATGAGTTAATCAAACCGATGTTTGGTCCCTCTGGCGTTTCAATTGGACACATACGACCATAGTGAGAGTAGTGAACGTCACGTACTTCAAAGCCTGCGCGCTCACGCGTTAAACCACCGGGTCCTAATGCAGATAGTCTTCGTTTGTGAGTTAACTCTGCTAATGGGTTTGTTTGATCCATGAACTGAGATAACTGAGAACTTCCGAAGAACTCTTTAATAGATGCAATAACCGGGCGAATGTTAATTAACGCTTGTGGTGTAATTGCATTTGTATCTTGAATCGACATTCTCTCACGAACAACACGTTCCATACGAGAAAGACCGATACGGAATTGGTTTTGTAGTAACTCTCCTACAGAACGCAGACGACGATTTCCTAAGTGGTCAATATCATCTGTATCCCCTACTTTATATAGCAAGTTAAAGAAGTAGCTAATAGAAGCAAGAATATCACCTGGTGTGATGTGTTTTATATCACGAGTAATATTTGCATTCCCAATTACGTTTATAGATCGTTCGCCTTCTGATTCTGGAGCATAAATCTTAATAGATTGCAGCTCAACATCGCCTGCTACCACTCCACCCATTGGTTTCGCTGTTTTGAATCCAATGTTTTTCTCTAAGTAAGGTAGAATGCGATCCAGTGTACGACGATCTAAGACTGTTCCTTCTGCCGCTAAAATTTCACCAGTTTCTGGATCCACCAGTGTTTCAGCTAAACGTTGGTTAAACAATCTGTTTTTAATGTGTAGCTTTTTGTTGATCTTATAGCGACCTACATTTGCTAAATCGTAGCGCTTCGGATCAAAGAAACGAGACACAAGTAAGCTCTTTGCATTTTCTACTGTTGGTGGTTCACCAGGGCGTAGACGCTCATAAATTTCAAGCAATGCTTTCTCTGTGCTATCTGTGTTGTCTTTTTCTAACGTATTGCTTAAGTATTCGTTATCACCTAAAAGCTCGGTGATTTCTTGATCAGAGCCAAACCCTAATGCGCGTAACAAAACAGTTACAGGAAGTTTACGCGTACGGTCAATACGCACATATACAACATCCTTAGCATCTGTTTCATACTCTAACCAAGCTCCGCGGTTTGGAATTACAGTAGCAGTAAAACCACGTTTTCCGTTTTTATCCACTTTGCCACTATAGTATACGCTTGGAGAGCGAACTAACTGGGAAACGATAACACGTTCTGCACCGTTAATTACGAATGTTCCAGTCTCTGTCATGAGTGGGAAATCTCCCATGAACACATCTTGTTCTTTTACTTCACCAGTTTCCTTGTTGATTAGACGCACTTTTACACGAAGTGGTGCTGCATACGTCACATCACGCTCTTTGCATTCTTCTACAGAGTATTTAGGTTCACCCAAGCTGTAGTCGATAAATTCAAGCGATAGATTTCCCGTAAAGTCTTCGATCGGAGAAATGTCTTGGAACATTTCTCGCAAACCCTCATCAAGAAACCACTGATAAGAAGAGGTTTGAATTTCGATAAGATTTGGTAACTCTAATACTTCACTAATACGGGCATAACTTCTTCGTTGGCGGTGGCGTCCGTATTGAACTAGTTGACCTGTCAACTGCTTCACCCCTCAAATCATGAGTATTATAAATGCACAAAAAAATTTGTGCAAAATCACAAATAAATACAACTACTGCTATTAGCGTAGTTTTTTTCTCTTAAAGATAGATACGTTGAGTCTTTCTACCTGCTCAAAAAAGAAAAATGGCTTCTATAAGAAAACCATCATTCTGTTTCATAATCTGCTGATTTTACTATCTTTTCCAAGAGAAGCAAAAATATACATCTTTCTCAACGCAGAAAATCATATATTGGCATTGTATAATGTTAACATAGCCAAAAATAACCGTCAACGCTTTTTTGATTTTATGATATAATATCCTTTTTTCTTTTCTACAACTTCAACTTCAGAAAATACTTCTTCTAGTTTTTTCATCGCAGATGGCGCACCTTGTTTCTTTTGAATAACAATCCACAATTCTCCACCTGAAACTAAATACTCCACAGCCTTTTCTAAAATCTCATGCACGATATCTTTACCAGCACGAATTGGAGGATTAGATAGAATAACAGCATACTTGCCATCTACATTTTCATAGACACTACTTTGCAAAATACGTATATTTTCAATTCTGTTATTAGCGGCATTTTCTTTTGCAAGTCCCAAGGCCCTTTCATTCACATCCACCATGTGAATTTCACGATTTTGAAACTCTTTCGCTAACGACAAACCGATTGGACCGTACCCACATCCTACGTCTAACACATTACCTTTAACATCTGGCATTTGAAACGCTTCAATTAAAAGACGAGAACCAAAGTCCACTTCGTTTTTCGAGAACACCCCATGGTCAGATAAAAAAGTAAATCGAGATTCACGAAGTGTAACTTCCCATCGTTTACGATCACTTTTACTAGAAGGGTCGTTAGAAAAATAATGGTCTGCCATATGGCCACCTCTTTTCTTTACAGTTAAAAAAAAAGCTCGCATAAGAGCGAGCTTTTTTTAAAGCACCAAAAGTTAATTACTTAACTTCTACAGCAGCGCCAACTTCTTCAAGTTTAGCTTTCATTTCTTCAGCTTCCTCTTTAGTAACGCCTTCTTTGATTGCTTTTGGAGTGTTGTCAACTAATTCTTTAGCTTCTTTTAAGCCAAGACCAGTGATTTCACGTACAGCTTTGATAACTTTGATTTTTTGAGCGCCAGCACTTGCAAGTACTACGTCAAATTCAGTTTGCTCAGCAGCAGCTTCACCAGCGCCACCAGCTACAGCTACAGGAGCAGCAGCAGTTACGCCGAATTCTTCCTCGATAGCTTTTACTAAGTCGTTAAGTTCTAATACAGTCATAGATTTAACTGCTTCAATGATTTGTTCTTTAGTCATTGTAAATATCCTCCCTTAAATAGGTTTGTATTGTTTTATAGATAACAAGTAATTATCTTTTAAAAAATTAAGCGCCTTGCTCTTCCTTTTGATCTGCAACTGCTTTAGTAGCAAGTGCAAGGTTACGGATTGGAGCTTGAAGAACGCTAAGAAGCATAGAAAGTAAGCCTTCACGTGATGGAAGAGTAGCGATAGCTTTAACCTCATCAAGTGTTACAAGTTTACCTTCGATTACGCCCGCTTTAATTTCTAAAGCTTCATGATTTTTAGCGAAGTCGTTTAATACTTTCGCAGGAGCAACTACATCCTCGTTACTGAACGCGATTGCGTTTGGTCCTGTTAAGAATTCGTTTAACTCAGCCATTTCAGCAGACTCTGCAGCACGACGAGTTAAAGAGTTTTTGTAAACTTTGAACTCAACGCCAGCTTCACGTAAGTTTTTACGTAATTCTGTTGCTTCAGAAACTGTTAAACCACGGTAGTCAACAACAATTGTAGATTTACTCGCGCGAAGTTTTTCAGCGATTTCAGTTACAACTTGTTGTTTAGTTTCGATTACTTTGCTCATGTTATTACACCTCCTGTAGATTATATAGAAGATGTACCGAAAGTGCACTAAAAACCTCCATGCCCAACTTGTAGACATGGAGGCATATAGTCACAGAAAAAAGATTCCGCTTCGTATATTAACACCTAGGTAGGAAATTAAGTCGAATCGACTCCTACTGTCTACGGTACACTATTAAAATTCACAACATAAATGATTATATTAAAACTTCTTTATGAAGTCAACTTCCAATTTTTACGCAAGTGTAGAAACATCTACGCGTACGCCAGGTCCCATTGTAGAAGCAACAGTTGCGTTCTTCATGTAAGTACCTTTTGCAGCAGCTGGCTTAGCTTTTTGTAGCGTGTCAGCAATTGTTTTGAAGTTTTCTACTAATTTAGCATCTTCGAAAGATACTTTACCGATTGGAACGTGGATGTTACCAGCTTTATCAACGCGGTATTCAACTTTACCAGCTTTGATTTCGTTAACAGCTTTAGTTACATCGAAAGTAACTGTTCCAGTTTTAGGGTTTGGCATTAAACCTTTAGGTCCTAATACGCGACCAAGTTTACCAACTTCACCCATCATGTCAGGAGTTGCTACTACTACATCGAAATCGAACCAACCTTTTTGGATTTTACCGATGTAATCAGCATCGCCTACGAATTCAGCGCCAGCAGCTTCAGCTTCTTTTGCTTTTTCGCCTTTAGCGAATACTAATACACGTTGTACTTTACCAGTACCGTGTGGAAGAACAACTGCACCACGAATTTGTTGGTCAGCTTTCTTAGGGTCAACACCTAAACGGAATGCAGCTTCTACAGTTGCATCAAATTTAGCTGTGTTTGTTTTCTTTACTAATTCTACTGCTTCTGTTGCAGAGTAAGCAGATGCACGATCAACAAGCTTCGCAGCTTCAACGTACTTTTTACCTCTTTTAGCCATGTTTGTTTCCTCCTTGAATGTGGTTTTAGCGGAATAACCTCCCACGTTTACGCCTTCATTCCGGGAACCCCCGAGGATGTGCGCCCATCCATTTATTTAAAAATGATGATCATTTACGATAATAAAGGTTGCGAATTGGAATTCCAGACCCGCAACCTTTTTTACAAAAAACAAATCGAATTAGTCTTCGATAACGATGCCCATACTGCGCGCAGTACCTTCAACCATACGCATTGCAGCTTCTACGCTAGCAGCGTTTAGGTCAGGCATTTTAGTTTCAGCGATTTCGCGTACTTTATCACGCTTAACAGTTGCCACTTTATTACGGTTTGGTTCACCAGAACCAGACTCAATACCAGCTACTTTCTTAAGAAGAACAGCAGCAGGAGGAGTTTTAGTAATGAAAGTGAATGAACGGTCCTCAAATACCGTAATTTCAACAGGGATGATAAGACCAGCTTGATCAGCTGTACGAGCGTTAAACTCTTTACAGAAGCCCATGATGTTAACACCTGCTTGTCCTAATGCTGGACCAACCGGCGGAGCTGGATTAGCTTTACCTGCAGGAATCTGAAGTTTTACCATTTTAATTACCTTTTTAGCCACGAGACACACCTCCTTAAGTCCGTGATGTGGTCAATTGGGCAGTGATTTGCCCTCCCACTTCATATTTTATCATAATGATAAAATCTTTTTCAAAAAACGTCTCCGTTACCGAAGACGTACTGACTTAAAAGATATTATCACTTTTTACAATTCATTTCAAGTTTCATTTTATAATTTTTCGATTTGATGGAAATCAAGTTCAACCGGAGTCTCGCGACCGAACATGTCTACAAGCACGCTAACTTTTTTCTTTTCCACATCAATTTCTTCAATCGCACCTGTATAATCCGCGAATGGTCCCTCATTTACACGCACTGTTTCATGAAGTTCAAATTCGAAATCAACCACTTCATTGTCCATTCCCATATGCTTCATGATGGTAACAACTTCCTCTTCTAATAGAGGCGATGGTTTAGATCCTGAACCAGAAGAACCGACAAAACCTGTTACACCTGGCGTGTTACGAACAACATACCAAGAATCGTCAGTCATGATTAGTTCTACTAATACGTAACCTGGGAACACTTTTCTTTTCGTTATTTTTTCTTTACCATTTTTCATTTCTACTTCTACTTCTTCCGGGACAACAACACGGAAAATTTTATCTTGCATACCCATTGATTCTACACGTTTCTCTAGGTTTGCTTTTACTTTATTTTCATATCCAGAATAAGTATGGACAACATACCAACTTTTTTCCATTCATTTAGGACGAGCGTCCTTCCCTCCCTGACGTACATTTTTTTGCGCAAATGAAAAAACCCGTTCACCGGGCTTTTACACAGTTCTTATAAATAACATTATATCATGGATAAGTGCTTCTTATTCAAGAATTAACCAAGAATTAACCGAATTAAAGAAGAAATGCCCATATCAACCACTGCGAAGAAAATCGCAAAGAACACAACTGTCGCAATAACAGTCGTTGTTGAGCGGAGTAATTCATCTTTTTTAGGCCAACTTACTTTTTTCATTTCGCGACCTACATCGCCGAAAAAGTTCGTTAAACGCATCTACGGGACCTCCAGTGTATTATTTCAATTATTTATTTTGTTTCTTTGTGAACTGTATGCTTATTGCATGTTTTACAAAACTTCTTTATCTCAAGTCGCTCTACTGAGCTCGTATCTTTCATCGTAGAGTAGTTTCGATTTTTACACTCTTCACATGAGAGTACAACTTTTTTCCTCATTAGTTACACCAACCTTGTAACATTGTCCCTAAAAATGTATCATACAACAAAAGATAATGTCAATGTCATGACTTTCACTCTCTTAACAAAAAGAAAACAGGTGAATTATTTTACACCTGCGGCACTTGCTATGAATTTAAAGTTGTACTCTCTCTCATCTCCATATATCTTTCTAATTTCCTTTTTACACGCTGCAATGCGTTATCAATAGATTTCACGTGCCTGTTTAACTGTTCTGAAATTTCTTGATAGGAACGACCATCTAAGTATAAAGAGAGCACTTTTCTTTCTAAATCGCTTAATAATTCAGATATTTTTGATTCTATGTCTGTATATTCTTCCTGACTTATAATCATCTCTTCTGGATCAGTTACTTTCGATTCCGAAATAACATCTAATAATGTTCGATCAGATTCCTCATCGTAAATTGGCTTGTCTAAAGACACATACGAATTTAACGGAATATGTTTTTGCCTTGTTGCTGTTTTAATAGCGGTAATAATTTGTCGAGTGATACACAGTTCAGCAAATGCTTTGAACGAAGACAGCTTGTCCCCTTTATAATCACGAATGGCTTTAAACAATCCAATCATGCCTTCTTGAACAATATCTTCTCGATCGGCACCCACCAAGAAATAAGATCTTGATTTCGCGCGAACAAAGTTCTTATATTTGTGAATTAAATATTCTAGAGCGTCAGTATTACCTTTTCGAACTAACTCAACGATTGCCTCATCCTCTAAATCACGAAATGTAACGTCGCCTACACTTACGAAGCCTGCTTCCACCTTGATCCCTCCGACCGCTATATATTTAGCAATATTATACAGTAAAAAGATAAAGAGCGTCAATGCTTCAACGCTCTCCTCTTCTTAATTTTTCTAATTTTTCTGTAATATCCTCACTAAATATCTTTCGCATGGCGGGTTGCTTTTCTTTCGTGTCTTTTGTACACCTTCTTACTTGTTGTTCCATCGCTTGCACTTCTAACTCTAATTCACGCGCAGATTTTCGAAGTGCACCTTGCGCAAATATAATCCATTGCTCCGTATAATCCGAAGTTGCAACGTATATTTGTGTATTTATATTTCTAAGCTCAATTGCAAGTTGTTCTATCTTTTCATCTGCAGTTTGATTTTTTCTCGTGAATATTACTTCCACCCGTGATTGTTTCATCTTTTTTTCAATACCATAGACTGTATAGGCATCAAAGACAATCATTACCTTTGTGCCTGTATAGCCTTGATAATCCGCCATCTTATCAATAAGTGCGTCTCTTGATGACTGTAAATCTACATCCCGCAGTTTCTTCAAGTCTCCCCAAGCCCCGATAATGTTGTAACCGTCAACGATTAAAATATCGTTCATTTTTTATTTACCAATTTCGTGACGTTTACGATATACCTCATACATTAACAAACTTGCGGCTACTGAAGCATTTAAGGATGTAACTTTACCGACCATCGGTAAAGTAATTAGGAAATCACACTTTTCACCGATAATACGACTCATACCTTTTCCTTCACTACCAATTACTAGTCCGATTGGCATATTACCATCTAAATTACGGTAATCTGTTTTCCCTTTGGCATCTGTACCAGCAATCCAAAGTCCACGTTCTTTTAATTCATCAATTGTACGCGATAAATTTGTTACACGTGCAACAGGAATATATTCAATTGCCCCAGTCGACGCTTTCGCAACTGACGCTGTAAGCCCCACCGCTCTTCTTTTTGGAATAATAACCCCATGAGCCCCTGTTGCATCCGCAGTACGCATAATAGAGCCTAAGTTATGCGGGTCTTCAATTTCATCTAAAATTAAGAAGAACGGATCTTCATTGCGTTTTTCTGCTAATTTAAACAAATCCTCTAACTCAGCATATTGATATGCAGCTACTTGAGCAATTACACCTTGATGATTACCCTCAACCAATTGATCTAATTTCTTCTTTGGTGCGTGTTGCAAAATAACCTTATTCTCTTTTGCTAATGCTAGTACAATTTGCACTTGTCCTTTGGCAGCACCTTCCGCTACCAAAATTTTATTAATATCTCGCCCCGCTCTTAAAGCTTCAATTACAGGGTTACGTCCGATAATATATTCACTACTCATGATGATGTGCTCCCTTCCTTTTCTTCCAAAACGTCAATCGCCTTATATACAATCTCGTCCAATCTTTCACGATTATTCAACAAGTGATGATAACCGATTAGCGCTTCAAAGGCTGTACTGTGTCGATATGTTTGTACATCTGTATTTTTTGGAACAGTACCCGAATTCGCATTACGCCCTCTTCTTAATACCGCCTCTTCCTCTTCTGTCAAAAATGCCGTTTCTAATAAATGATAAACAACTTTCGCCTGTGCTTTTGCCGAAACAAAGCCCGTCCCTAAGCGATGTAATTGATTAGGGCGAACTTTCCCCTTTTGAAGGAGGTGATAGCGGATATATTGCTCATATACCGCATCACCCATATATGCTAAAGCTAAGCTGTTCAATTGCTTTGCATCAATCATTCTTATCCTCTTTTCCATCTTGTACCTTGAGCGGTATCTTCTAAAATAATATTACGTCCCTTTAAATCATCGCGAATTTGATCAGATAGTGCGAAGTCACGATTTTGACGAGCTTCAATACGCTTTTGGATTAGTGCTTCAATTTCTTCATCAAGCAACTCTTCTTGCGCTAATTCTAATCCTAAAATACTAAATAATGTTTCAAGTTGTTTTACATACGCTTCAATTACAACTTTAGAAGTATGTTCTTCTAACAAATATTGATTTGCGTAATTTGCTACGTTATATAATTCAGTAATCGCATTAGCCGTATTGAAATCATCATCCATCGCTTCTTCGAATGCAACCTGGAACTTTTCCATTTCAGCTAACCATTTTTCATTATGGTCCGTTAAATCCGTACTACTTTCCATACGATGCTTTAAGTTACCGTAAGCTGTTTTAATTCTTTCTAGTCCATTATTAGTACTTTGCAATAAATCCTCGCTAAAGTTAATTGGGTGACGGTAATGTACCGATAGCATAAAGAACCTGATTAACTGTGGATCATATTGTTTAATGATATCGTGAACTAAAATGAAGTTTCCAAGCGACTTAGACATCTTCTCGTTATTAATATTAATATATCCGTTATGCATCCAATAACGTGCAAATGTTTTTCCTGTCAACGCCTCAGACTGCGCAATTTCATTTTCATGATGAGGAAATGCCAAATCTTGACCACCAGCATGAATATCAATTGTATCCCCTAAATATTTACGCGCCATTGCTGAGCATTCAATATGCCACCCTGGGCGTCCTTTCCCCCAAGGGCTTTCCCAGAAGATTTCTCCTTCTTTCGCAGCTTTCCATAAAGCAAAGTCAAGAGGGTCTTGTTTCTTTTCTCCTACTTCAATACGTGCACCGTGACGTAAGTCTGCAATCGGTTGATGTGATAATTTACCGTAACCTTCGAATTCTTTCGTTTTAAAGTACACATCACCTTCTGATTCATATGCATACCCTTTATTCACAAGTTCTTGAATAAATTCAATAATGATATCCATATTTTCCGTTACACGTGGATGAACCGTTGCATGTTTGCAACCTAGTGCCGTTACATCTTCAAAGTAAGCTTCAACAAAACGATCTGCAATTGTTGGCACATCTTCACCTAATTCATTTGCCGCCTTAATTAATTTATCATCCACGTCAGTAAAGTTAGATACATACTGCACATCATATCCTTTATATTCTAAGTAACGGCGTACTGTATCAAACACCATAGGTGGTCTTGCATTCCCAATGTGAATGTAGTTATACACTGTAGGTCCGCACACATACATCTTTACCTTATTTTCTTCTAATGGCATAAACTCTTCTTTTTGACGCGTTAACGTATTATAAATGTGAATAGTCATTTTTATCCTTCCTTCCTACCTTTACTTCGAGTTGCTTTCTCAATTTATCAAGTTCTACTTCCATAACCTTTAATTTATCAAAAATCGGATCCGGAAGATCAGAATGATTTAATTCTTGACCAATCTTTACTCCATTTTGAATAACGACTCGGCCAGGTATACCTACAACTGTAGAATGCGCAGGAACTTCCTTTAACACGACAGATCCTGCTCCAATTTTAGAATTCTCTCCAATAGTAATAGAACCTAGTACTTTAGCACCTGTTGCAATTAATACATTATCCTGAATTGTAGGGTGCCTCTTTCCTTTTTCTTTACCTGTACCACCTAATGTGACACCTTGATAAATTGTTACGTTTTCGCCAATTTCACACGTTTCTCCAATTACAACCCCCATTCCATGATCAATGAAAAAACGACGACCAATAGTTGCTCCTGGATGAATCTCAATGCCAGTAAAAAAACGACTAACTTGCGAAATCCAACGTGCCATAAAGAAAAAATTCCTTTTATAAAAAGCATGTGCAATTCGATGGGCCCAAACTGCATGTAATCCAGAGTAAGTTAAAATGACTTCGAAATAACTTCTTGCCGCTGGATCCTGTTCAAAAACGACTTCAATATCTTCCCGAAGCCTCTTAAACATCGATGTTCCCTCCCCTTTATGGGCTGCTTTTTTCGAGTGAACTAACTCCCCACTTCCCCCTAAATCTTTATACAAGGGGATAAAACTTATACTCACACCATTTACATGGTATAAAAAAAAGACGCCTCTGTCATATAGACAGAGACGCCTTTTAAGCGCGGTTCCACTCTGTTTAGGCTAAAGAAGCCTCAAACTCATCCATGATAACGGTTTACACCGCTTCTGTTTACTTTGCGCCCTAAGACGTTCCGCGAAATACTTCGCTGTTCAACAGAAGACTCGAAGGGGCATTTCAAAAATCCGCTTATAAACCACTTCCAGCCTAAGGGTGGTTCTCTCTGTAAAAAGCCTGATTTTCTACTTCTCCTTCTCGTCGCTTTTCCTTATTAGATTTTAGATATACTTATTATATTGCTAAACCTAGAAAATGTTAACCAATTACTTTTTGAATACGATTTAAAACTTTTTCTTTTCCAAGAAGAGCAATAGCGTTAGGAAGCTCTGGACCATGTGTTTGTCCAGTAGTAGCAACACGGATTGGCATAAATAGGTTTTTACCTTTATGTCCTGTTTCTTTTTGAACTGCTTTAATAGCCGCCTTAACTGCCGCTGGCTCCATTGCTTCTAAAGCTTCTAATTGATCGGCAAATGCACGAAGTACTTCAGGTACTTGTTCACCTTTCAATACTTCTTGTCCCTCTTCTTCATGATCAACATGATCTTTAAAGAACATTTCAGAAAGCTCTACAATTTCAGCTCCAAAGCTCATTTGGTCATGATATAAAGCAATTACATCACGAACCCACGCTTGTTCTTGTTCGCTTAAGTTTTCACCTACGCGACCCGCTTTCACTAAATGCGGTAAGCTTAGTTCAACAACCGTATCTAAATCTTGTTTTTTCATATATTGGTTGTTCATCCATTTTAGTTTTTGGGAATCAAATAATGCAGGTGATTTTGATAAACGAGCTGCATCAAACATTTTGATAAACTCATCTTGAGAGAAGACTTCTTCTTCACCTACTGGTGACCAACCTAGTAATGCAATAAAGTTAAAGATTGCTTCTGGAAGATATCCAAGCTCTTTATATTGCTCAATAAATTGAATAATAGATTCGTCACGCTTACTTAGCTTTTTACGGCTTTCGTTTACAATTAAAGTCATATGACCGAACTTCGGGATATCCCAACCGAAAGCTTCATAAATCATCATTTGTTTTGGCGTGTTTGAAATATGATCATCACCACGAAGTACGTGTGTAATCTCCATTAAGTGATCATCTACCGCTACCGCAAAGTTATAAGTTGGAATTCCATCTTTTTTCACGATAACGAAATCACCAAAATCATTTGAATGGAATGCAACTTCATCTTTTACGAGATCTTTAAACGTGTAGTCGCTATCAGCCGGCACACGGAAGCGAATACTTGGAATACGGCCTTCAGCCTCAAATCCTTTAATTTGCTCCTCAGTTAAGTCACGGTGGTTTCCTGCATAACGCGGTGTTTCACCACGAGCGATTTGACCTTCACGCTCTGCTTCTAGCTCTTCCTCTGTCATATAACATTTGTAAGCTAAATCACGCTCTAATAAATCTTTATATAATTTTTTATAAATATCTAAACGCTCTGTTTGACGATATGGTCCAAATTCACCACCAACATCAACACCTTCATCCCAGTCCATACCGAGCCATTTCAAGTATTTTAATTGGCTTTCTTCTCCACCAGCAACATTACGTTTCACATCAGTATCTTCAATACGAATAATAAACTTACCATCTTGATGACGAGCAAATAAATAATTAAATAATGCCGTACGCGCATTTCCGATATGTAAGTGTCCTGTTGGACTTGGCGCATAGCGCACTCTCACTTGCTTTTCCATAGTTGGTACACCTTCCAATCTTAATGTCAACACATTCTATAATTGTACACCAAAAAAACGTGATTATCCATCTTACGAATTAAAAACCACTATTTTTTCTGTAATAAAACAACCGCTTGAGAAGCAATCCCTTCTTCTCTACCTGTAAATCCTAATTTTTCTGTTGTTGTTGCCTTTACATTAATATTATCAATAGACGTTTCTAATAGTTCACTAATGCGTTTACGCATACTTTCAATATGCGGTGCCATTTTTGGCTTTTGGGCAATAATTGTACAATCTAGGTTCCCTAGCTCATAACCTTGTTCACGCACAAATTTCCAAACCTTTTGTAACAATACGGCTGAATCCGCATCTTTAAAGGCAGGATCTGTATCAGGAAAATGTTTTCCAATATCTCCTGCTGCAATTGCTCCTAGACATGCGTCAGCAATCGTATGTAACAATACATCCGCATCCGAGTGACCGATTAATCCTTTTTCATGAGGAATTGTAATTCCACCGATAATTAACGGTCTACCTTCCGCAAATTCATGTACATCAAAACCTTGTCCAATTCGAAACATTCTTTACATCCTCCTCAATCTAAACTACTTTATGAATTCTATATTATATTGCTATCTCTATAAAGAAAAGCCCGGCAACTGCCGAGCTTTTCTTTACTATAATACCATCACTTCTATTTCTTCTGAACATGAAGGAAACTTTCAGCAATTAGTAAATCCTCTGGAGTCGTCACTTTAATATTATAGTAACTCCCCTCTACTACGCCTACTTTCTTCCCTACACGTTCTACGAGACTTGCATCATCTGTACCAAGAAAACAATTTTGCTTTGCACTTCTATGAGCTTCTAATAAAAGAGGAACAGAAAATCCTTGTGGTGTTTGAACCGCTTTAAGCTGAGAACGTTCTACCGTTTCAACAACAACACCCTGTTCTACTTTCTTAATGGTATCCTTCACTGGCACCGCACAAATGGAAGCACCATATTTCTCTGCTGCAGTTAATACATCTTGCATCATCTTATTCGTTACGAACGGGCGCGCACCATCGTGTACGAGAACATATTCAACACCACTCACATACTGAAGCGCATTATACACACTATCTTGTCTTTCGGCCCCGCCTTGAATAAATTGCACCTGCTTTTCAACCGGGTACTTCTGCATTAACTCCTCAAAATAAGGGCGTTCCTCTTCGTTAATCGCCATGATAATACGTTTACATGCTTTATCTTTTTCAAAAGCACGTAATGTATGCACAATGATAGGTACTCCATTTATAAGTAAGAACAACTTATTTTTGCCAGCACCCATCCGTTTCCCTTGACCAGCTGCCGGAATAATTAACGTATACATATTAATAATCCTCTACTTATAATGCTTTTTCTAATAATTTACGTTTTGCGAAAATCATACGACCAGCCGATGTTTGCAACACACTTGTAACTAGTACATTAAGTTGCGAACCGACATATTCTCTACCATCTTCTACTACAATCATCGTGCCATCATCTAAGTATGCAACACCTTGATTTTGTTCTTTACCATCTTTCACAACATAAACACTTAATTCTTCACCAGGGAGTACGACTGGTTTAATTGCATTTGCTAAATCGTTAATGTTTAACACTGTTACTCCTTGTAGTTCAGAAACTTTGTTTAAGTTGAAATCATTTGTTACAACAGTTCCACCAGTGATTTTAGCTAACTTTACAAGCTTGCTATCCACCTCTTGGATATCCTCAAAATCGCCTTCATAAATTTCCACCGGAATTGGTAGCTCTTTTTGAATACGATTTAAAATGTCTAATCCTCTGCGACCACGATTACGCTTTAAAGCATCAGAAGAATCGGCAATATGCTGAAGCTCTTCTAATACGAATTGTGGAATCACAATTGTTCCTTCTAAAAACTTCGTTTGGCAAATATCCGCAATACGTCCATCAATAATTACACTTGTATCGAGAATTTTCCAATGAGTTGTAGATTTTTCTACCTCTACCTCTTCGTTCTCGCTATTGTTTTTCTTCTTACCTCCACGCTGGGGTAATGTAAATAATCCTAGCAATTCATTTCTCTTTTTAAATCCTACTTGGAATCCTAAATAACCAAGTAAAAGAGTAAAGAACACTTGTAATACTGTACTAATGACTGGAATCGTGAATTCACGAATTGGTATCAAAATTAAATATGCAACAATAAGACCAGAGATCAACCCTAATGTACCAAATAAAACATCCGCTACCGGTGCCTTTACAAGGGCTTCTTCGATATGTTTAATAAGTTGAACAATATAATCCACAAGCCAAAATGTTGTTAAAAATAAAATAATTGCACCAATAATTGCACGAACGTACGATCCCTCAAGCAAAGGAACAGCACCGACGTCCAATACATTAATAACTTTTGGGATTAGAAAAATCCCTAACGCTCCCCCGATTACTAAAAAGAAGAGCTGTACGATTCTTTTTAACATCCAACCACCTCCTACTCATTATTAACCATTGTTTTGCTAATCAAAACGCCGAATGCAAAAGCGGACGTGTTTTTTTGTAAATAGTTTTATTTACCAATATACCATATCATATAACAAAAATGTTCTAGTGTCGTTATATTATGGAATCAATGTAATATTCTTAATTGTGTCTACTCATATAGAGATGCTCTTGAATTCTTTTTAGGCCCTCTCGTATTTTCTTCGCCCTAACTTCCCCAATTCCTTCCACATCATCCAATTCATTAATAGTTGCACGACAAACACCTTGCAATGTTTTAAATCGATTAATTAAATTTTCAATGATAAGTGGTGGAACACGAGAAATTTTGCTTGCGATTCGGTATCCCCTCGGTGTCACGCTTTCTTCTAAGCTCATTTGCCCTGGATAGCCGAGCAATTTAACTAAATCGCTATCCTCTAAAAGCTGTGTATTTGCAAGATCTTGTAACTTTTTCAAAATTTGATGGTGATCCTGCGTTTTTTCTTGATAATAATCCTTAATTAATAACGCTGCCTCTGCTTCTAAGTCGGCTAGTAATTCTGTAAGTTGTAAACGAATTAACCTTCCTTCCGTTCCTAACTCATGAATGTAGCTCACTATTTCATTTTTAATACGCAGTACCATTTCAACACTATGTAAAACGTGAACTACCTCGGACATTGTAACGACCTCTTCAAATTCTAGAATGCCCAAATTCGTAATCCCATCATTCCATACAGCTTTATATTTTTCTAACGTTTGAATAGCTTGGTTTGCCTTTGTTAAAATTACACCTATATCTTTTAGTGTATAACGTAAGTTCCCTTGATATAGTGTAATTACGTTACGTCTTTGTGAAATAGCCACAACAAGGCTAGCCGTCTGCTTTGCTACACGCTCTGCCGTTCGGTGACGCATACCTGTTTCAATAGAATCAATGGATGGATCTGGAACTAATTGTGCATTTGCAATTAAAATTTTGCTCCCAGTTTCATTTAAAATAAGTGCCCCATCCATTTTTGCTAATTCATATAAACTAGCCGGTGAGAATGCACAATTAATGTGAAATCCTCCATCAACAATACTTTTAATCTGCTCATTATACCCAAGAACAATTAGCCCTCCAGTTTGCGCACGAAGTACGTTATCTATCCCCTCGCGTAGTGGTGTTCCTGGGGCAACAAGCTGTAGAATATTAATCATACTTTTGACACGTTGCTTGTTTTCCTCCATAGCCTAGCCTCCTAATGTCAAACGAAGCGCTTCTCCTAAATTAGAAACACCTACTACCTCAATCCCATCTGGAATTGTCCATCCTCCCAAATTTTTTCTAGGAATAATAGCACGTTGAAATCCTAATTTCGCTGCTTCTTGTACACGTTGTTCAATTCTTGATACTCTTCTTATTTCTCCAGTTAGGCCTACTTCTCCTATTACCGCATCGGCTGGTGCAGTAGCTTTATCTCTGAAACTTGAAGCAATACTTAAGGCGACAGCTAAATCGATTGCTGGTTCATCTAATTTCAAGCCACCCGCAACTTTTAAATATGCGTCTTGATTTTGCAACAATAAACCTGTTCTTTTTTCTAGCACTGCCATAATAAGTGAAACGCGGTTATGATCAATTCCCGTCGCCATTCTTCGAGGATTTCCAAAACTAGTAGGGGAGATTAATGCTTGTATTTCTACTAAAACCGGTCTTGTTCCTTCCATTGAAGCAACCACTGTGGATCCTGCAACTCCAACTGGACGTTCCTCAAGGAAAATTTCAGAAGGATTTAGTACTTCTGCAAGACCTAGTTCCTTCATTTCAAAGATACCCATTTCATTTGTGGAACCAAAACGGTTCTTCACAGCTCGCAAAATACGATATGTATGGTGACGATCTCCTTCAAAGTAAAGAACTGCATCAACCATATGTTCTAGCATACGTGGTCCTGCAATTGCCCCTTCTTTTGTCACATGTCCGACGATAAAAATAGGAATCCCTTTCGTCTTTGCAAGTTTCATTAATTCCGCTGTACATTCACGTACTTGCGTTACACTCCCTGGGGCTGACGTCACTTCAGGTAAATGTATCGTCTGAATGGAGTCAATAACAACAAAAGCTGGATTCATCTCTTCAATGTGCGCTGCAATTCTCTGTAAATCAGTCTCTGCTACAACAAATAGATTACTACCCTTTACATGCAAACGATCTGCACGAAGTTTGATCTGCTTTGCTGACTCCTCACCTGATATGTATAGTACATCATATGAAGAATCTGCTAATTGCGATGAAATTTGTAATAACAATGTTGATTTCCCAATCCCAGGGTCTCCACCAATAAGTACTAAAGATCCATCTACAATCCCGCCACCAAGTACACGGTTAAACTCTTGAAATTTTGTTTCAATACGCGCCTCAGACTTTGTTTCTACCTCTGTTAAGCGTCTTGGTTTTGTTACTTCTGATTGAATTGCATTGGCATAATTAAGGCGTCTTGATGATACAACTGGTTCCATCTCTTCAACAAGCGTATTCCATTGACCACATCCAGGACATTTCCCCATATATTTTGGCGACTGATAACCACATTCTTGACATGTAAATTTTGTTTTCTTTTTAGCCATATCTTTTATAGTTCACTTCACTTTCATCTACAAACGTTTATCCTTCTCGTACAAGAAAGAGGGCTATCGCGTAGCCCTCTTTGTTTGTCTATACTTATTTTACCTTTTCCGCACTATGAATGACAAATGATTCTCCTTCTATATCAAAGATAACTTTTTGTCCTTTCTCAATAGCACCTTTTAACAGTTCTTCTGATAGTCTATCTTCTACATGTTTTTGAATTGCTCTACGAAGCGGACGAGCACCGTACTCTCGATCAAATCCTTTATCAGCAATTGCTGAAATTGCTCCTTCTGTTAAATGCAATTCAATCTCTTGTTCTTTTAAGCGATTCACTAACTGATTCACCATAAGAGTTACAATTTCTTGAATATGTTTTTTCTCAAGCATATGGAACACGATAATTTCATCAATACGGTTTAAGAATTCTGGACGAAATGCTTTTTTCAATTCATCCATTACTTTACCTTTCATATCTGAATAATCGCGGCTCTCATCTTGTACGTTAAATCCAAGATGTTTATTACGTTTTAATGCGTCTGCACCAACATTAGATGTCATAATAACAATTGTATTACGGAAATCAACTGTACGTCCTTTAGAATCTGTTAAACGGCCATCTTCTAATACTTGTAGTAAAATATTAAACACATCAGGATGAGCTTTCTCTACTTCATCTAATAAGACAACTGAATATGGCTTACGACGAACTTTCTCTGTTAATTGTCCACCTTCTTCATATCCAACATATCCTGGAGGAGATCCAACTAAACGAGAAGTAGAATGCTTTTCCATGTACTCAGACATATCGATGCGGATCATTGCATCCTCATCACCGAACATAGATTCCGCTAATGCCCTTGCTAGTTCTGTTTTACCTACACCAGTAGGTCCTAGGAAAATAAATGAGCCAATTGGACGTTTCGGATCTTTTAATCCCGCTCTCGCACGACGAACAGCTTTTGCCACAGCTACAACTGCTTCATCCTGCCCAATTAAACGATCATGTAAAATTGATTCCAAGTTTAATAATTTATCTGTCTCTGTTTGTGCAAGTTTAGAAACTGGAATACGTGTCCATGTGGAAACGACATTTGCAATATCTTCTACTGTTACTTCTGAGTTTTCTTGTCCTTGTTTCTCTTTCCACTGACGCTTTGTATCTTCTAACTTTTCACGTAAACGTTGTTCCATATCACGTAAGGAAGCAGCCTTTTCAAATTCTTGGCTTTGTACAGCTGCATCTTTTTCTTTTCTAATTTCCTCAAGCTTCACTTCAAGCTCTTTTAAGTTTGGCGGTGTTGTATACGAACGTAAGCGCACTTTTGATGCAGCCTCGTCAATTAAATCGATTGCTTTATCAGGTAAAAAACGGTCTGTAATGTAACGATCTGAAAGTTTTACAGCCGCATCGATTGCATCATCTGTAATAGATACGCGGTGATGCGCCTCATAACGGTCACGTAAACCTTTTAAAATTTGAACTGATTCTTCTAAGTTTGGTTCATCAACATGAATTGGTTGGAAACGTCTTTCTAATGCCGCATCCTTTTCAATATATTTACGATATTCGTCTAAAGTTGTTGCACCAATACATTGTAATTCACCACGTGCTAAAGATGGTTTTAAAATATTCGATGCATCAATTGCACCTTCCGCCCCTCCTGCACCAATTAACGTATGAAGCTCATCAATAAATAGGATGATGTTACCAGCTTGGCGAATCTCATCCATCACTTTCTTTAAACGATCCTCAAACTCACCACGATATTTTGTTCCAGCAACAACTGTACCCATATCTAATGTCATAACACGCTTATCTCTTAAAGTTTCAGGAACTTCATTATTTACAATTTGCTGTGCTAATCCTTCCGCAATTGCTGTCTTACCTACACCAGGTTCTCCAATTAATACTGGATTGTTTTTTGTTCTACGGCTTAACACTTCAATTACACGTTGAATTTCTTTACTACGTCCAATAACAGGATCTAAACGATTTTCACGTGCAACAACTGTTAAATCACGTGCTAGACTGTCAAGTGTAGGTGTATTCGCATTTGTTGATGAACCACCCTGGTGACCTGAACTAGCTTCATTACTTCCAAGAAGTTGTAACACTTGTTGTCTTGCTTTATTTAGGCTTACACCTAAATTATTTAAAACGCGTGCTGCTACACCTTCACCTTCACGGATTAAACCAAGTAAAATATGTTCTGTTCCAACGTAGGAATGGCCTAGCTTACGAGCTTCATCCATAGACAACTCAATAACTTTTTTAGCACGAGGTGTGTAATGTACTGTTTGAGAAGCTTCCGTTCCACGTCCAATTAATGCTTCTACCTCTTTTTGAACTTTCTCTGGACTTAATCCAAGAGCAATTAACGCTTTTGCTGCAATTCCTTCACCTTCGCGTACAAGCCCAAGTAAAATATGTTCTGTTCCAATATTATTATGCCCAATGCGAATTGCTTCCTCTTGAGATAAAGCTAATACTTTCTGTGCTCGTTCTGTAAATCTTCCAAACATCATAGAAATCGCCTCCTACTTGCGCTTAATTTTGTTTAATTCGTAATCGCTCACGGATTAAGGTTGCTCTTCGATAATCTCTTTCTTCTGGTCCTAAAGGTCCTCCTGCATATTGTTGCAAAATGCCTGGCTGAGTAAGAACCATTAACTCAGTTAAAATATTTCTCGATATACCTTGTATATATCCTAAGTCAATACCAAGCCGTACATCTGATAAACAAGTGGCTGCTTCTGCAGATTGAATTAAACGACTGTTAGCTAGTATTCCGTAAGAACGATATACTTTATCTTCAAGCTCGATACTTGAATTTTGTACAATTAATTCTCTAGCCATTTTTTCTTGATGGATGATTTGTTGAATGACACTCTTTAAATCTGCAATAATATCTTCTTCTGATTTCCCTAGTGTCATTTGATTTGACACTTGAAATATATTACCTAACGCTTCGCTACCTTCACCGTATATTCCTCTTACTACTAACCCTAATTTTTGAATTACTTGTATAATACGGTTAATTCTTTTCGTTAAAACCAGTCCCGGCAAATGAATCATTACCGAAGCCCTTAATCCTGTACCGACGTTAGTGGGGCAACTCGTAATATATCCAAGCGATTCATCAAAAGCATATTCAACCTGTTCCTCGATCCAATTATCTATTTGATTGGCACTTTGAAGCGCCTCTGATAACTGTAAACCTGAAAATAGGCACTGAATCCTAACATGATCCTCTTCATTAAGCATGATACTTATATGTTCACTTTCTGATAGTAGGCATGCTCCGTATTCTGTTCCTGCAAGATTTGGACTAATTAAATGCTTCTCAACTAAAACTCTCCTTTGAAGAGGATTTAATTCATTCATTTTTAATAGTTCAAACTCCCCAAAAGGTTCTACAGGTTTATTTATAAACTTCTTCTTAAATAACTCGTGAATCTGTTTAGCTTCTTCCTCGTTTTGCATAGTAGAGAATTGATATTTTTTAAAATTACGAGCCAAACGAATTCGACTACTTAAAACAATATCAGAATCAGGGCCATCTCCCTTCATCCATGGACTAATCGCTTCATTCATGATTCTGTCCAGTGACATAGAACTATTCCCCCTCTCTATGCTCACTAAGCTGATTTACAAGACCTCGAATTTTATCTCGTACTTCAGCCGCTTTCTCAAATTCCTCTTTCTGTACATATTGTTTCAGATTGAGTTTTAGTTCATCTAATTCTTTCTTTAAGTAGATATTTCCTTCTATACGCTCAGGAATTTTTCCACAATGATCCGTATGCCCACCGTGAAGACGTTTTAACAATGGTTTTAAATGCTCCTTAAATGTATCGTAACAAGAAGCACATCCAAAGCGTCCCACTTTTGTAAATTGTTCATATGTCATCTTACAATTCGGACATCTTGATATATTTGTATTTGAAAATGCATCTTGCCCTTCTTCAAACATTGCTGGTTCACTATGCAATAATCCGGCTAATAGGTCATGGAATGAAAAATTAGACTGCGGTGATTGAAAGAAAGACGTATAGCCACTTTGTTCTGCACATTGCTCGCAAAGATGAACTTCCGCCTTTTTTCCGTTGATTACTTTTGTATAATGTAAAGTTGCTGGTCTTATATTACAGTTTTGACAAGTCATCGCTATCCCCCACCTTTACAACAGGAACGATCTATCTCATGATACTTTTCATACATTACTAGATTGTTCTCTTTCCTTAATCCATTTAGTAAAAGCACATGTCATCTTTCAAAATTCCTACAATATTAAACTGCATTATCTTAGTTATCATTCTTAACAAAAGTTATATTTATTTATATTTCAGTGTTCTTAACATTGCGCATAATATTCGAGCCCTAAGTTCATCTCGAAAAGGAACATCCATTAATAATACAGAACGATCTAGTACGCTTAACATAAGTTTAGCTTCACGATTTGTTATAATCCCCTCTTCTATTAAACGTATAATCATACTTTCAGCATTTCCTTGTGCAACGCTATGATCAATCATATGAAGCATTTGATCAATAATGTCTATATCATCATGCAGTTTGACTTTTATAATGCGAATGTAACCTCCTCCACCTCGTTTACTTTCTACTACAAATCCTCTTTCTAACGTAAAACGGGTATTGATTACATAGTTGATTTGAGATGGCACACAATCGAATCGATCAGCGACCTCATTCCTCTTGATTTCAATCGCATTATTATTGCTTAAGTCAATAACTTGCTTTAGATATTTCTCAATGATATCAGATATATTTCTCATTTATCCGCCACCTTTATTGACTTTGACTATCTTTGACTATAATTATATACGTATTAAAAAAATTTGCAACTCTTTTGCTTATTCACTATCCTAGCCACATTTCACAATCTTTAATCAAAAGGACGATTCTTTAAATAAAGATTTTTTAAATTACTATGAATTATAAAAGAAAACACGAAAAAACACGAGTCAAATGACTCGTGTTTTTAGCTTGCTTGGCGACGTCCTACTCTCACAGGGACAAGGTCCCAACTACCATCGGCGCTAGAGAGCTTAACTTCCGTGTTCGGTATGGGAACGGGTGTG
>NZ_JBIYCW010000021.1:0-76589 GCF_044908115.1 Bacillus sp. RC51 | reverse complement strand
CATCCGCCGCTTGACCTTTTCCGTCTGTGTCATTCGCTAATTTTTGTAATTCTAATACTGCGTTCATCTTGTTCACCTCCTTTATTTGATTAAAGCTGGTTACTGATTAACAATGATTACTTACTGTTGAAGCCCAAATACTAGTTGATGTTACTGTCACCGTAGTGATCGTCGCATCCGCCGCTTGACCTTTTCCGTCTGTGTCATTCGCTAATTTTTGTAATTCTAATACTGCGTTCATCTTGTTCACCTCCTTTATTTGATTAAAGGCATTTATTAAATTTATCCGCTAGTTACTGATAATTCCTTAGCTTTTGTTCTCGCTAAAAATTCATCTGAATTTATCAAAGGTAACCAATAGATTGGATTATCTTTGACTACTCCCATTAATGCTAAAATTATTCCTGAACTACCTGTATAAACATCATCGGATAATCTATAAGAAAATTGCCCTGGATATACATAATAACCTTTTTTCTCAATTAAAAAGAGATTAAGTAAATTCAATACCTCATTAAGAATCATCTTACGTTCTTTATCGGTTTTAACCATAACAGGAAGTAACATGAAGCTACCTGCGCCATCAAATAAGCCACCACTAATTGTGCAACGTGTCTTTGATAATTTTAAAATCGCATCCATCTCTTCTCTATAAAGGTCTTGTCCACTCACATGGTTTAAAAACCAAATTGAAATAGCAACTCCAATAGAGCCTCCAGAAAGGTATGGCAATAGGCGATTTTTATTATCGACTGTTTGTAATACACCCGTTACATCATCTTTTTTTGTCGATTCTAAATCTTTTTTTAGTAATGCCTCAGCCTTTTCTAGATACTTTTTATTATGGGTAGCCGAATAAAGTGCTGAATAAAACAGGGATACACCAGATAGTCCATCAATTAAGCCTATATCAACCGCCATCCAATCATTAACTCTTAGGGGTTCATTTTTAACTCTGTTTATTTCAATTAAACTACCTAACTCTTCTGCTAAATTTAAAAATTCAGTATTTTTAGTTTCCAAGTATAAGCTAATAATGAATATACCTATCCCAGAAAGGCCTGATCGCAAAGAAATATCACTTTTGTTACTATTATCCTTTAAATTATTCAACTCGTTTATGACAACTTCTTTATAACCTCTGTCGTAAAGTAAAGCCAATATGCCTGTTTTCCCAGTAAATAATCCAGTTTCTTTAATTAGAGAAAGATTATTCAACAAAATACTTTGAATCCATTTATCTATTTCTGTACTGCTAGAGCTATTTTTAGTTAGTGCAAAGGCAGCTCCACTTCCTCCTGTTAAAAAATTAAATTTCCCTCCATTCATCTCAAACTGACGAATATCACCATTAATAAACCTTTCATCATTTGTTAAATTATTCTCAACACCTATTAATAACTTATTAATAATAGAAGTTAAATCAAAATCACTTATCTGATCACTTAGGTTAATTTCTTTAGGATTATATGTTTGATAATCCTGTATTCTCTTATCACATTGCTCTTGTAAATTCAAAATAAAACTATAAAATTCTTCTCCATAATTCTCCTTTATCCAATTAAGGTGATTATATTGTAAATAACCCTCTAAATCTTCTGAAGACAGTAACGGAAGCGCTAAATACCTTATCAATTTCTTAAATCCAAACCAATCTCTTGCACCACTAACCTTCATTTCCTGTGAAACAAATCCAATTGCTGCCAGAGTAGGTCTATCTTCAGATTTTACAGGCATAGCAGTTTCAAAATCTATTATCCTAACAGTTAATTCCTCAGTTACCATTATATTTGCTGGTTGTAAATCACCCATAGCAATCCCATTATTATGCATGCCATCTATTAGAGTGAACAGTTGTAACAGTATTTTTTTTACATTTTCAGCATGATTACTCATACTATTACTATCTCTAAAGAACGGAAAATCTTGGGCAATCCATTGTCTTAAGTCTCGCCCTTCAATAAATTCCTCTACGAGAAAATAATGTTCCCATTCCTGAAAATAATCAATCAAGTTAACAACACCAGGCACATCTTTAAGCTTTTTCAAAGCATCATACTCAATTTTTTGCCTTGCTAAAGCGTCTTGAGCCGCCCCATCTAAACCGGCGCTCGGTCTCGCCTCCTTAATAATTACCTTCAAGTTATCTTTCTTTCGAGTCGCAAGGTATACCCCACCAGCATTACTAAAACTAAGTGCTGTTTCAATCTTATATTGCTCAAGTCTACTCTCACCTTGGGTTTCCAAATCTCCAGAATTATTAATTGTATTCAGATAATCATCAAAGTCTTTCACAAATTCAGGCACTTGGTAAAAGGGGTTTCTTTGATCCTTAATTAAATTACCTTTCTCATCCCTAATACAATGCTCTCCATGTTTATTAATGATACCTTTAAATCCTCCATATCTATAGAATACATTGCTATTTTTCCATCTCTTATCGTTAAGAATATAAGGTCCTTTTTTAAAATCTTGGATTTCTGAAGAAATCATTTCTAACAATTCAACAAAGACTTCGTTATTTTTAGGGTATATTGTTATAAACTTCCCAGAAGAAGCACGATTAGCATTTTTCGAATTCATCTTCATAAAACTATCTTTATTCTTAAGATGCTTGAACTCAATCTTCTTATCTATGCATAACCTTGCTACCTTATCTAGTACACTCTTTGAATCTTCTAATGATGAAGTTACATGAATTTTCCACCCCTGTTCTGGGAGTATTGAGCCCTTAACATGATAGTGCTTCCAAACTGAGTCATTGTTTAATATAACAGCATATGTATCAGGAATGTCATTTAGTTCGTATATAGAATCCTGTTCTCTCTCACTCATTTTACCGTAATATTCAGAATTCGGTTTTAAGTAGCGATGATAAAGCATATTACCTTCCATAAAAAGACCTCCATTTAGCTATCTATAATTATTGTTTAGATTCTGCAAAAGATGATCATAAATGATATCTTGGCTATAAAACTAAAAAATTCAACCATATTAAGAGAAAATCCGCTAAAACACTCTGATTTTACTAGCACGTTATTTAATTTTAATTAACATATTTATTTTTCAATTTATTATAAATAATCCATTATTATCGTAAGTGCTATAGCTAAAATTATATTAGTTATAGCACCCTCACACCAATACTTGATTTCTCTTCTGACTAAGTATCTACTTACAACCAATGCCACTTCAATAAGAGTAAATATATTTTGTTTACATATTAAAATTCTTTCTTATGATATATAAGTATAGAAATAAGAAAAGAAAGAATATATATGATAACACCAAATATTGTATATAGAATTGAAATATATATAACTGGACTTAAGTTTGATAGTGGTAATTGTTCTATTAGATATCCAATCACGCCCTGCAATCCAAAATATGCTAGAAGGCCCCCACATGCACTTCCAATTGTAATAGCATCAGATTTTTCCGCACCGAAAACATAGAGGAGTGGATAAGATATTGCACCTGCATTAAGGATTATGAAAATCCCCAAAGAAATGCCCTTAAATATACTATCATCGATTGTTGCACCTGAAATTAAACCATATACATAAAATATGCCACATGATAATAAAGTACCAATAATTACAACTAAAAAATAGAAAAAGTAGTGACTTTGTACAATATTACCCCTAGTAACCGGTAAAGTAAGTACGTATTTATCATAACCAGACTTACTCTCATGTTTAACAACTTCAAGTGCAGGAATCGCCGCAAATAATATAGTGCATACAGCAATCAAATTGTACATTGAAGCATCTCCAAAATAAAAAATTAATCCAGACCCCAATATAGCTACTGCCATGAACATTAAAAAAGTTCGATAAATTAGGTAATAGCTTGTCAATAATAAACCTCTCACTTATTTTCACTCCTTGTTAATAAAACACTAATTTCTTCCATTGAGACATTTCTAAAAACAAAATCATTTGGTAATGTATTTACATCTGATACAAGTACACTAAAATAAGATCCATAGTTTCTTTTCGCCACAATGATGTCTTTGTTGATTAAGGATAGTTGTTTTCCCTCAATATCTACAATCGCATAGCTTTTCAAAACCTTATCTTTCTCTTCATTTAATATAATTTCTCCATCTTTTATAATGACAAGATGAGTAGCTATTTTCTCTACATCACTCATAATATGAGAAGAAAGTAATATACCACAGTTATTCTTACTCGCAAAACTTTTTAATTCATCTAGCACTTCTTCCCTTGATGCGGCATCAAGCCCTCCCGTCGCTTCATCTAAAATTAATAATTTTGCATTATGCGACAACGCAACAGCTATAGACAATTTCATTGACATCCCACGTGAGAATTTATCTACCTTTTTATCTATAGGTAAAGAAAAAGAATTAACTAATCTATAAAAATTATCTTGGTCCCAAGATTCAAACATTTTTTCAAAAACTTTACTTAATTGTTTTATTGTAAGATGAGCCGGTAGATTCATAGCATCAAATACGACCCCAATCTCTTCCTTAATCTTGGCATGTTTATTTATATTTTCTTCTCCTAATATTTTAACTGTACCGCCATCTTTAGAAATTAATCCTAGTACTGTTTTAAATGTTGTTGATTTACCTGCCCCGTTATTACCGATGAATCCAACAATTGATCCTGAAGGCACATTGAATGTAATATTTTTTAGGACAACTTTATCGTCATAAGATTTTTGAATGTTTTTAATTTCTAAAAGGTTTGACATCGTTTCACTCCTGTCATAATAAATAGATTGCTTCCAAAAAAATTCGAGTTGATTTGAAATCTCTTTTTATAATTTATCCAAGTTAGCATTGTAGCTTCCTCATCTATAAATATGATTGTTTTATCCCATATTTATTTGATAGGAGATTCTAGGTGAATTTTATCTATTATTTATATTGTCTATTGGAGCACCTTCTTTCAAGATATACGATTAAAAATTAAAAACTGGCGAAGGATAAGGAGCACTCTAGTATTTGACTCTGTCATTTTTACAAAGTGCTTATACCTTCTCCTAGAACCAGAAACCTACAAGTTTGTATCAAAATGCCGCTTTTTTCTTTAAGTAAACTTTAGTTTAGAGCAAACCTGCCCGGTTCATTATTGAATGTTTAACCAACTGGTTGCGATGCTATAACAGAAATAAATGTGCTACTCTAGATGGACTAATAAAACTGAAGGTTATTGAGTTTATCACAAAATGCTTGTTGTTCATTTCATGAAGCGGGATGGAATCTACCTCCTCAATTTTTCTATTTCTAATGTAATAGCTATAGTATCGCTATCAGGGAAAACTAAAGCCTAAGCCATTAATACAATATGTAATATGAAGCGATAAAAAATCAAAATGTCATGGGAATAAAACACCAAATTAATTTTCAATTTACCAATTCTATGGGATTTACATATCACTATCTGTTTTTTACAAATAGTAAAAAACTGGAGTTTGTATCGCCTTTCTTTGTATATTGTATATATATATTATATATAATAATATGAATTCCAGCTTATTTCAATATTTTTACTGAATTTTACAATATTTTTTTAAAAATGAGTCTGAAAAATCAAGCTATATACTTACTTTCACTTTCCTTGAAGAAATTTATGAATATTTCTATCATGTTTTAATTAAAAAGAATTTATTATCCCCCCTTATATTTCGATGGACCGAAAATAAGAAACAGTTATTATCCAAAACATCAATAAAACCATTTATTATAATATTGTATATTTATATTTTTATTGTTAGTTTTAGATGTCTAACAATTTGCCACTCACTTACTCGACTAATACGTAAGCGGATTCAATTTTAGTACTGAGTACTTGGTTAGATTCTGAACCTATCTATAACTTGTATTAATACAAGAATTTTCTTGTAATTTATTTTATTCCCCTTTTACAATTAGCGTTGTTCTTGATTCATCAGAAAAATGTAAATGTAGTACTTCTTCAAGATCTTTTTCGGTTAGATTTTCAAGCATTGGCAAAACGTCAAATAAATCCATATCATTAAAACGATAGCGTGTAAATTGATTAGCGATAAATTGAGGAGAGTTAATAGCACTTAAGAAGTTGCCAATCTCTTTCTTAATTACACGTTGTGTATCTTCTTTCTTTATTGATTCCTTCTTAAACTCAAAGATAGTTTCATTGACAATTTTTATAATTTCTTCAGGCTCTTGGCTACCTCCACCAATTACCGAAAAACCAAAATACTTTTCATTTGTATAATCAAAAGTAAACGATTCATCCAAATAACCATTATCATACATCTTCTCGTACGCTTTAGAGCCCTTACCAAACATTAGCTCCAGTAAAACATTTAGAGATAGCTCATATTTAAGCAACTCTTTACCTTGTCTCATAGGATTAGCTTCCTTATATCCAATAAAAACTTTAGGTATTTGAACTGGAAGTTTCATAATACTTGACCTTCTATTCACTTTTGCATCTTCATTAGGGAATATGCGTTGAATCTCTTCAGGGTCTGGAAATGTTTTTCTCCCTTGATTTTCCCGAATGAGCTTTATTACTTCTTCAGGAACTACAGGTCCGATAATAAAAAGTAACATATTGTTAGGATGATAGAAAGTATTATAGCAAGAGTATAAATCCTCTTTAGTGATTTGATTAATAGAATCTATTGTTCCCGCTATATCAATTTTCACAGGATGACTCTTATACATATTTTCTAAGATTCCAAATCGGGCACGCCAATTCGGATTATCATCATACATTTTTATTTCCTGTTCAATGATGCCTCTTTCCTTTTCAACCGTTTCATCTGTAAAATATGGATCTTGAACAAAGTCTAGAAGAGTTATAAGATTTTTGTTTATTTCAGACGTAGCTGATACTGTATAGGCCGTACGAGTAAAATTTGTAAAAGCATTAACAGAAGCTCCTTGCTTTGCAAATGTATGAAAAACATCACCCTTTTCACTTTCAAACATTTTATGTTCTAAGAAATGTGCTATTCCATCTGGAACTTGAGTGGAACATTCTTTCCCTAGAGATGAGAATTTGTTATCTATTGAACCATATTTTGTTGTGAATGTCGCAAATGTTTTATGAAACTCTTTCTTAGGAAGTATGAAAACTTCAAGACCATTGGCGAGCTTTTCTTGATATATTGTCTCTCCTAATTTCTTATAAATTATTGAATTCATTTTATTTATCCCTTTCTATTTAAGAAGTAGATAGTATCTAGTTCCCATTTATTAGCAGCTCGAATAACATCGCTTTTTGATACCATACGAATTCTTTTAATCTGATCATTTATTTTATTAGATAATCCACTATCAACCGATTGAATAGATATATCCATAATTCCTAGAGGAGTATCGTATGCTTCTAGGAATAGATTAATCAACATCGCTTTACCTTGTTCAACTTCAGCATCAGTAAAGTCCCCCTCTTTCATCGCATACTCTTGTTTTCTCATAATTTCAATTGCACGTTCATAATTATCAAAATCAATTCCAGCCATCGTTGTTAATATTCCTTTATTGCTTTCTATTTGTGAAAGTACAAAATAAGCAAGGCTTTCCTTTTCACGTAAATTAACGAATAATTTAGAAGATGGAAACCTACCAAAAATTGCGTTCGCTACCCTTGTAGCTTCATAATCCTCATCTTGTATTGTCGAAAAAGTTCTATAGCCTAAAAGAAGTTTCCCTTGCTTCACATCCATTTTATCTTGAATAATCTTGACACCATTTACAGCTTTCCTATCTGAAGAAATCGTCTTTATAAGTTTGGTGTCATGTTGTTCAGAAAAAACATCTTGTACCATTAATTTAATCTCATTCTCATTCAAGGTACCAACGATGAATAAATCAAAACAAGCGTTTTGAAGTAGTTCTTCATATACTTGATAAATAGATGCTGCATTAAGTGAAGCAATATCTTCTTCTCTCCCAAATACAGACAGTTGATACGGTTCACCTTTAAACATCTCTTCTATCAAACGAATATTGGCGTATAGCATTTTCTCATTATACACTGAAGCAAGTCGGTGCTTAAATGAACGTTTCTCTTGTTCAACAATTGCGGAATTAAATACTCCATTTTCAAGCAGTGGACTGTAAACAACCTCGTGCAATAAATCTAAAGATGATTTTAACAAAGAGTTAGGTACATTAAGAAATTTATCTGCAGGTAGCTCCATTCTAAAAGCAATAATTTGATTCTCACCCTTTTTTAGGACATCTGTTGAAAGAGTGGCTCCATACATCTCATCAAGTTTTTGTTTTAATAGCTTACGATTCGGGTAATTTATTGATCCTCCATTCAGAATATAAGGAATTAATGCTCTTGCGGTAGTTAAATCCTCTTGAAGAGGTGCTTTTATCATCAACATTATACTAATTGTCTTAAATTTATCTGTGTTACATAGGTGTAGCTGTAACCCGTTTTGTTCACTGGAACTTATATGTATATCTTCCATCTTTCATATCCCTCTCCTCATATATTATTACTTTAATTTGGTTATTATTACGCCCATTCTGTATACCCCTAAAAATATATTAAGTAAACTTCTACTTTTATTGTTAGAATCTCTGTATTGAACAAGAAATATATACTAATCTTAAACTTAGGTTTTGCATATTATCATATTTTAATGTGAAATATTAAGGAGACACATATCTTTATAGAATTCCCTTAATATATAAGGTATTTACATTTAAATAATTTTCATACACAATCCAATACAACGTCTTTAAAACTACTGCAATAAAAGAAAAGCAATCAAAAGGGCAATCCAGTAATAAAATTCGTCATTTTCCTCTAGTAACAGGCTGTTAAGCTTCCTGATCAAAGTATTTAATACATAATAAGCAATAAAATATCCCTACTTATCCCCACATTTAATGGTATCTAAAAATTAACATGTAGACAGTGATAAAACGCATATATGTAATAAACCTCCCTTCAATGTATAGCGCCTTAAATAAAATCCGTTACGGAATTTGTTTTATTTAAAAATTTTAACTTTATACAATTTTACAATAACTTAACCTGGTAATATAAGTCAAATGAAATTCATTTCTTTTAAATAAATTGAACAACCTTATTGGATATATCTTGAATCTTTAACTATAGCTTTATAATTTGCACCTCTTCTGAAACTCAACCTTGTTTAATCTACTTTTCAATTTCAGATGTTCTTTTTCTTTTAGATATAAAAACACCCCTCTCAACAAAAATGCCTAAAGGGGTAAAATAGTACTATTTTCTTTTAAATCCACAATAATATTATTAATGTTCTTCCTTCTACTGTAAATCTTTCCAGAGCATAGTCTCCCTTTTTCTATACAATCAAACATCTACAATTAAAAGCACAAGCTCTACACCTTTTGGTGCGACGGGAGAATTCTTAAATGGCTTTGCGTTCGCATCCCATTTTTGTTTTGAATAGCCTCAAGATAAGAGGGCTCATTCCTCCTCAGATAAGGAACTTACAACATCTTTTGATTAAGTTATTTCCACTTTTATATTTATCTTGCTATTACATATTTATTTTAATCAAGGTACGTATCGATAGGTGTACGAAAATGATGACTTTCCCCGTAATAAATCGCAATTCAAAGATTATACATACAATTTCTTTCCTCATTCAAGAATATACTTGAATAAAAGAAGACACCACCTTACTTAAGAATGGCGTACTTTTCTTGAATAACATTATTTCTAATGTTTAAGTATTATATTAAAATTCAATATCTAAGATGCGTTACACCAGAGGCCCCAATCAGTATCTAGCCCAGCAGCATATATAAAAACTCCATCGAAACCCGTGTAGGACCAACCTCCAGAAAAATTGATTCAAAGTTTACTTCTCCCTGTCGACCAATGATTATTAAAGGACCATTACTACACTTTCAGTCATATAACTTTATATCCCAAAAAAGAATATTGCTGCTTCTTGCATCATACATCTAATCGAATTTCACTTGAATTTTTCAGTTGGTACAAAGAACCTACTTAGAACGCTTTTCGCTGGTACATAGCTGTGGTAATCCCCCAAGAAATAACATAGACTCCCACAATAACAAGTGTCGCTAACGTATATAAAGCCGGGATAGATAAATTGACAGTAAAATCAGTTATTACTGTTGAGTGTTCAGTTATAAACGATGCAATAGGCCGTGCTATCCATGTTAAAATAATAAAGCTTATGAGAACAACTGTTGTAATATAGCCTGGTTTAAATATATAAAATAATGGGAAGGTAAACGCAACAAATAATAAAAATAAGCCGCTGCCAATCGCAATATCAGTAATCGTAAAAGGTTCATTGAAAGTAAATAATACTAAACTTGTCACCCCAATGGATAGAATCATATATACGATAGCGCCAATATAGCGTGATGCGATAATTTCCCTACGTGTGTAAGGTAAGGAATTTAATAATATATTTGTCTCTACTTTTTCATCGTAAGCATATGTATTAAAGGGAATAAAAATACTGGCAACCAGAAAAATCAAAACTGGAGGTACGCCCAAAATGATAAAGATTACGATAAAGGGAATAAAGATTAATAGCTGTTTCTTCTGTAGTATGACATCACGTCTGATTAAATTAAACATGGGGTCTGCCTCCCTTTAAAGTAATACATGATATCTTCCAGAGAGGCGCGTTCAATGACAACTGTATCCCCGAAAGTACTTTTCACATCTTTAATATTATCCGTTAATGCTTCAAACCCTGTTGGAGCACGATGAACATAAACAAATGCCCTTTCAGTGTCTCTATCTAGCAGATCCAATCCTCCTTTAACGAGCGCATAGTTTTCAACTACATCGTGAATGGACTGATTAAATACTAATTTCCCATTCTGCATAAAAGTAATATAATCTGCGATGCGATCTAAATCTGTTGTAATATGTGTAGAGAAGAAAATGGTACGATTACCATCAATCATTGATTCCTGTAAAAGATCCAACAGCTCTCGTCTAAATATGGGGTCTAGGCCTGCTGTCGGCTCGTCCATAATAATTAGCTCTGCATGATGTGATAGTGCTATCGCCAATGAAGTCTTCATTTGCATCCCTTTTGAGAAAGTTTTTATCGCTTTATTTAGCGGTAATTCGAATTTTTCAACATATTGATAAAATAATGTATCATCCCAGTGTTTGTAAGCTGGTGCAACAATACGTTTTATATCTTTTAAGTCCAGCCCTTCAAAAAATACATTCTCATCGTATACAAACCCAATGCGTTCCTTGATCGCCTTCTCATGCGTCTTGTAGTCCAATCCGAAAAGCTTAACTTCTCCGAAATCCGGTTTTAATAGATTCATCATCATTTTTATGATTGTAGACTTACCGGCCCCATTTGCTCCAATAAATCCCGTTACAAAGCCTTGCTTCACTTGTAAATCAATATTTTCAACGGAAAAATCTTTGAATTTCTTCGTTACATTTTTTAATTCAACCACATTTCCCATTCATTTCACTCCTCATATAAAATCTTCAATAATTGCTGTATTTCATCAAGTGGTATCCCAATTTCTTTACTATTCGTTATGACCGCACTCAATTGTTCCTCAATGACCTTCAGCTTCTTCTCTCTCATGACCTCTAGATTTTGCTCTGCGATAAAAGAACCTTTTCCTACAATGGAATAAATAAAGCCCGCCTTTTCCAATTCCTCATAGGCACGTTTCGTTGTAATTACACTAACTTGTAAATCCTTTGCAAGATTACGCATGGAAGGTATTGCTGTCCCCTCCTGTAGTTCACCTGCTAAAATATACGATTTGATTTGATTCGTAATTTGTTCATAAATCGGCTCCTTTGAACTGTTTGAAATAATTATTTGCATACCAATACCTCTTTTGTATTTTTTTGTAAGAACATTTGAAATAATGTCCTGTACTGTGGCTTCAGGAAAATGCCCTCAACGCAATATAAATCAATTATATAATTAAAAATATAACAAGGGGAATCATCTAGCAATTTGCATAACTAATATAGTATCACTTTATTGTTCCTGACATCTGAAAATCTCTCCACTCACACTTCATCATTTTGAGTAGTTACTAATTTCAAATTCTCTATAAAATATTAGTAATGGTCACCCCTCCATTTATTATCATCGAAAACTTATTTCAATATAATTCCTCATATAGTTTATATACATTATATAAACTATACGAGGAATTATATACACACTTAAAACATCGTGCAACTACTTTTATTTGAAAAGAAAGAAAGTTATATACCAACCTTGAAGCAATAGAACAGAAGCTTAGTACAAGAACGTTTACATTAAAATTGGATAATAAATTAAATGAATTATTATAAATCATTCTAAAAAAGGGAGATTCTCCATCTTTAAACATTGAAAATACGTAAATAAGCTAACTAAATAATTATATATTATTCACCTCTAAATATTTGATTAAATTAGCACCATCAGTTTTGATAAATAAACATGCTCTTATTAGATGTACAATATTATTATTAGCTATTTTCTTAATTTAAAATTCTAGTTGTGTTAACTTGGATTGGTTTAAAACAATCCTTTACAGACTTTATTTCAAAGCCACACCACATCCAACCCTTAAACCAAAAGATATATTGTTAGCAGCAATAAACTACAACAGAAAAAAGAGGATGCCATAGCATCCTCTCCTCCCTTCCCTATTCCACACAAGTAAACTGTGTCCAAGCCCCAACATAATCTAGTAAAAACAGTTCTTCTTCCGCAATTGTACCGACAATATTTTTCCGTTCATCTATTGGCATTTCTTTCAGAATGATTTGTAGTTCACCTTTATACTTTCCGAATAAGTTATTACCAATTACAACTTGCCCTCTTTCCTGTCGTACACTTTCGCGCACTGGGAAGTCATAGTCTTTGTACTTTTTACGTACTTCTGTAGAACGTACCATATACTCTGTTATGTCACCGCGTCTTACGTGTAATTCTTGCAGTGTTGCTCTCTTCTCTACTTCAGTCGCTTCGTCTACAAATTGTACCTTTAGCTGTAACATGTAACGATTTAAGTTTCCTAGTTTCTCTAACTCTTCTTCACTCGCATAAGCATTTCCGATAATAACATCATCAATAAGCCCTGTTGCCCATAAATGTTTCGCTTGTACTTCAATTGGTAAGTTACGATGTTGTTCTAACGTACATAATCCGTCATTAATATCCCATGGACCAAGTTCAGCTGCATGTGACGTAATAAATGCTGCCGTGCGAATACCATGCTTTTTAAAGCGTTCACTACAGCGAATGAAATAATCATACGGAAGACCAGTAAATTTTTGCGGATAAAAATTGTGACAACCAATTAAAGCTGATTTATTCGCTTGATGCGAAAGGATATTTTCTAAATAGGCAATATCATTACTTACATTCAGCTCAATTTTTAAGCCATATGGATTATTCGTCATTTTCGCTTCTGTTAACCCGTCAAACCCTACATCTAAACGAATTCCATCTGCACCTAACTCTGCAAAGAATGATAGATCACTATAACTAATACCAAGTTGATCGAATACAGCCGGAGCTACATCTAAAATAACTTCCATATTATACTCTTTTGCATGCTCAATAATTTCTTTAAATTCAGCTACAATTTCCTCTTTTGGACGATTAACAGACAGTAAACATGTGAATATTCTTGAAAAACCGTGGCGTGCCGCTGCCGAAATGTATGCCATATCTTGTTCTTTCGTTGAATGCTCTGGATAAAGTGAAATTCCTAATTTACGCTCCATGCTTTTGCATCTCCTTCACACGTTGTATTAATGCCATGCTCGTAAATCTATATTTTGCAGATAAACATGTTGCACATAAAATCGTTGGTACGATGATAAAGTACGGTGATTCTAAACTAAATGCCACATAAGCTCCCATTGAACATCCAATAAATAATATCGACACAAGTAGTAAAACTAATAGCGATTTACTTTGTACCCACTTTGAATAATGTGCAATACACTGCCCCGCCACGAATGTAATTAAGATGATAATTGCTCCGAGCATTCTGTTTTCTCCTCTCCTGCTAATTGTTGCTTCTCATACATTTTGAAGAATGGATAGTAAATAACGAATGAGATAATAAAGTTAACAAGTACAAGTACACCGGCCATAATTGTCCAGTCCGTACTAATAATCGCTGCAATTGGCGCTAACATCGTAAATGGCAGCTTCGCCATCATGAGCGGAATCATACCTGAAACAACTGCGAAATATGATACCGTCGTTGTAACTAACGGTGTAATAACGAACGGAATAATTAAGATTGGATTCATTACAATTGGTGCCCCGAAAATAATTGGCTCGTTAATATTGAATAATCCTGGTACGAATGATAATCTACCTAACTCTTTTAAGAACTTAGATTTAGAGAACATAAACATAATAACTAAAGCTAACGTTGAGCCTGATCCACCGATCCATACGAACCATTGAATAAATTGCTCTGTAAATAAGTTTGGTAACTGATGTGCATTTCCTGTAGCCGTAAATACTTCCATATTTTCAAGAATTGCTGAATCCCACATCGGACGAATGATTGGTCCTAAAATCGCTGGGCCATGTATACCGAACGACCAGAAGAATACAATTAGGAATACTGTTAATAAACCACCGAATAAATTATTTCCTACTAATACTGATTTTAATGGTGCGATTAAATATGTGATTGTTGTGTTTACATCAAATTTCAAACCGTAACGAATACCCCAGAATAAAAGAATAACTACTAAAGTTGGAATTAATGCTGCAAACGAGTTTGCAACTGCTGGTGGTACACTATCTGGTAATTTAATCGAAATATTATGCTTAATCATAAAGTGATAAATTTCTACTGCAATTAATGCTGTAACAATTGCTCCGAATAAAGAAGTTGCACTTAATGTTCCTACTGAAATATATCTACCTGCATCAATAACACCTGGTACAGCTTTTGTTATTTGAATTGGTTCAACTGATGCTAGTAAAAAGGCGAGTACAGATAATAATCCTGCACTTAATTGATTGAGCTGATAAAAGTTCGCGAGTGAAGCCCCTACCCCAAACGCTGCGTATAATGCCATTAATCCTACTGTAAATCGGAATGGAATATCTAAAATATGGCGAAACGGTGCAATCCACTCCATATATGCATCAATTGGTAAGTTTAAAAAGATAACGAAAAATGACCCGACAATCGTTAACGGTAATGTAGAAATAACTCCATTTCGAATTGCTAATAAATGTCGTTGCCCCGCAATCTTTTGCGTTGTCGGCATAATCTTCTGTTCCATAAAACTCATAAAACCATTCATCGATAACCCTCCCTATGTTCAATGTGGCGAAATTCAAAAGTTATAACATTATAATGTTTATATTTAAAAAAATATAATTACGCTAAAACTAATTGTTCAGCTTGCTTAAGTACTTTCAAACCATCACACATGCCATAATCTCGTTGTTCTATAATTGCAACTGGTATATCGTATGATTTCGCAAGAAACTCTACTGCTGGAAACAAATACTTCACCTGTGGTCCAATTAAAACAACATCAGCATTTTTTATTTCCAGTTTCACAAGTTCTGAATCAACTGCTTTAATTTTATAATCCTTCCCTTGTTTCTTTGCCTCTTCTTGCATTTTTCTTACAACCATACTCGTTGACATACCTGCCGCGCAACATAATAAAATGTACATCTTATACTGTCACTTTCTCTTCCACTCGTTTATGAAGAGTAATAAATTCTTCAGCAAGTTCTTTCACTGTAATGGCATTCATTAAATGATCTTGTGCATGCACTAATAATAAACTTATTTCTGCATGATTTCCTCTTGCTTCTTCTTGAATTAAATCCGTTTGAATACGATGAGCGGATGATATTTCCTCACTAGCAAGTGTCATCTTTTCACTCGCATTCTCAAAATCTCCTTGTCTTGCAAAAGCAATTGCTTCAAGCGCCGCGCTTCTCGCGTTGCCACCATGTAAAATTAACGCAAATGGAGTTTGCATATCAGTCATTTAAAATTCCCCCAAGTTATGTTTTTTCTATATTTTTATCTTATTATGAAAACGCATACAATTAAACATAAAAAACTTCCGTTGTGTAACGGAAGTTTTAATATACTTTTTCATAATGATAGTAAGATTTCTTGAAAATCATCAACAGCTTGAGCCTGATGCAATTTTTCTATTATAGTTTGATTAGACATAATATCATATAAAAAATCATAAAGTTTTTGTAAATCTTCATTATTATTGCGCTTCACACTAAATAAAATAATAACTTGTACTTTTTTATCTCCCCAGTCAATCGCCTTATCGAGTGTACAAAACATCAAAAATGTTTTCTCACTTAATAACTGCATCGGATGCGGAATTGCCACTAAATTTCCAACCGCTGTAGGAGATGTGTTCTCTCTCTCCATAACAGAAGCATAAAAGTTTGCGGGTACATAGTTTTTCTCAGCAGCTTTCTCACATAAAAACTGGATAACCTCTTCTTTTGTAGAAGCACTACGATTTAAGAAGATCAAATCTTCCTTAATATATTGCTGCACACTACTATTTACATGCGTAAATAACTGCTGACCAATCGATTTAATCTCTTTATCATCAAATATTGAGTTTACCTTTATAACTGGCACAGGCAAACCACTCGGTATATGAATCGTACTAATAATACAATCTATTTTATCTTTATAAAGATCTTCCACTTTCAATTGATAGTACCCTGTAATACCTACAATCTCTAGTTTATCTCGGAACTGTGATAGAATTTTATATTTCAATAGCTGTGCACTCCCTTGGCCAGTCGCACAAACTAATAAACATCTTTTCTTTTGATTCTTTTCTTGCAAACGACTCATCGCTCCGCCGAAGTGAATGGCAATATAACCAATCTCACTCTCTGGAATGGATTCACCCGTATATTCACCAATTATATCTCCAACGAGAACTGCAATTTCAAAAGCATATGGATAATTTTTTTTCACTTCTGCCAAAAGAGGATTTCTCGTATTTAACTTATATCTCAAACGATTTAATAACGTTTTTAAATGAACACCAAAACCAAATAATAATTCTTCATCGTAATAAAAAGTAAGATTCCGTTCTTCCGCTACTTTGAAAAGAATATGCTGCATGAATGCATATACGTCTTTCCCTAATAGCTCTTCCACATTTTCATAGCGATCTCTCGCTGTAACAGCAGTACTTAATAAATGCATCGTCACATATAAAATTTCTTCTTCTGGAAATTGAAGTTTTAGCTCTTCCCCTAAATTCCCTAAAATCTGTTTCGCAATTTTATATTCTTTCTTTATTATAAGTTCAGATTCCTCTACATGCAGTGCTTGAATGTAATGATCATCCCCGCATCTCTTTAAAGCAATCGCAATATGAATTGATAAATTATCAATTTCTATATCTGATAAATATATCGTTCCTCCCTCGATATACTTTAGTATAACTGAGCGGATGAGAGAAATATGGGGTAACGATAAATATGTGTCCGTCTGCTCATAGTTCTCATGAAACGGAGTATGGTCATAACGCGGCAAACCATATTGTGATAAACAAGAACGAATATTAAATTCTTCTCCTACAATACGTATACCATAATATGGTCTTTTTTCAATTTGTAACTCATAGCGACTACAAATATCCGTAACATCTTTCATAATTAAGTTTACAGTAGATTTACTCACATAAATCTCTTCCGCTAGCTGTGAAAGCTTCACATACCCATCTGTCGTTAAAATACGGTGTAAAATATACGCTACTCTTTCTTCATAAGAAGTTGGAATCTTTTCTGTCTGTTTTTGAAATACATTTACGCAAAAATCTTCAAATTTCTTAGTTTGCATAATTTCTAGTTCGTACCCATTCCCTCTTTGTGATTCAATTTTCGCCCCGTGTTCTTCCAATATATCATTTAATAATTTTATATCCTTTTGAATCGTCTTCGTTGATACGTGTAAACGGCTCGCTAAAAAAGCTCGATTTAGCATCGATTTCTCTTCTAAAAACTCCTCTAAAATGGAAATTAATCGCTGATGCACTTTTGTCATAGCTCTTCCTCTCGCTCTTTATATAAAAGGGAAAAAGCCACTGAAATCAGTAGTTTTTTCCCTTTTATCCCGCGTTCATTATTTCTTTAGCGTAAATCCAAACTTATCCCAAGCTTGTAAATAATCTAATAAGAAGATTTCTTCCTCTATAATTCGGCCAACTACATTTGTTTTTCCTGTATTCACCATATCTTTTAAAGCAATTTGCAATTCACCTTTATATTGGCCATATTGCTCATTATCAATTAAAAGATCGCCACGCTTAATTTCACGCGTATTATGCGGTTTAAACTCTTCCTTTTTATATTTCACACGACTTTGTGTAGAACGAATCATATATTCAGATACATCCCCGCGATAAAAATGAGGTTCTTCTAATACGATAATTCTTTCTAAATCTGTTGTTGTATCGTATAGTTCTATATCAAATGTTTGTTTCTCTTTATTTAACGCACCTAGTGCTTGTAATTCTTCTTCTGAAGCATAAGCATTCGCAATAATAACATCATCAATTAATTCTGTTGCAAACAAATGCTTCGCCTGTGTTGTCATCGGTAATTCGCGATGCTGCTCTAACGTACATAACCCTTCTGTTACTGGCCAAGGTCCGTATGTTGCATCAAATGATGAAATAAAAGCAGCCGTTCTCATACCGTAATCTTTAAATTGTTTCGAGCATTTAATGAAATGATCGTATGATAATCCTGAATAACGATGTGGATAAAAATTATGGCAACCAATTAAATTTTCACGATTTGGTCTATGGCTCATAATGTTATCTACATATTTCGTACCGTTACTCATATTAATTTCAATTTTTAAGCCGTATGGATTGTAAGTCATAATCGATTCTTCTAAACCAGAGAATCCAACATCTAAACGGATACCGTACGCTCCTAACTCATGGAAGAACGATAAATCATTATATGAAATACCTAATTGTGTAAAGACAGACGGACTAATATCAACTAATACTTGGAACCCTAATGCATTTGCATGAGAGATCGTTTCTTTAAACTCTTCTATAATTGTCTCTTTCTCGCCATCTACAGATAATAAACATGTGAATACACGTGTAAATCCGTATTTACTCGCTAATGTTACATACTCTTTATCTTTCTCTACTGTCGAATGCTCTGGATAAATAGAAATACCTAATCGTCTCATATGTACACGCCTCTTTCTTCATCATATTGTAAACCTTTTCAAATATATGTAGCGAAAAAGTATGTATCCCCTTTTCTTCCACTACAATTTGAATCCGCTTTCTTTAAAGAAAAAACAATTTCTATCATTCATAACAACTACAAGTCTATACATCTATACTTTACATCTTTTTTTCATAGTTGTGTAGCATTTACACAAATTTGTCAGTTTTCCAGCTTAAAATTGTTATCCGCTTTCAAGACACCTTCCTTGACTGTTACATTGACCAATACATATACTCGAAAGAACAGAGATAAAGTGAAACTTTAATCAATGTGGGGTTTTGTTCATCCCCCACTGATTATTAGCCTTCACCAATCGGGCGTTTAAGGGCAGCAGGGCTCCCGCCTAACTTCTTTGCTCCAGCCGGATTTTGAGGTGGGAGTTTTACTGCCCACAAATAGCAGGAAAAAATTTATATAGGGGATGAATATATGGGAGAGGCAGTACTCGTAAAACGAGAACCGTTATGGACAAAAGAGTTTATTGCGCTAATTCTAGCAAACTTATGTATGTTTTTAGGATTTCAAATGTTAATTCCAACTTTACCTGTTTATGTGAAAGAAATTGGGGGCACAAGTTCAAATATCGGATTCGTTGTCGGCATGTTTACCGTTGCAGCACTTTTTATTAGGCCGCTAACTGGAAATGCCTTGCAGAAATTCAACAAAAAAATCATTTTAATGATTGGTACCGCTATTTGTTTACTCGCTATGGGCAGTTATCTTTTCGCTTCAACCATTTTTCTATTGCTTGCCGTTCGAATTTTACACGGAGCTGGTTTTGGTATTACAACGACTACATACGGAACTGTCGTTTCAGATTTAATTCCGCAAGCTCGCCGCGGTGAAGGCATGGGGTATTTCGGTCTTTCTGGAACTATCGCCATGGCGCTCGGTCCGCTTATCGGACTTTGGCTTATGCAAGCATATAACTTCACGATTCTTTTTTTATGTGCACTTTCATGCACAATAGTTTCATTAATATTAACGAAACTACTTCAAATCAAAAAATCGCCGCAACCACCACAGCAAACATCTGGTACCTTTCTCGATGGATTTATTGAGCGTAAAGCTTTACTTCCTTCATTATTAATATTATGTATTACATTAATGTACGGGGGAATTGGGAGCTTTATCACATTATTTGCTACAGAAGTCGGGATTGCTGATATTAGTCTCTTCTTTTTATTTAACGCACTTGCAATCGCTGTAACTCGTCCGTTTTCTGGAAGATTATATGATACGAAAGGCCATACATTCGTCATCATTCCAGGAGTTATTATTACGTTTACAGGTATTATCTTGCTGTCGTATACAACTACAATTCCGAGCTTAATTATTGCCGCAGCGTGCTACGGAAGTGGTTTCGGAGCAATTCAACCAGCACTACAAGCATGGATGATTGACCGAGTAGCACCGCACCGGAGAGGAGTAGCAACAGCAACATTCTTCTCAGCATTTGATCTTGGAATTGGTGCTGGAGCGATTATTTTTGGATTCATTGCACACTTTACCAACTATGCAACAGTATATCGATATTCCTCTCTATTACTTATCGCTTTTCTTTTCATTTACATCACAAGCTTACGGAAGCAAAAACAGGGGGATAAAACAAAAGAAAAAGCCGTTGGGTAATGCTAATTGGTTCTTTTTCGAAGTACTTGGACCAAAAAATCATGTATACACATTTGTAAAAGCAGTGGATTCCTAAAAAAATCACATTGCTTTTTTCATTTTCACTTAATACATTCATTTCAAACCTCCTCATTTCCCCTACATATTTTTCTAACTTTAATCAAAAAATATACAAAGAACCATTATTATAAATAAGGTGAAACTTTACTTAGCGCATCCAATTTGGATAGTTTACCTCTCCTATTTTTACTATCCGCAAATAGTGTGACAAATGTGACTTCTTTACAAACCGATTAGTTATATCGTCTAAAAAACCAATTAAATCCAGGTGTTTCTTTAAAGATTTGTAAACTTTTTATCCCTTTGTAAATTTAGTGTAAATTTTACTGATAAACCGTTTACAGTGCCTCAAGGTTTAGTTAATAATTACATCGTACATGAAATTTAAGGAGTGGAATGCGTGGAATACAATATTCAAGATATGATCTTCCAGTTCATTGGTGGATTAGGTATTTTCTTATTCGGGATTAAATACATGGGCGATGGACTGCAACAAGCAGCTGGAGATCGTCTTCGCGATATTCTAGATCGTTTTACAACAAACCCTCTTATGGGCGTACTAGCAGGTATGTTAGTTACAGTATTAATTCAATCAAGCTCAGGAACAACCGCTTTAACAGTCGGACTTGTAAGTGCTGGATTTATGACATTAAGACAAGCAATTGGTGTTATTATGGGTGCGAACATCGGTACGACAGTTACTGCATTTATTATCGGGATTAAAATCGGAGAATACGCTCTCCCAATTATGGCAGTTGGAGCGATTTTACTATTCTTCTTTAAAAATAAAAAAGTACATTCTGTAGGTCAAGTTGTATTCGGTTTTGGTATGTTATTCTTCGGTTTAGAATTAATGAGCGCAGGTATGAAACCTCTTCGTTCTTTAGAGTCATTCCAAGAGTTAATGGTTAGCATGAGTGATAATCCAATTTTAGGAATTATTGTCGGTACAGTGTTCACTTTAATTGTACAAAGCTCAAGCGCAACAATCGGTATTTTACAAGAACTATTCGGCCAGGGTGCTATTGATTTACAAGCTGCTCTTCCTGTATTATTCGGTGATAACATCGGTACAACAATTACAGCCGTATTAGCAGCAATCGGTACTTCAATTGCAGCAAGACGTGCAGCATTAGTTCACGTTATCTTTAATATTATCGGTACCATTATCTTTACGATTATATTAATACCATTTACAAGTTTAATTCAATATTTCCAAACGTCATTAAATTTAAATCCAGAAATGACAATTGCATTTGCACATGGAACATTTAACGTAACGAATACAATCATTCAGTTCCCATTCATTGCATTATTAGCCTGGATTGTAACAAAAATTATTCGTGGTGAAGATGCATCTATTAACTTCAAACCGCAACATTTAAATCCAATCTTTATTGAGCAATCTCCAGCTATCGCTTTAACAGAAGCTCAAAAAGAAATCGTTCGTATGGCTGAGTTTTCATTACATGGATTAAAAGAAGCAAACCAATTTTTAAATACACAAGATAAAAAACATGCTGACATGGCTACTCAATTAGAAGGAGCTATTAATAATTTAGATAAAAAAATTATTGAGTATTTAGTTTTACTATCAGAAAAACCACTTTCACCAACAGACTCTGAGAAACATTCAGTTTTAGCAGGTGTTGTTGGAGATATTGAACGTGTCGGTGATCATGTAGAAAACCTTGTAGAACTTGTAGATTTCCAAATTTCAAACCGCGTTTCACTATCAGATGAAGCACTAGCTGAATTAAATGAAATGCTTGAATTAACAATTTCAACATTACAAGATGCAATCAATGCTTTAACAAACTTTGACACTGAACTAGCTCAAACTGTTATTGCAAAAGAACGTAAAATTGACCAAATGGAACGTGTTTTACGTAAACGCCATGTGTTACGTCTGAACGAACGTAGCTGTTCAGGTGATGCAAGCATCATCTACGTTGATATGGTAAGTAACTTAGAGCGTATCGGTGATCACGCTGTAAATATCGCTGATGGTGTTTTAGGTGAACAAGGAAAAGTAAATTTAAAACAATCATTATAATAGGAAAGAGACGCTAATTTAAGCGTCTCTTTTTTCATTTCATCTTTACAACCGTTCTTCCTTTTAACTTTCCTTGCAGTATAAGTGCAAACTTCTCATCTAATTCTTTTAATGTACATTCTTCTGTATAAGATAATAGCTCTGAATTTTTCCACTCACCTGCTAGCAATGCCCACACGTCTCTTCTCACATCTACTGGACATTGAACTGAATCTATTCCTAAAAGGCTAATCCGATACGATAAACTTAACTAAATCTATACAATTCAATCAAATTTACACAAGTTAGTGCTTCAAAGTGTTCTCGCAACCCCGAAGGGACGAGGGGTATAACACTCCACACGAGGCAGTATCGTTACCTCCTATTATCAAGCATTTATTTTACCCATCTTGATAAATTTATCGCAGCATTTAAACCCCTCTCGTGATGGCTATTGCACCCAACACAACACCACTCACGTATTTTTAAACTCCACTGTCCTTCTGGTTGAACTGAATGGTCGTATTTTACTCCGCAACATGAGCAAATCTTGCTTGAGGCGAACCATTTATCAGCTTTTACATACTCGATGCCATATTTCTCACACTTGTATGATAAACATTGAAAGAAGAAGTTTAATTTTGAAATGAAAATGCTTTCGATAGTTTTTTGTTTTTTAACAGGTTTGAGATATTTAAGTCTTCCACAACAATCCTCATTGGTTTGGTTTTCACCAATTTAGCTGTTGCTTGATGGATATGGTTATTTCGGATATTCGTAATTTTCCTAGATAACCGCAGGTGTTCGATTTTTGCTTTTTCATATCCTGCGGATTGAATTTTTACACCTTTTGTAAATCTCCTAGACATATCTCTGTGCGCTGACTTTTTCCTTTTCAAAAGTTTTTTAACCTTGGCATCTTTGTTTATATTTCGTTCTTTCGTACCATTAGAAGCTACAAACAGATCTTTTAAACCAACATCCACACCAATCGACTCATCGGTTAATTCTTGTGGTTCGAATTCTCCTTTGAACCCTACACTAATCCACCAGTGACGACCATCAAATGTAACTCTTGGATTGGATGGCTTTTTGTTTCTTGGTAGTTGTTGGCTTGTTTTCACTTCTCCAATGGACTGAATATGAACTACTTTCTTTCCTATAACCAGTCTTTCATAATTGGCATAAAATCCTTGGATTAAATCTTTTTTGGATTTATAAGAAGTGTGATAACCATTTTGGTACTTTTCGAACGAATTTTTTCGCGCCTTGTCAAAATCTTTTGAAGCCTGTTTGGGAACTTGTGCGTTGATATTTTTTAACCACTCATATTGCTTTCGCTTCTTGATCTTTGTAAATCGTTTCTGTAAAGCTAACTGTGAAACAGATTTTCCAAATAGCTTATAGTACCTATCACTCATTCTTTTACAATAGTTATAAGCGAATCTTGCAGCACCAGCATGGTTTCTAAGCACTTTTTCTTGTTCAGGCGTTGGAATTAGTCTGACTTTCTTCGCCAATATCATCAGAATTTAACTCCTTTAATGAAAGATTTGTTCTTCTGAATAGTAGCGTGTTCCACCAGCATTCTCCTTAGACTACTCGGATGCAAACCTGTTAATTCTGATACTTGACTAACTCGTGAAAATTTCATTATGATTCTCACCTCATTGAACAAAACATAGCACGTACGTTCGATATTTTCAATGAAGTTTGATAGATTTAATAAAATTTATCTTGTTCAACTAAGGGCGCAATTCCTTAGCCAGTTCTCTTATGAACTTCTCATGTTTTCACATGAGCGCAGACTATATGTTTATCTACTTAGAGATAGAGGATTTTTCCACCACCATAGGCTTGTGATGTACTCTCGTCAGTTATACGAGATAGTCGTTGAACGTTCATCTTATCCATTTTGACTTAGATGATTCGAGGCGGAAGACCCATTGTTCCAGTGTTTAGGATTTAACCTTGCACGATCTGATTGATTTTTTCTGCTTTCGCGACATTCGCGCTCGCTATTTCTAGCCACGCTGTAGTTCAATCAGCTTTAGGGATTGCCCGCAGTTACCCCTCACTACTAGCCAATCACTTGACTAGCAGGGCTTACTGATATATTTAATTAACTTTAGTTATAATTGGTTAAATAAATCGTAACAGTTAGTTACCCTCGTAATATGAATGGGTATACAGTTGTATTTAATTCATGCCCTGCTACATTACCACACGTTGTTACACAGCCTCCATACTTAACTACCTTTAAAGAACTTTCTAACATGTTCCCGCCTACAGTATCGACAACCCCAGCGTATATTCCTTTAAGCATCGGTCTTCCTGATTCATCACTCAACTCCGCGCGATGAATCATCTTTTTTGCACCTAAACGTAGCAGCATCTGTTCCTCTTCCATTTTCCCAGTCGATCCTACTACGTTATATCCTAGCTTCGCTAAAATGCTCACTGCTACACTGCCTACTCCGCCCGTAGCACCCGTTACTAAAACATCTCCCATACTAGGCGTAATTCCCGCTCTAATGAGCTTATATACCGATAAGGCAGCTGTAAAACCGGCTGTCCCGTACATCATACTTTCCTTCAAAGACATTTCTTTTGGTAAAGGCACAACCCAAGATGATGGCACGCGAATATATTCTCCGAAACCACCAGAAGTATTCATACCTAAATCATATCCAGTTACAATAACTTGATCGCCTTCCTGAAAGGCGTTATTTTCACTACTAACTACCTCTCCCGCTGCATCGATACCTGGTGTATGAGGGTATGTTCTCGTTACACCTTTATTACCAGTAGCTGAAAGGGCATCTTTATAATTTAATGAAGAATAATGAACACGTATTACTACGTCTCCTTCAGGTAAACTATTTACTTCTCTCTCAACAAAGGTTCTTTCAAATTGATTATTTTCCTTTTCTTTCACGACCATTGCTCGGAATGATGTATGATTCATTACGCTCTCTCCTTCATCCGTAAAATCTTTCTTTATTATATAAGAAGTACATATACAGCTAATCACATCTTCTTGGCTATATTTCAACAAATCTTACTTCTCTATCACTTTCTCACATTACATATTTTCATTTCTACTAAAACACATTATACTTGTTCTACATCTTTAAAATAAAATATAGAAAATCTAACTTTTTATAAATAAATTGAATTTTTACGAAATGTAAATGATTTGTAATGTTTTTTTTCGCTAAATTTCATTATAATAAGTGGATATGAGTGTCGTATTTCAATCCAAATGAAGGAGTACAAGAAATGGAGCAAAACCCATCTTTACAAGAAAATACACGAAGTAAACCGAAAAATAGTAAGAAAAAAGCAAAAATTATTATAAGCGTTATTCTATTAGTTTTAATAATAGGTGGCGGTTATACATGGTTTTTAGTAAATAAAGCATCTTCTGCTGTTCGAAACGCCGCTCACGATTTAGCACGCGGTGATAAGTCTGATTTACGCGCTAAAGCTGTAAAACCTATTACAAATAACGTCTCTGTCTTAATAATGGGCGTTGATGAAAGCGATGTCCGCGGAAAAGAATATGGTGAAGCTATAAGAACGGATGCACTATTACTTGCAACGTTTAATAAAGATAGCAAAACTGTAAAGCTATTAAGTATTCCACGTGACACATATACTTATATTCCAGTAGAAAAGAAAAAAGATAAAATTACACACGCTCATGCATTCGGTGCTACCAAAAACGGAAAAGATGGTGGACCACAAGCTAGTATTGATGCAGTTGAAAAATTAATGAATGTTCCCGTCGATTACTTTGTAAAATTCAACTTTAAATCATTCATGAAAATCGTTGATGATTTAGGCGGCATTGAAGTTGACGTACCAGTTGAGTTTACTGAACAAGATAGTAATGATAACGCCGATGCAATTCACCTGAAAAAAGGTGTTCAAAAGTTAAATAGTGAAGAAGCTCTTGCTCTTGCCAGAACAAGGCACATTGATAGTGATGCAATGCGTGGACAACGTCAGCAACTTGTTATTGAAGCAATTTTAAAGAAACTAACAAGCGCTGGATCTGTAACAAAAGTTGGAAACATCATTGATGATATTAACGGACAATTCGTTACAAACTTAACATTCGATGACATGCTTTCATTCTATAAATATGGATCGGATTCGGAAATTGAGAAATTACAACTTCAAGGTGAAGATTGTTACATGGCAAAAGGTGATGATACATGTAGTAAGTCAGCTGGTGGTGGCCGAACTTACTACTACAATCCAGATAAAAAAGAATTAGCTAATGTTACAAACGAACTTCGTAGTCACCTTGGACTACCTGCCTATACAAAATCTGATTCTGATTCGAAAAAAACAAGCTCAGAGAAAACAAAAGCATCTACGTCTGAAAATACGAGTGAACGCGAATCGAGTAACGATGAAACTCAAAATAAGAATAACAGTGAAGATACAGAAACATCGTCTAATAACAATGAATAAAGTGAAGCAGTGCTCTATGGAGGTAGAGCACTGCTTCTTTTTAATGCTTTCAAAATAAAAAATCAGAACTTTCCAACTATCTTTTTTAATATTTTTAAATTATAATAAATAGTAGTAATCTATTCCAATTATCAGGGGGCCCACGCATATGAAAGCTGCAGTAAAACATAACATTTCAGATTTTAAAGAGTACTTAAAATCAAACGATATATACATGGAAGAAAATATAGATGAAAATGATGGTTCGGTACATTTTTCAGTAGGATTAGAAACAGAAGCTGGCGCAAAAATTCAACTTATCGCTGCTTTCCAAAGCGAACATCCTGCTGTGGATATATACTGCTTCAATGTTGCTCTTGTACCTGATTCAACATCAACAAATGATATTTTACATGTCATCAATGAATTAAACACATCTTATCGATTTGCAAAATTCACGCTAAACAAACAAAATGCAATTGATATTTCAACATCTCTTGCATTCTCAGAACCAAACTTTAATCCCGCACTTGTCTTTGAACATACGAGAATGCTATATAAACTGGCAAACGATGAATATAAGAACTTAATGAAAGTTATTTGGGCATAAAATAAAAGGATGGGCTGCAAGCAGCACCATCCTTTTACTTCAATATCATATCGATCCACATCTTTATCGCAGTTCCTACAATTAAAATAGATAATACATACTGCAAAACTTTTTGATTCACTCTCTTCCCTACTCTCACTCCAAGAGGAGCGGCAAATAAACTTGCTATCGCAACGATAAGAGCCGGAATAACAACTATTTGTCCAGTAATCACTTTCCCAGTAGTAATTCCTATCGAGGAAATAAAAGTAATAGCGATAGATGTTGCTATTGTTGTACGTATCGGTAGTTTTAGAACAACTAGCATAATCGGTACTAAAAGAAATGCACCACCAGCCCCAATAATGCCGGAAACACTTCCTACAATAAACGCTAGTAAACCAGCGAGCCACTTATTGTACGTAATTCCCTCTGATCCCTTACGATTGCTTCGCTTCGGTATAAACATCATAATAGCCGCGATAGTAGCTAATATTGTATAAACAACATTTACAGCATGCTCATTTAATAGATTCGCACTAAAGCTACCTACAAAGCTTCCTATTAATATACTAGCTCCCATATACACAACTAAAGTTTTATCCATATCGTTACTTTTCCTATACGCCCACGCGCCTGCAAAAGTTGCAAAGAATACTTGAATCGCTGTAATACCACTCACTTCATGTGATGTATATCCAGCAAATCCTAGCAATACCGGAATGTATAAGATCATCGGATAATTAATAATTGCACCGCCAATTCCAACCATTCCTGATATAAACGATCCTATAAACCCAATTATAAAAAGTAATACGACTAAGCTCATCTTACATCCCCTCCCTTCTAAAAAGAAGGTGAATTAAATGAATAAGTTTACATTCCCATCCGAAGCATCTGCTAAATAAGCTCCTACTCCTGCAAACTCTACCCCATCCATAATCTCTTCCTCTTTTAACCCTAATAAATCTACTGTCATTTGACAAGCTACAAGTTTAATTCCCTGTTCTTTCGCCAAATCGATTAAATCTGGTAAAGGCATCGCATTATGTTTTTTCATAATACCTTTAATCATTTTTGGCCCCATACCAGCAAAATTCATTTTTGATAATCCCATCTTATCAGCGCCGCGCGGCATCATTTTTCCAAACACTTTCTCTATAAATGTTTTCTTTACTTTCACATGCTCATCTTTCCTAAGAGCATTTAAACCCCAGAAAGTATGAAAAATAGTCACTTCATGATCGTACGCCGCTGAACCATTTGCAATAATATAAGCAGCCATTGCTTTATCATAATCTCCACTAAATAAAACAATCGTCGTTTTCTTCTGTTGTTCCATGTTGTTCTCCTCCTAATTACCTATAGGGGTATTTTAAAATTTGTAAAAAGGCTCAAATTATCTAGCTACACCTAATGCTACTTTTCCCCTTACAAAACGTTCATACCGCCTGAAACATTTATAATGCGCTGAAATCCTAATTTCTTTAATACTTTTGCTGCTTGCTTACTCCTCATCCCACTCTGACAAATAACGATTATTTCCTTATTTTTATCTAATTGATTTGCTCTACTAGCTAACTCATTTAGCGGGATATTCTGAAATCCCTTCATATGATTTCCTCTATATTCACCTACTGTACGAACATCGATAAACTGCTTTCCCTGTTTTCCCATTATACTCTTTAATTCTTTTCCATTTATATTTTGAACACCTTTCACCGGTAAAAAACGCGAAATAACAAACCATGCAGCAAGTACAATGAAAAGCGTACTTAATATTGTATTCATATAACCAACCTCTCCGCCTTTACAAAACTAGTTCTTCACTACGCCTTCTTAATCCAAAACTTCAGTACATCGTCCTCTATATTATGCTTTACTATTTCATGACCGCCTGTTTTTGACCATGCTGGAATATCTTTTACTGATCCTTTATCCGTTACATGTACTTCTAACACTTCTCCAGTTTGTAAAGTATCCATCGCTCTCTTCGTTCTTACGATCGGCATTGGACATGCTAAACCTTTCGCATCTAATACTTGTTTTACATTCATCATCTATTCCTCCAGTTTGTTATTTTATAATGAATCATGAACTGCACAGCGATTTGGACCAATCTCCATTTCACGCTCTTCTTCCAAACTCGGATAAATCTTACCCATATTCGTTTGACGAATTTCTTCATAAGCATTCGGCTGAGGCGGTAAGTTCTCTGTCACAGTTTTACGAAACTCTACCTCATCGGCAATATTTAACCCTACATTCTCCTTAAATAAATCTTGTAAATGCGCACTCACAATGCCTCTGTCGTCCATTTCACTTATTTTTGAATAATGAGCTGGTAAAACAATTAAACCTTGAGATAATTCCTTATAACGTTTATATAAAGTATTTCGTAAATCCCCTACCCAGTCTTCCGCCTTCCCAGCAAGATCTGGACGCCCGATTGAATCTACAAATAAAATATCGCCTGATAATAAATAGGAATCATCTACAATAAATGATGTACTTCCAATCGTATGCCCCGGTGAGTATAATGCGTCAATTTCAATTTTGGTACCCCCCACCGTAATAACAGATCCTTCAACAAGCGGTTTATATGAGAAAACGACTTCCTCCGCATCTTTTGGAGGTAACCAATACGTACCCCCTACTTTTCCAGCTAACCTACGTCCTCCAGAAATATGGTCTGCATGTAAATGTGTATCCATGACATTCGTAATAGTAACACCATGCTCTTCCGCAAAATCTTCATATGCTTCAACCGTTCTGACTGCATCAATAACTGCTGCTTCACCGTTTGAGACGATCATATAAGATAAACAGCCTTTTCCAAGACGGTTAAATTGATATATACTTCCTCCGCCCTGTACATCTCCTACTTTTAACGGCTTTACATATTCACTCCAAGCTTTCATCCCACCAGCTAAATAATAAACATCATTGAATCCGGCATGTAACAATTGCTCTGCGACAAACTGCGAAGAACCTTCTTTCGCACATACGACTAAAATTTCTTTCTCCCTCGGCAATTCATCTACAATATGATCTACACCATCTAATAAGTCAAAATACGGTTTATTTATAGAAGAAACTTGTTTCCCTTCAATTTTCCAATCTTCATAGTCCGTTTCATTACGAACATCTAAAATAAACAATTCTCCGAATAAAACTTTCTCTGCGACATCTTTTGCTTGTAACAGTTTAACACCCATTCAATTACCCCCTGAGGTATATTTATATTTAAAAAATTTTATTTTTCTATATTTCCTTGCCACTCTAACATACCTGGAATGACATTTTTCACGTTTGAAAAACCTCTCTCTTTCAACACTTGGCAAGCTACATCACTACGGTTACCAGTTCGGCAAACAACATAAATTGGTTTCGCACTGTCTAACATAGCACTATCTACTTCACCTAATGGAACCGAAATGGCAGATGGAATATGACCAAAGGCAAATTCCGCCGCTTCACGAACATCTACTACAATACACTCTTCACCACTTAATAATAGATCTTGCAATTCCCCATTCGTAATTGTATGAGGATACTTCACAACTTCATTTACTTCATGTTCATGGGATTTTCGTACATAATGCTTTAATATATCTCCCTCTTGTTTCGTTCCGATATATTGATGCCCTACTTTACTTGACCAACTTTGAATATCTAGCATAGAACCTTTATCTGTCGCCTCTATTTCAATAACTTGCCCTGATGCCAACCCTTCCATCGCCTTTTTTGTCTTCACAATTGGCATCGGGCAAGCCAAGCCTTTACAGTCTAAATTCATATCAACTTTTATACTCATAATCATTTCCTCCCTAATTAGCATACATATACCTGTAGGGGTATAATAAAATGTTTTTGAAAATCTGTCAACACATACGTTTGACAGATTATCTGCTTTTTACAAGCAATTGAACAGCTTCTTTAATTAACTCTTCATTTGAGCCATTGCCTGTCTCAAACTGCTCACGTAAACATTGCTCTAAATTTGTTCCAACAACGAGTCCAATTGTACGATCAAGTGCAGAACGGGATGCAGTTAACTGTGTAATAACATCTCGGCAATCTTTTCCCTCTTCCATCATGCGAAGCACACCACGAACTTGACCTTCAATACGTTTCAATCTATTTTTCATATCTTGATTATATTCCACTGTAGATCACCTCCGTAATTATAACTATATTATACATTACTTTGTAACTTTGTATAATATCATATACCCTTTAGGGTATATTGTAAAGTAGTTTCATTTTGAAAACTTCTATAGTAAAAATGCAAAAGCCACTGATTTCATTGGCTTTTGCATTTCGTAACTACAGTGTATTGTAGTCCAACTAATTCATTTTATTTACGAATGAATTAATCCATCGTTCCATTGTCATACTTCCTATAACCTCTTTGTAAAACTATAATCCATTTCTCCACCTAACGCTTCAGGTGTATCACCAGTTTCTCTAAAATCATGTGTATAAATTTGTTCAAATGAACCGAAATCTACTTGCTTATAAAATTCGAAACAAGGGAATCCATCATGTTCTCCTTGAATATCGATACTACCATCCTTGTTCACACATACAGTTAATAAATAGTCCACAGGAGGGGCATACACATTTAACGGATTACTAGCGCTTGCACTCATTTTGAATTGCACACCATCAGAATTCCATGAAATATCCGTACACACAATATTTTCAGTACTCGCTTTTCCTGTTCTTTTATTCACAGAACCATCTGGATTTGTGACCTTCTCTGTCGTAATACCCGTGTTTGCATATGAAAACACTTCTTCTTTATAAAAGTCCACTACTACCTCTTGCTCAACTCTAGAGCGCATAGTATTTACCGCATGTGGTGTAAATTCACGTGAATCACCTTCAAACTGGATTACTTTCCCTGTTTGTGCATCCTTCCGCGGTTCTGTCCAAGACATTGGAATAAATACACTGGCTCTTATTTTAACGATATTCGTCATAAGAAACACCCCTATAATTCTAATTTTATATACTGCATGCTATTGAATAAAATAGACCACAATTTCAATCCTAGAACCAATAGCTTTCTCTTTTACGTTTGCTACTTCCTTCTAAAAAATAGCGCTATATTTATATCTAGATTTTCGTTTTAAAGCTATATTCCATTTCTCCAGCTAGTGCTGCTGGGGTATCATCCGTTTTTCTGAAATCATGTGTATATATTAATTCAAATGAACCAAAGTCGATTTGTTTATAAAATTCATAGCAAGGAAAACCATCATGTAAACCTTCAACATGCACAGTACCACTTTCATTAACTCGTATAGTCAAAAAATAATCAGCTGCAGGTGCTGCCGCGTTTAACGGATTACTTGCACTTGCTCTCATTTCAAATGAAACTTCATCTTCACTCCATACAATATTTGTACATGCAATGTTTTCTGTACTTGTTTCTCCTTTTTGATACTCAATTGAGCCATCTGGATTTGTAATTTTCACAGTAACGATACAAGCATCTGCATATGTGAAAATTTCTCTTTTATAAAAATCAACAACCACTTCTTGTTCTAATCTTGAACGCTTTGTGTTCACAGCGTATGGTGTAAATTCACGTGCATCTCCGGCATATTCAAACACTCTTCCCGCCGCAGGATCCTGAATAGGTTTCAGCAAAGCATACGGTGCAAATACACTCCCTCTAATTTTAACGATATTAACCATGTGAAACCTCCATAATTCATTGATTTTATTTAGATAAATCATTATTTGTTCTATTACTATTATATAGTCAATTTGATTGACTATATCCTGTATAGTACAATAGATTCTACTTATAGTCAATTCAATTGACTATAAGTAAGGAGGTTATATACATGACTCATCAAACACTTAACGAACTAGATCTTACTTCACTTTTATCACTATCCTTCAGTACATTAATTACTGAACTACACGACAAATTAAGTGAATTGGGATTTGAAGATATTAGGCCCGCACACGGTTTTATGTTCAAACGTATCCTTCCTAATGGAGCAACCGGTATAGAACTAGCTGAATATTTAGGGGTTTCAAAACAAGCCATAAGTAAAATGGTAGATTCTCTTGAGAACAGTGGTTATGTCACGCGCCAAACGCATCCTACTGATAAAAGAGGTAAAATTATTGTTTTAACCGAGCGTGGTTTAGCAGTAATGAAAGCAAAAGAAGAAATAGTAGCTGAAATAGAACAACGATGGATTGCAAACATAGGTGCAGAACGAATGCAAATGCTTAAAGAGGATTTAACAACATTCGTTACTAAAGAAAATACAGGAAAATTATCATCGAGCATACGACCTGTTTGGTAAACAAAAACTCCATATAAAAAACGAATCCACTTTGATTATTCTTTTTCAAAATGGATTCGTTTTTTACAGCTTTATTAAAATCATTGATTCCTTTAAATTTTATTTTAAATATATGTGATACCCATATTTTATACACTATATAATTCCGTAACTCTCTGCACGATCAGCTCTGCCGTATTCGCCTCTGGCGGCATCAACAAATTTGTAACCGGCCCATACACAACAGGATTTAATTCCACCTCATACCCACCATATGCATATTCCTCTTTTGTCGGTAAGTAACCAATATATCCATTCGTATAGCCACCAAAGAAAGCTAGTTCATTTTGGACACTCTCTTTCATTTCTAAAGCGGTTTCTGAAAAAGGTTCCATCGGTATTCCAGAGAATATCCCATCATTAATTTGAAACAATTGAATTTCTAAATCAATACTTACTTGCTGAATGTTTCTCCTATGCTTTTCTAAAACGATAGTAAGCCATTCTTCAGTATTCACACCCCACTGCTTCTCAGCTAATTGGGCCATTCTTTTTATCTCTTCAATTTCTGGAATATCCTTTAATTTCATTTGCATCGTACTCGAAATAGTTCTTAGATTTACAATTGGTCTATATGTAACTGTTGGTAATATCGTTAACACATGTCCACTGATTACGTAAGCCATTTGTTTTAATGCTTCCTGTGAACCACGATACTTCGCATTCACATTTCCAGTGGCACCTTGAACAATAATAACAGGACAGTTTACTATTTTCTCCAGAATCTCTCTCGTCATTCCAGGATAATCTGCTGATAATACATCGCTATCCCCTTTTAAAACATTCGGATGAGCAGTACAAAATACAATGACCCCAGCTAACTCCTTTGACTCAGCATTTCTCATTGCTAAAACACCAATTCGTTTATCTACAATACCCTCTATATTTATGCCCATCTTTGCTTTTCCATCAGGTGTCCTCTCTCTTCGGTTTACTCCAATATCACCTGTCGTAACATCCCACCCAACTTCACATGGCGTCATGTTGGTATTTGCAATAACAGCACCTTGCACTACATTATTTAGTAAAATCGTTTTATACGACTTTATTAAAGGATGATTACCAACCGTTTCCGGACCAGAGTGTGTATGTGTATAAACAACTGTTATTCGCTCAACTGGTACATGAAGCTCACTCGCTACTCGTTCACGAATAATATTCGTATCTTCTACTAACATCCCGATATTATCAATGCTTATAAACGCAGTCTTCATTTCATCTTTTTCAAACACAAAGACCGTCCCGTAAATACGCTCTTCAATATTATTAATTCCTGTATCTCTATGATATCCGATAAAATCAATACCTAAGGGTGGTGTAATATCCACCTTACATACCCCTACTTTGCTCATTTGAATCGCTCCATTTCTCTATGTAAATCCCTCTCTTCAAGAATAGCATATTTACCATTTTCAAAATAAAAAGAACGGACAAGAAATTCTATGTCCGTTCTTTTCATCACACATACTTCCGATGCACCATCTTCCCATCATAAGAAAATACAACACCCTTACTCTCCACCATCGACTCCATATGCACTGTTCTTCCCCATAGCTGATGCAGATAAGGTAATACCTTTTCTAAGTATTTTAAATCTAACTCAATTCCTTCATAGCTATGTTTAATGTACAATTCCCCATTCTTTAAGTAGTCTCCATCTTCTACTACTAAGTACGGGAAACCTCCATTTGTGCGCATATTTACGAGTTGATCGCGTACATGTTCCCACTCTTTATCAATTACTTTATATTCTTTACCTTGGCGCTGGAATAAGTACATATCTTCTCTCATTACGAGTTCTTTATTTAAGTAGTTTCTTAGGAACGATACGTCCCATTCAATTTCTCGTACTTCAAACATTTTCTCACGACCAGAACCTGGCTTCACACCGCGCCGCTTCATTTCTTCTGTCGGGTTGTTATAGCGTTCTTCAATATCTTCAAACATTTTAATACCGAGGTAGTATGGATTAATACTTGTTTTTGATGGCTGTACGACACCTGCATTTAATTTCGCAAATTCAATTGCTTCACCAGATGTTAAGTCCATTTCACGAAGTATACGTTGATGCCAGTACGAAGCCCAGCCTTCATTCATGATCTTCGTTTCAAGCTGTGGCCAGAAATATAACATTTCCTCGCGCATCATCGTTAATATGTCGCGCTGCCACTCTTCTAGCTCACGGCTGTATTCTTCAATAAAGAGTAGTAAATCTTTTTCTGGTTGCGGAGGGATTTTCTTCTTTTTATGCATATTAGGTCGTTCTCTCTTTTTGTTTCGATCATCTAAATTCCATAAATCATCGTACTGTGATATCTTTTTCTTTTCTACATCCTCTTCTAAATCTTCAATACTCCATGCAAGTTTCGGGCGCATAAGTGACGGGTCAATATGTTCTTGAATGGCAAGTACTGCATCCAAGAACGTTTCTACCTCTTCTTTTCCGTACTTATGCTCATATGCTTTTACACGTTCAGCTGTTGCTGACATGCTCTCCACCATATCACGTTTCGTATTAGAAAAACGAACATTATTTTTGAAGAAGTCACAGTGCGCTAAAACGTGCGCCACGATTAGTTTATTTTGAATTAAAGAATTCGTATCTAATAAAAAGGCGTAACATGGATCAGAGTTAATAACGAGTTCATAAATTTTACTAAGTCCTAAATCGTATTGTAATTTCATTCTGAAAAATTGCTTTCCAAAACTCCAATGTGAAAACCTCGTCGGCATCCCATATGCACCAAATGTATAAATAATTTCCGCTGGACATACTTCATAACGCATCGGATAAAAATCAAGCCCAAATCCAGTCGCAATTTCCGTAATTTCCGCAATCGCATATTGCAGCGCTTTATCTTCACTTGCTCTCATTATTTTCCCTCCTTACACTTTCCCTTAAGAAAGTGTATGATGAGGAACAAGCTTTCATGAGGATTGATTGCATAATAAAAAGACACCCTCTTAAAAAACGAGAATGCCTCTTTCTAATTAACCTTCAATGATCTCCATCTTCTCCGTAATCGGTGTACGAGCTTTTCCTTCTGGTGCTTTATCGAAATAGCCGATATGAAGAATTCCAATGACGCGTTGACCTCTTGTTAAACCGATTCCTTCTATAAATAGTGGATTGTAGTTTAATCCACCTGATTTCCAAACGCACCCTAAGCCGCGTTCCCAAGCAAGTAATTGGAAGTTTTGCATAAATGCACATGTTGCAGCGTAATCTTCGTCACGTTGAATTTGACGCGGATCTTCATTAATGTAAACAACGATTTGTGCAGGTGTGCTTAAGAAACGATCAGATAAAATCTTGCCGCGTTTCGCTCTTTCTTCTTCTGTGAAAGAGTTTAATACTGCGTCTACTAATTTCTGACGGCCTTCTCCAATGTATAATTTACAATTCCATGGTTCACGGTGTTTATGATTCGGTGCCCATGTTGCGTCGTTTAATAGTTCAATTAATAATTCTTTTTCTACTGCTTTATCTGTAAATGTACGAACAGAACGTCTTTCTTTAATAACGTTTGCGATGGAAGTATATGTAGTCATATTTTTCTCTCCCTTATTTTTATCTATATGTATAAATCCGTCATTGATATTGATTTTCAATTTCGATTATAACCTAGTTTTTCACTATTAATCAATGTTTTATGTTGGAAAACCATGAAAAACTTCTTTTTATACTGTGAATAAAAAAACTTAACTTGTTCACAAGTTTTTCACATTTTATGGAAATGATATGTGTAAGTTTTCCACATTACCCATCTAGGAGGAGTTTATATGTACAAGAAAATCGCAGTAAGTATGACTATGGCAGCATTATTGTGCGGGATATCTGCCTTTCCTGCTTCTGCTTCCGCTGCCAAGCCAAAAGAAGTAACAATGCACCATCATAAGCCTATTTCAGAAGAAGAAATGCAGTCGCTCGAAAGACTCGGCTATAATAAACATGAAATTTGGAAAGCTGCCCACATTGCAAAAATAAGTAAAAAAGAAATTAAGGACGTTTTAGCTTACTATAAGCAAAATAAATCTTGGGAGAAAACAGCCGAGCATTTCGGTGTAGACCCAAGTAAATTGAAAAAACATCATATGAATAAAGAAATGAAAAAAGCACTACTGCAAGAATTAGCAAACATGCACAAATCTACACCTGATCAGCTAAAACAAAAAATGAAAGAGTATAACATCGGCTTACGTCAGCTCGCGGTGTTAACAATCATCTCTCAAAAAAGTAATACCCCTCTTGACGATGTACTAAAAATGAAAAAAGATGGGATGGATATTAAACAAATTGCGGAAAAATTAAATGTTAAAAAAGAAGATATACGAGCAGAGATGATTAAATTAGTGAAGTCTATTAAAGAAAAGAAAACAAATTAGCCTGCCAAAAAGGAAGAGATATTCAATACTCTTCCTTTTCTTTATCCCGCTATTTGTGGGCAGTAAAACTCCCACCTCAAAATTCTGCTGGAGCAAAGAGGTTAGGTGGGAGTCGGGCTGCCCGTAAAAGCCCGATTGGTGCGGACTAATAATCAGTGGGGAATGAATAAAATCCCACTGATTAAAGTTTCACTTTATGAACTTTCAGTTTTCAAGTATAAATTCCCGTCTTTCCCAAAAACTAACACAAGTAAATGGTGCATGTCAGGGGTGAGAAAATGTTTCGTTCAACATCTAAAAAGAATAAAAAAACAATCTGTTCCATTCCCGAGTTTATCCACACGATGAAAGAATCTAGTGATTTCGTTTCTTATAACGTAGTAGCCGATGGGACATTATGTTTGTTTTATTATAAATCTACAGTAGAATCACTTATTATTAATCGATTCATTTTAACACCTATCAAAAAAGAATTAGATCACATTCAAAATATAAGTGACATAGCAAATATCGTCACACTTGAGGAGATTATCACCAATCCTTCTATTGATGATATCCGTGAAAAACTGTTAGGTGGATATGTACTTTTGCAGCTAAAAGTTAATTCCAAAGCAGCCGAATATGCACTTCTTCGCGCTGAAAGTTTAGCTTTAGGTACACGATTATATAACGATACAGAAAATGAATATAGTGTAATCGGTCCCAAAGTCGGATTCGTTGAAAATATTGATACAAATACACACTTACTTCGCCGAAGTATTATAACGGAGCAATTAATTTTCAAAGAAGTTGTAGTTGGCTCTATATCAAAAACAAAGGTCATAGTTGCTTACATCGAAGGCATTACAAATGATCAGCACGTCAATACTGCGATGCAGCGCCTACAGGGCATTGACTTTGATGTTCCTTTCGATGCGACTATGATCGAACAATTTATTAGCGATAATAGTAACTCTCCCTTCCCTGTTTTACTACCTACAGAGCGCTTAGATCGTTCTGTTTATGCACTCATTAATGGCGCTGTTGTCATTTTAACAGATGGTTCACCATACGCATTAGCTGGACCGGCGACATTACTCGATTTCTTCGTATCTCCAGAAGATTATTATTTACCATGGATAGCAGGCTCATTTCTTAGATTGGTTCGTTTTTTCGGAGCAGCATTCTCCCTATTTTCATCAGCTATTTATACAGCTGTATTAACGTATCACTATCAAATGATTCCCGCAGATTTACTTGGACCAATTATTTATTCCCGAGCCAATGTACCATTCCCACCTGTTTTGGAGGCACTTTTTTTAGAAATTACAATCGAATTACTGCGCGAGGCTGGAGCTCGTTTACCGACTAAAGTTGGTCAAACGATTGGTATTGTTGGGGGGATTGTCATTGGCCAGGCATCTGTTGAGGCTGCTTTAACGAGTACTATTTTATTAATTGCGGTTGCGTTATCTGCGCTTGCTTCTTTTACAACACCAACAGTAAAAATGTCTTCCACTATCCGGATATTACGATTTCCCCTCATCATTTTAGCTGGAGCATTTGGAGGTGTAGGGCTAATCGTCGGATTTGTATTCATATTAGCTCATTTAATTCGCTTAAAATCACTTGGATCACCTTATTTATTACCTTTATATCCATTTCGCGGGTTAGGTACAGCTGAAGGGCTCCTTCGTCTTCCATTTAGTCAAACTGCAGGACGGGCTTCTTTTCTAAGACCAAAGAAGAAATGGCGCTATGATCCAAACCAAGCGAAAGAAAAACGCGACGGTGAGGAAAAATGAAAAATATTTTATTACGCTTTTCCATTATCATTTTAATTTTTCTATCCGGCTGTACACAATCTAACATAGTAGATACACAACGGATTATTCATGTGGGTGGATTCGATATAACGAAAGAGAAGAAATTTCGTGGGACGATTCTCTATCCAGATTACACAAAAGGAGTGCAATCAAAACCAGAAACTCAATCCACTACCGCTGGTACCATTGAAACAATCTCTTCACTTCTAAACGCAAAATCACCACATACGATTGCTGTAGGTCAAATGCGCGTTGTCCTATTTGGAAAATCATTCGGTGAACGTGGAATCGGAGATATTATTAACAACTTACAACGTGACCCTAACATTGGCCGAGATGTGCAGCTAGCGCTTGTAGACGGTTCAACAGAAGAATTACTTAAACATGTCAAAACAAATGGATCGCTATATCTATCTGATTTATTGGAGCAAAATATAGAAACGGAGACAATTCCTCGGATGGCCTTAAATATTTTTCTATATGATTTTTATTCATCTGGCTGCGATCCATTTCTTCCTTACATTCAAGTTGCAGAAGACAAGTCTGCTTCCATTAAAGGACTCGCTTTTTTAAAAAAGGATAAAGTAGCTATGTATACAGATAAAACAGGATCTTTTTTATTTAAATTACTCATTAATCCAACTAACAATGGACGTTACGAAGTTCCGATACGTCAAGGTAAACATAAAGGCTTAATCGCAACCCAAAACTTATCTGGAAATAGTGTTTGTTCTCTTTCCGAAGCCGGTGACATTCCGAAAGTTCACATTCAACTGAAATTAAATGGACTTATAAAAAATGCCCCTGACTGGCTTGATTTATCAAAGAGCGAAAATGTAACTTACGTAAAAAAACATGTAGAAAAGACACTTGAAAAACATTTAAACGAATTAATAAAACAATTCCAAGAAAAAGAAATCGATCCAATCGGTATACGTGAAGAAATTCGTAGTCACTCAAGAAAATGGAGCATGAAACAAATTCAAGAAATGTATCCTAGCGTAGACGTTGCAGTTAATGTGAAAATTAATGTCGTACAATCTGGTATCGGAGAATAGTGAGGTGCTGTAATGGCTGGACAAGATAAAACACATACTGTTTCCCCTTATTTCACATTTCTTCTATTACACTCCCTTCAAATTGGAGTAGGTGTGTTAGGTTACCAAAGGATTATTGCACAATATGCCGGTTATGATTCTTGGATTTCTCTTATTGTTGCGGGCATTGCAACTCATATCGTGCTATTTTGCATGCTTAAAATGTTAGAAAAAGATAATGATTTAATGAATATTCATACGACATGTTTCGGAAAGTGGACTGGAACATTTTTGTCCGTATGCTTTGCTGCATACCTTCTATTATTTTGCCTTACTGTCCTTCGTACATATATTGAAGTCATTCAAGTTTGGGTCTTCCCTACAATTAAACCGTGGAAATTAACTTTATTATTTTTACTTGTGACTTACTACGTAATTAAAGGTGGTTTTCGCTCTGTAACAGGAATGTGTTTTTGGGGCGTCGTAATACCGATCTTCGTCCTATTTTTCTTAGTTTTCCCAATGAAATACGCGCATGTCCGTAACATCCTCCCAATTCTAACTCATTCACCTTTAGAAATTCTAACTGCAGCGAAATCATCTGCATTAGAATTTCTTGGATTTGAAGCAATTCTTGTTTTTTATCCATTTATAAAAAAAGAAAAATCATTAAATAAATGGGCGCATGGTGGTATTGCTTTTACAACAATTCTATACGTAATACTAGCCATCGTTTCCCTTATGTACTATAGCCAAGGACAACTACATCATACAATTTGGCCAACATTAACAATGCTAAAAATTATAAAGATTCCTTTTATCCAAAGGTTTGAGTACATCATTATTTTCATATGGTATCTTATTATTTTACCTAATCTTTGTTTAACAATTTGGTCTTCTTGTTGCATTAGTAAAAGGTCTTTTCACGTACCATTTAAAATTACACTTCCATTTTTTATTGCAGCTATATTTATTTCATCCTTATTTTTCACAAACCGTGAAAGTATTAATACATTAAATACAGTACTGTCTCAAGCTGGTTTATATATTGTATACGCTTATATCCCAATTTTATTTCTATTCCATTCACTACGATGGCGCTTCAAAAATCAGTCGAAAAAATCTTCACCCGACACACCATGATATTTGATACAATTTGGTTAATACATTTGTAAAGGGGACAAGCGAATGAAAAAGTATGTATTTTCTTTACTTGCAGTACTGAGCCTAATTCTTGCTGGATGCGGGAGTACTAGTACAAATGACAAAAAATCTTCTGAATCAAAAGAAGAACATGATCATGCCACGCACACTCAGCAAGCTGACATTCAAGAAAAGACAAAAGGAGTCGACACACTCCCTACCTTTCTAGACAAGCTTGATCCACAAATGAAAGACATCTACACTGTCGCTGGACAAAATGCTGAATTATTGGATTGGATTCCTTGTTACTGCGGTTGTGGTGAAAGTGTAGGACATAAAAATAATAAAAATTGCTTTATTCGTGAAATCAAAAAGAATGGTGAAGTTGTTTGGGATTCCCATGCAACAACTTGTGTCAACTGCCTAGAAATCGCGGTTGAATCGGCTTCCATGAAACAAAAAGGAAAATCAACGCTCGAAATTCGTAACTATATCGACAATAAATACAAAGAAGGCTATGGCAAGCCAACACCTACGCCAATGCCAAAAGCATAAAAACGAGGAAATCCCTCGTTTTTCTCTTTTCATTCACCTTTTTTCTTAACAAATTCTTTCAAGTGTATTTCTCCTTACTTGTCACACACTATATATAACTCCTCGGTAAGGAGGGTACACAGTGCAAACATATAACGACTATGATAAAGCTCTCTATTACACGTATTGCTGTAATTGGGATAAATTACTCGTTCTCATGGTTCAAACGAACGATCAATTATTTTCTAAGCGTATTGAGCATTTTTTACACGCTTATCAATACAGTAAAGAACTACCAGAAGTTGATAAACAATTGCAGCTCCTATTTCAATATATTGACCACGCATCCCAAAAGTCACATGTAGAAGAAGTAGAGCAAATTCAAATGTAAAATATAGCGCTATTCTCTTTATGAGAATGGCGCTTTTTAAAATGTTCATATCAATAAATGTTTCTCCTCATAAAACTTTTATTGATAAACATATTTTTTCTTTCTTTTCCCTACTACTTCATACTATAATTTAGTATGTAACTATTATAAGTGAGGTATAAAATATGGGACGAGAAAAAAAGCAAGAATATGCTTTACTTACTGCATGGGGAGCTTCGTTTATTGCTACATTAGGAAGTCTATACTTTTCCGAAATTATGAAATTTGAGCCTTGTGTCCTTTGTTGGTATCAACGTATTTTTATGTATCCATTTGTTTTATGGCTCGGTATCGCTGTAGTAAAGAAAGACTATCGCATTGCAAGTTATTCTTTACCAATCGCAAGTATTGGTGCTTGTATTTCTTTATATCACTATGCAATTCAAAAAATCGCAGCATTTTCAGCTGCTGGGGCAGCTTGCGGCCGCGTACCTTGTACGGGAGAATACATAAACTGGTTCGGCTTTGTGACAATCCCGTTTTTAGCACTTATCGGCTTTATCACAATCGCTGTTTGTAGCTTCATCGTAATTAAAAACAAATAAGGAGATGAAAGAATGAAAAAAATGCTTATATTTGGCGGTATTATTATCGCCTTGTTTGCAGCAATTTTCGCTGTAACACAAATGGAAGAAAAAAATGCTTCAACAAGCCAAAAAATTGATAATGCTACCGATAGTAAGACAAATGGCCCTGACTACTATACAAATAAAATCTCTCTTTCAGATCTCCAAAAGAATTTAAAAGAGAAAAAAGAAGAAACAGTATACTTTTATCAAACATCTTGCGTTCATTGTCAAAAGCTATCTCCTATCGTAGTACCAATGGCTAAAGACTTGAATGTTGATATGAAAGTTATGGATATTGAAAAATTAGATGCTCCTTGGGATGAATATAAAATTAAAGGAACTCCAACAATCATTCATTTTAAAGATGGTAAAGAAGTGAGCCGTATTAGCGGCGAACAACCGGAAGACAAATTAAAAGAGTGGCTTGAGCAAACGAAAAAATAATAAGAAAAGGAAACTCCTTCTATACATGAAATGCGTGTAAACTCCCACACTAATGTATAAGGAGGGGGTTTTATGCCAGAAGTGAAATGCTCTGTTTCCAATTGTTCATTTTGGGGACAAGGTAACCTTTGTCAAGCAAGTGCAATCGTTGTTCAACCTGATGCACAAGAAGCAGGTCAAATTGAAAACAGTTCATATACAAACGCTACTTTAACAAACGAGACGCTTGAAAGTTCTGTAACAACGAGTGTAGAAACGTGTTGTCATACATTTAAACCGAAATATTAAACGTAAAAGCATACGATTAGTCGTATGCTTTTTTACATTCCTCTCCAAACATCATGCATCATAAAAAAGTACAAAATAACGAGAAGGACCGTCCCGCATAAAGTAATGCGTCGATATACACTCTTCTCCCCTTCCCTCGCTTTAACAAATGCCCAAATAAATCCGACGAACAATATTAAATCAATATATGGAACATAAAAGGAAAAGACGAGTAACGCATATAAATACACGATAAATAAACAAGTCGTGATTAAGAAAATTTTAAATGCAAATTCACTTTTCATAATGTGACCGCCCCCCAGTCTGTACTGTATTATATTCAGAAAAACATAATAGTTGCTGTTTCAATTTTTTCATCTCACTATTTACAGGCGCTCGATTGGTATGAAATCATTAAAACCAACTAAACTTCATCACAAATAAGCTACCGTCTATTTACGGTAGCTATTACGGGACATTATATTTCCGTTTATATAGGTTACTTAAAATCGAATAAGGTAATTGTTCATAACGAATTTTTTCTCCTGTTTCATCTACAATATACAAATTGTTTCCTATATAATAGATTCCATCTTTTCGTTTGGAATACACTGTGTATCTTTCATTTGGCAATACTGTTTTTACTTTCGTCAATTGTCCATTTGGTTCTTGCCAATATATATTTACACGATCTACTAACGTAAGCATTCCAATTTGTTCTTCTTTTACTTTACGACCATTCCAGCTCACAACACGATAACCTAGCTTATATGCTTCATATTCGGGACTCGTATGAAAACGAGAAATAATTACTTTCGTCTGTAATTGTACCCGGTCGTATAACCATTGTATGTCCCGATCGTGCATGCGAATACAACCATTCGACTCCCTGCTTCCAATCGTCCATTCCCGATTTGTTCCATGAATTGCATATTCCTTTTTATCTAGACCTAACCACCTCGTACCGAGAGGGTTATTCGGAGCACCCCCAGCTATTTTTTTACGATGGTATTCTTTATTTTTATATTTAGTTATAATACAAAAATTACCCTCAGGCGTCGGGGTCCTGTCTCTTCCTGTCGTTATCGGAAATGTCTTAGTATAGTTTCCATCTTCAAAAAAAGACAGCTGATTCGTCGTAAGGTTAACTAATATTAAATGATCTGTATTAGCAAAAACGCTAGCTGGCAGGCAGAAAAATAGGATTACGATAAACCATACTTTCTTCATCTAAATCCTCCCTAGCACTAACATCATAATAAAGTGAAACTTTACTCGGTGGGAGGGTTTGTCCATCCCCTACTGAATATTAGCCTTCACCAATCGGGCATTTACGGGCAGGTATCTCCCACCTAACTTCCTTGCATTCGCCGAATTTTGAGGTAGGAATCTTACTGTCCGCAAATAGCGGGATAAAGTGAAACTTTAATCAGTGGGGGTTTTGTTCATCCCCCACTGATTATTAGCCTTCACCAATCGGGCATTTACGGGCAGTTAATCTCCCACCTAACTTCTGTGCTCCACCTGAATTTTGAGGTGGAATTTTACTGCCCGCAAATAGCGGGATAAATGCAATTAGCTTTACTTTGCTCTTATAAATGAAAACTATCCATTCACAATTACTCCACCATTTACATGCATCATCTGTCCCGTTACATATGCCGAATCACTAGACGCTAAATATACATATGCAGGCGCTAATTCATACGGCTGACCAGGCCTTTGCATAGGAACATTGCTCCCAAACTGTGACACTTTTTTCTCATCAAAACTGGATGGAATAAGCGGTGTCCAAATTGGGCCTGGTGCAACACCATTTACACGAATTCCTTTTTGTACTAACGACTGAGATAACGATCTTGTAAAAGCGACAATTGCTCCTTTCGTTGCAGAATAGTCGATCAACGTTTCATTTCCTTCATACGCAACGATAGATGCCGTGTTTATAATTACATCCCCTTGCTTTAAATGAGAGAGTGCTGCTTTTGTAACATGAAAATAAGAAAAAATATTAATACGGAACGTTTTTTCTAGCTGTTCCGCTGTAATATACTCTAGTCCTTGCTGCGGATATTGCTGTGCGACGTTATTCACAAGAACATTTAGCCCCCCTAGCTGCTGGGCGGTCTCTTCTACAATCTCTTTACAATGTTGTTCATTACTCAAATCTCCCGGCAATAATACACAATTCACGCCTTCTTTTTCCACAAGTTGTTTCGTCTCAGTTGCATCTTCGTCCTCATCTAAATAAGCAATCGCAATATTTGCTCCCTCTTTTGCAAAAGCGATAGAAACAGCTCTTCCAATCCCGCTATCTCCTCCTGTAATTAATACATTTTTTCCTTTTAACTTTTCACTTCCTTTATAATTTGGATCTTCAAACTTTGGAAGAGGATTCATTAACGATTCAATACCAGGTTGTTTATTTTGATGTTGTGCTGGCATTGTTAAAAAGTTTTTTTGCTGCGGCATAACTTCCTTCAACTCCTTTCCCCTTATAATGCGCACAATAAAAAAAACTACTTACACATTAAAAAACCGAAATTCACACACAGTTTTACGATTAATATTCGAATTTACGACATAAAATATGAGTTGTTCTAAAGTTTTTATGCAAAACTATTGCAAAATAGTTAAAAAACGAATATTATATATAACTGTTGTGAAAATTATTCGTAAAAAGAAAGGATGTTTATATGTTTAACCTTTCAAAACATAAAACTTCTATTAAAACTGAAATTATGGCAGGTATTATTACCTTTTTAACAATGGCATATATCATTGTCGTAAACCCTGTCATCCTTGGGGATGCAGGTGTTCCGTTTGAACAAGCATTTACAGCTACTATTATCGCCGCTGTTGTCGGAACATTATTTATGGCAATCTTTACAAACTTACCAATCGCAATTGCACCAGGTATGGGATTAAATGCTTACTTCTCTTACTCTGTTGTAAAAGCTCATGAAGGCATGACTTTCGCGATTGCATTCTCTGCTGTATTCGTAGCAGGTATGATTTTAATTTTGTTATCATTCACATCTTTCCGTACGAAATTAATGGAAGTAATTCCTGAGAACTTAAAACATGCACTTACTGCTGGTATCGGTCTTTTTATTGCTTTTATCGGTTTGCGCTTAACGGGAATTGTTACAAAAAATGATGCAAACTTAGTTGGGCTTGGCGATCTTCACTCTGCCCCAGTTCTACTAGCATTAGCTGGCCTTGGAATTACAATTATCCTTATGTCTTTAAATATAAACGGGGCACTATTTATCGGAATGTTATTAACTGGTATTATCGCTTACTTCACAGGTCAATTAACATTTTCAAGCGGCGTTACATCAATGCCTGGATTACCAGAAGGAATTATCGTTTCAAATCCAATTACTGCTGTATCTGATGTAATTAACTACGGATTATACGGCGTTGTGTTCTCATTCTTCCTTGTTACACTATTCGATACAACAGGTACACTACTTGGCGTTGCACAACAAGGTGGATTTATGAAAGATGGAAAGCTTCCAAAAGCAGGACGAGCTCTTCTATCTGACTCATTCTCAGCAACAATTGGAGCTATGTTCGGAACAACACCATCAACAGCTTACATTGAATCATCTGCTGGTGTTGCAGCTGGTGGTCGTACTGGTTTAACAACTGTTACAGTAGCTGTTCTATTTGCATTAGCAGCATTCTTCGGACCGTTAGTGAGCGCTGTTTCTGGCGTTTCAGCTATTACAGCACCATCACTAATTATCGTTGGTAGTCTTATGATGGGCTCAGTTCGCCACATCGATTGGGATACATTCGATGAAGCATTCCCAGCATTTTTAGTAATCTTAAGCATGCCACTTACATCAAGTATCTCAACAGGTATTGCACTTGGATTTATTTCATACCCACTTATGAAAGTGGCAAAAGGACAATTCCGTGCTGTTCACCCACTTGTGTATTTATTCGGGATCTTGTTCGCTTATCAATTAGTTTTCTTACCACATTAAAATCCCTCGTTGTGAGGGATTTTTTATTTACAAAAAAACATTTGACAACAGCATACACTTATGGAATAATTCGAAATAGTTAAATATTCGATGTCTTATCAAGAGCAGGTGGAGGGATGAGCCCTACGAAGCCCGGCAACCGACCCATTTATGGGCACGGTGCTAATTCTTACAACACATTGTGTTGAAAGATAAGAGTAATATGATAAGACGTCTTTTCTATATGAAAAGACGTTTTTATTTTCACTCCCTCCTCTCTTTTCTTAATTTAGGAGGGATTTTTTTATGAAAAAATTATGTTCCACCGTACTCATTATTCTCTTACTCGCATTAACAGCTTGCACAAATGAACAAGATGCTATCTCTTCACAAAGGCAACAAACGGTGAAGAAAGAAGCTACTACAGCAGCAAATCATTTACAAACAGAAATTCCAAGCCAAGTAAAAAACCCATTAAAAATCGCATTAATTATGCAAATGTCCATCGGAACTTTTTCCTCTCAATATATTGAGGGTGTCAAAAAACAAGTCGAGCTATTCGGCGGCAGTGTGCAAGTCTACAATTCTGATAATGATTTAGCAAAAATGGCAGCAAATCTAGATACTGCTATTAATTCAAAAGTTGATGGTATTTTAATTGATCACGGTCGCTCTGAAGCACTAAAACCCGGAGTAGAAAAAGCATTACAAGCGAATATCCCTGTAGTTGCATTTGATAACGACCTACGCTTACCAGGCGTAACGATTATTGATCAAGATGACTATATTCTTGCATGGAAATCATTAAAAACGTTAGCGGAAGATCTGAATGGACAAGGGAATATCGCCGTCGTATGGGTTGGCGGATTTGCTCCAATGGAACGTCGCAATGTTATCATTGATGCTTTTTATAAACGTTATCCAAATATAAAAGAAGTTGCACGCTTTGGTACCGCTAGTAATAACACACCACTTGATACGCAAACACAAGTAGAGGCTTTACTAAAAAAATATCCGAAAAAAGGTGATTTACAAGCTATTTTCGCTTCGTGGGATGAGTTTGCTAAAGGGGCCGTCAAAGCACTCGAACAAGCTGGTCGTACAGATATAAAAGTATACAGCATTGACTTAAGTAATGAAGATTTACAACTCATGCAAAAAGAAAATTCACCTTGGACTGCTACGGCTGCAACCGATCCAGCTGAAGTCGGTAAAGTTCAAGTGCGTTTCTTATACAAGAAAATCGCTGGTGAACAAACGCCAGATATTTATTCACTAGAACCTTATTTAGTAAAGAAAAATAGTTTGCCACAAGAAAATATAACGATGGATCAATTATCAAAACATATAAACGGTTGGGGAGACTCGAAAGATGCATATTCACCTTGGATGAAAAAATTAGAGAAGGAGAAAAAATGATGACATTCTCTCTTCAAAACATTACACATTCTTATCACATCTCTACCCCTGTACTAGAAAATGTTTCTATTAACATACAAAAAGGAAAAGTTCACGCTTTACTAGGAATGAATGGTGCAGGAAAAAGTACTTTACTAAAAATAGCAACTGGTGAAATTCAACCCGTTGCTGGGAATATAAAAATTGATAATCAGTCTATTTCCTTTACTTCACCACGTGATGCAAAAAAGCATGGTATTTCTTTCGTAACACAAGAAGTGGATCACGGACTTATTCCTGGATTATCTGTATTAGAAAATGTACTAATCGATCATTTAGCAATGCAAAATAAAGTACTATTTTCAAAGTCAAAATTAGTCTCACTCGCTAAACAACATTTGCAAACTGTACAGGCTGATTTAAATGTTTCGGAAGATGTTTCAAACTGCTCATTACATGAAAAACAATTACTTCTTATCGCAAGAGCTTTATCCAACAATACAAATTATCTTTTATTAGATGAGCCTACTTCTTCTCTTGGACCGAAAGAAGTTGAAACCTTCGGGCAACTATTAAAAGATTTAACATTGAAAGGAATTGGCATCATCTTAATTTCTCATCGTTTATCAGAGATTCGAAATTTCGCGGATGATGTAACCATATTACATAACGGTAAAGTTGCAATTTCTGAAGCGATTACAAAGGTTACAGATCAACAAATTGTGGAAGCGATGACTGGAAAACAACTTACACTTCCTATTAATACAGCGCCAAAACGAGGGAACGAAGAATTATTTAAAGTACAAGAACTTCCATTACACAAAGACCATTCTCCTCTTTCTCTCACCGTACGGAAAGGTGAAACTGTTGTGATATACGGATTAATTGGCAGTGGCAAAACAACACTTGCTGAAACGTTATTTGGTACTCATCATACTTATCACGCAGAAATAGATGGTCAAACAATAACAATTAAAACACCGCGAGATGCGATTAAAGCAAAGATCGCACTTGTACCAGAGGAAAGAAGAAAACAAGGCGTATTTCTTTCGGAAGATATTATAAGCCACACTAATTTACACCAATCAGGTTGGAGACGAAAGCAAACCGAATTAAATAATGCTACTACAGCAATTTCTTCTTTCAGCATTTCACCCAATGACCCAAAAGCATTTATTCATTCACTTAGCGGTGGAAACCAGCAAAAAGTCTCCATTGCAAAGTGGCATGGATTCAAACCGAATCTATTTCTTTTGGACGAGCCAACTAAAGGTGTAGACATAGCTGCAAAACAAGACATTTTTCAATTCATTCGTAACATTACTGAAAACGGAAGTTCCGTAATTTACTTCACAGGAGAACAAGATGAAGCACTACATATCGCTGATCGCATTCTTATACTCGCAAACGGAGAATTTGTAGGTGAATACTTACCAGACGAACTATCTCCTGAACAGCTTTTACATTTATCTGAAGGGAGTTATTCCATTGAATCTCGTTCATAAAACAAAAACTAAGAAACTATATTTACCTACTCATCTTTTTTATCAATTTAGTACGATTGCTATCATTATAGGTGTTACAATTTTCTTCTCTATCGTCAACGATTCTTTTTTAACATACAACAATATTAGTGATATTTTACGTTCCATTTCTATCGTAACGTTACTTGCAATTGGTGTTACCTTTACATTAATTGTAGATGGATTTGATTTATCAGTCGGCTCTACCGCTAGTTTAGCAACCATTGCCGCTGCTTCCTGTCTCATTTTATATCGACAAGAACTATTAGTCACACTCCTTGTTCCTATTCTTTGTGGGCTATTAGTTGGATTATTAAATGCACTACTCGTTATCCGCATTAAACTACCAGATTTACTAGCTACATTAAGTATCATGTATATCGTGAATGGACTACACTTAACATTTTCAAAAGGATCTTCTATTTATGAAGGAATGTCTGGTGCCAAAGGACATTTTATTCCATCCTTTTTATTTATCGGTCAAGGTTCTGTGTTAGGAATTCCAGTCCCTGTCATTATCATGCTTATCGTCGTTTTAATTGCATATGTATTTTTAGAAAAAACAACGTACGGTCGTTTCTTTTATATGACAGGTGGGAATCGAGAAGCTGCTAGACTAGCTGGTATTCCTACTGATCGTTACCGTGTATATGCTTATATGATTAGCGGTTTACTTGCCTCTATTGGCGGTATTATTCTATGTAGCCGCGTTGGAACAGGACAAGTTTCAGCTGGCGCCCCATTATTAATGGATGCAGTTGCAGCTGCCTATATCGGTTATGCAATGTTCGGTGCTAAGAAACCAAATGTCATCGGAACATTTCTTGGTTCCGTATTAATTGGAATCATATTAAACGGCCTTACAATGATGAACGTTCCTTATTATGCGCAAGATATCATTAAAGGCAGTATTTTAATTGCAGCTTTAGCCTTTTCATTTATTAAAAAGAAGCGTAAATAAAAAAGTAGCGCATCGAATTCCGATGCGCTACTTTCCTTTTGTAACAATTACACGAACTACTTTCAATGCAAGAAGTAAGAGAAAGTTCGCTATTACTGTAACGCCTAAGAAGATCGCTATCATAAGTTCTCCATTCCGTTATTAAATACAAACGTAATAGAAGAAATGAAAACCAAAATAAGCAATATGAGCGCTGGTATATATTTAATAAACGGCTTCTCATATGATCTTTTAGAAAGAAAAAACGTCATTAACAATGTCATAATAAAAACAAAATATACCGCAAATAAAAAAATCATATGAAAGCCTCCTCTAAGACGAAACTACTTAACTATGAAAAAATATAAAAGAGGTTAGAAACCTTTAATATTTTTCGTTTACCTGTAATTCTTTACTATACTTTTGAATGAAAACTGATGAAATAACCATCATCATTCCTACACTAAACCCAATAAGCTGATCCAGTAGCATTTCATCATGGATGAACCAACGAAGTAGAAATACACCACCAAAAATAAGCATTGCAGTAAATCCAGTATGTCTAACCCCTTTATATACATTTTCCATATGTATCACCTCTCCACATACTTTTATCCATATTATACCATAAATAAAAAAACCTCTATATAGAGGTTTTTAACTTTGCAAAAACGCCTGTAAATCTGCAAATTGTCTCTTTGCATCTTCATAGCCTTGCTCATATAAACTTTGTAATTTAGCCGTATCCTTTTCCATACGATCTACTTGAAGCGGCACTTCTGGGCGAATAACAAATAAATTACCCGCTTGCTCTTCTTTTTCAATGTAGTGAAGTGTTTCATTATACACTTCATAACGATTCAGCATCGTATTTACAAGGTTTGGATACTTCTTATAAGCCTTTGCTGCAATCCAACCAAATTTTGATTTTTTCTTCGCGTAACCATGATTTCTCGTCAAAATAACGACTGATTTTTCAAATCCATCTTCCTGTGCTTTACGAACTGGAATCGGATCTGAAATCCCGCCATCTAACAATTGCTTACCTCGGTAGTTCACTGCCGGTGCAATGAAAGGTAATGAACTAGATGCTTGCAATAAATTTAGTGCATCATCATTCGTTCCCTCTTTTTCAAAATAAACAGACTGTCCTGTTTCACAATCAGTTGTTCCTACAAGGAAACGCTCTGGACTATTAAAGTATGTTTCAAAATCAAACGGTACATGCTTTTCTGGAATTTCATGAAAAATGAATTCCATATCAAATAGCTGACGTTTTTTCCACAAGTTTTTATACGATAAATACTGCGGATGTGATGCATAATCAATATTTACTGTTTTATTTCTATTTCTTTGTCTGGAAAGATACGACGCTGCATGACAAGCACCAGCTGATACACCAATTACATATGGAAAATATAAATCTTGTTCCATAAAATATTCTAATATCCCGCCCGTATATACACCACGCATACCGCCGCCTTCTAATACTAACCCCGTATTTTCAAGCATGTTATTCTCTCCTCTTTATATACATTGACTCTTTAATTATTCACTATGTTAAGTATCTTTTTCTATTATATATGAGTTCTTTCAGAAATTATATTCAAAAGGCTTGAAAAAAAGAAAAATAGAGACTCCTCAACAATCCGGTCTCTATTTTAAGCTCTTTGATCAGCAACAATATGAATATCAATATACTTCGTTTGTCTCATAATTTCATTTACAATAGAACCTTTTCTTATTTCCTCCCACCGTGTTCTCGCCGATTGTCCGAGTAAAACTTGTGTCACCTGTAGTCTGTTCGCGACTTCAATAATAACATCAGCTGGCTTTCTTCCTTTCGCTTCTTCTAATACAAAGCTCGCATCAAATTGATTCGTTAGCGATTTCCACTCTTCAATTGTTTGCTTTTTCCCTGCTGAAAGTGAATCTATATTTTCCCGCTCTACGTTTAACACATACAATTCAGCATTTAGCCGATCAGCCATGCGCCAACCTCTCCGTATTAATTTCTCTGCTGTTGAACTGTATTGTACACAAACGAGAATTTTTTCTTTCACCCCAATTGGTTCTATAACTGTTTGACTAATTTTCTCATCCATATCATCTGCAACTTCACGAAGCGACAATTCCCTTAGTGCCCCTAAATTATTAAGCGTAAAGAAGTTTTGTAAGCTTTGTTGAATTTTTTCTTCCTTATATATCTTTCCATCGATTAATCTCTTCCGGAGTACCTCAGGTGTTGCGTCAACAAGTTGAATTTCATTTGCTTTTTGCAAAATAAAATCTGGAATACGCTCTCTTACTTTTACATTCGTAATTTGAGCTACAATGTCATGAACACTTTCTAAATGTTGAATATTAAATGCTGATAATACAGATATACCGGCATCTAACAATTCCTGCACATCCATGTAACGTTTCTTATTTTTCGACCCGGGAATATTACTATGCGCAAGTTCATCCACAACAACAATTTGTGGTGCCCGCTTTATAATTCCTTCTACATCAAGCTCATAAAATACTTTCCCTTTATAATCTATTTCTTTTAAAGGAACTTTTTCTAAATCAGCAATTGCTTCTTCCGTCTCTTTTCTACCGTGTGTTTCAATTAAACCAACTACAATATCAATACCGTCTTTTTTCATCTCTCTTGCATCAAATAGCATTTTATAACTTTTCCCTACTCCTGGAGCCGCTCCTACATATAGTTTTAACTTCCCACGATTTTGTTGACGAATGTATTCTAAATACTCTTCTGGTGTTCGCCTTTGAAACGTCGGTTTATAGTCATCCGCATACAAAACACTCACAACCTTTCTTTCGAAACAACACTACCTCAATCCGTTAGATTGAGGTAGCACTGTTACTATTTCATTAATTTCTGTAATTCTAAATTTAACTTTAAGACGTTCACGCGATCTTCTCCAAACAAGCCAAGTGCAGCACCTTCCGTTTGATCCTTAATCAGTTGATTCAGCTTTTCTTTCGGAATATTCGTTAATTTCGAGATGCGATCTACCTGCACAGAAGCCGCTTTTGGACTAATGTCAGGATCAAGCCCTGAACCCGAATTCGTCACTAAATCTATCGGTACTTCTGTAACTGGAACAGCCCGGTTTTGTTTCTTCCAGTCTTCAATACTTTTCTCAACTCGTTTTGCTAAATCTGGATCAGACGGCGCATAGTTATTTGAGCCAGATGCTTCTGCTTTATATTCTATACTAGAAATACGTCCATGAAAATAACGTGGATCTGTGAAATTTTGACCGATTAATTTTGAACCAACTACTTCATCCTTATCATTATATATAAGACTTCCATCCGCATTATCCTTCATTACCGCTTGCGCAATACCAGTTACAATAAGCGGGTATACAAGGCCGCACAAGACTAAGAACGTAAAAGTAATACGAATAATTGGTGAAAGTATACTTTGTTTTTCCGCCATCTTTTTTCCCCTCTTTCTTATATGAACAAGCCGACAATCATATCAATTACTTTAATTCCAATGAATGGAACGATCACTCCGCCAAGCCCGTAAATGAGTAAATTTCTGCTAAGCAATGCATTAGAACTCATTGGTTTATATGCGATACCTTTCATCGCTAGCGGAATAAGTAACGGAATAATAACCGCATTAAATATTAATGCTGATAAGATTGCTGAAAGCGGTGATGTTAATTTCATAATGTTTAATGCTTCCATTTGCGGAATCGCAAGTGTAAACATTGCTGGAATGATTGCAAAATATTTTGCAATATCATTCGCAATACTAAACGTCGTTAACGCACCTCGTGTCATTAACAATTGCTTACCGATTCCTACAACCTCAATAATTTTAGTTGGATTCGAATCTAAATCGATCATATTTGCTGCTTCTTTCGCAGCTGTCGTACCACTATTCATCGCTAACCCAACGTCAGCTTGCGCTAATGCCGGGGCATCATTTGTACCATCACCTGTCATCGCTACAAGTTTACCTTTATCTTGCTCTGCTTTAATAACTGCAATTTTATCTTCTGGTTTACACTCGGCAACGAATTCATCTACCCCTGCTTCTTTTGCAATTGTTGCTGCTGTTAATGGGTTATCCCCTGTACACATAACCGTTTTAATTCCCATTTGGCGCAATTGTTCAAAACGCTCACGCATACCAGGTTTTACTGTATCCTTTAAATAAATTAAACCGTAAATACGATCATCCACTGCAACTACAAGTGGTGTTCCACCCTCTTTTGAAATTAAATCTGCTTTTTGATTCACATCTTTCGGAATCGTTCCGCCTTTTGATTGAACCCATTCAATAACGGCACCAACAGCACCTTTTCTTACTTTCGTTCCATCCTGTAAATCAACACCACTCATTCTCGTTTCTGCTTTAAACGGAACAAATTCACCTTGTTCTGCAAGTTCTCTATTATATGATATAGATTTCGTTTGTACATATTCTATAACTGATCGACCTTCTGGTGTTTCGTCTAAAACTGAGCTAATCGCAGCCCATTTTCCTACTTGCTCAATCGTTTCATTTCCTACAGGGAGTAGTGTATGTGCCATCCGGTTCCCGAAAGTGATCGTACCTGTTTTATCTAAAATAATTGTATTAATATCACCCGCAGCTTCTACTGCTTTCCCTGACATTGCTAATACATTGAACTTTGTTACGCGGTCCATCCCAGCAATACCAATTGCCGATAATAACCCACCAATTGTCGTTGGAATTAGACAAACTAACAATGCAACAAGTACAGCTGTATCAATTTGAAACCCTAAATAATTTGTAAAAATCGGCAACGTCACAACAACGATTAAGAAAATAAGAGTTAAGCTCGTTAATACTGTATTTAAAGCAATCTCATTCGGCGTTTTTTGACGAGCAGCTCCTTCTACTAAAGAAATCATTTTATCAATAAATGATTCACCAGGATTACTCGTAATCACAATCGTAATCTCATCACTTACGACCATCGTTCCGCCTGTTACTGAACAAAAATCGCCACCCGCTTCTTTTATAACAGGAGCTGATTCCCCTGTAATTGCTGATTCATCTACAGACGCTAATCCTTTAATTACTTCACCATCATTCGGAATCATTTCCCCTTGTTTTACAATAACAACGTCACCTTTTCTCAGCTCAGTTGCTGAAACTTGAACAATGTCTCCATTTTCTTTTACAACATTTGCAAACACATCTTTCTTCGATTGTTTTAAAGAATCAGCTTGCGCTTTACCACGCCCTTCAGCTAAAGCTTCTGCAAAGTTAGCAAATAAAACTGTAAATAATAGAATGAGAGAAACTGTTATATTAAACCACCCTGGTACACTACTAGAACTACTTGGAAGAAAGGATAAAATTAACGTAATGATAAATCCAATTTCCACAACGAACATAATCGGATTCTTTATCATTACTTTCGGATTCAATTTTGCAAAGGATTGTTTCATCGCATGCGTCACGATATCACGATCCAGCGTTTTTGCCTGTCTAACCTCATCTTCTACAGCATGTATTTGTGACTGATCTACTTGTTTTTCTTTTACTACTACCGGTCTCATCATTTACCCTCCATTACTTCAATGTAAGAAATTCTGCAATTGGGCCGAGTACTAACATCGGGAAGAATGTTAACGCACCAACAATTACAATTGTTCCGATAAATATCCCTCCAAATAAACCATTATCTGTACGGAACGTTCCGACTGTTTCTGGTACTACCGTCTTCTCTTTCAGTGAAGCTGCAACAGCTAGCATCGTAATTAAACTGAAATAGCGTCCTAAAAACATAACTAAACCAGTCGTAATATTCCAAAACGGTGTATTATCCCTCAATCCTTCAAATCCAGATCCGTTATTCGCAGCTGATGATGTATACTCATAAACAACTTGCGTTAAACCGTGGAAACCGGAATGAGAAATTGCATCCGTTCCTAAACTTGTTGAAAGAGCTAATGCCGAAAATCCTAAAATAAGCAATGGATGAAATAATATCGTTACCGCAATTAATTTCATTTCCTTCCCTTCAATTTTCTTACCTAAAAACTCTGGTGTCCGTCCAACCATTAACCCAGATATAAAGACTGCAATAATTGCATACATGATAATGTTAACAAAGCCTGCTCCAACACCGCCGTATACTGTATTTAACATCATATTTACGAGTGGAACTAGACCACCAATTGGTGTTAACGTATCATGCATCGTATTAACGGCCCCTGTTTCCGCAGCTGTCGTTACTGTCGCATAAAGGGAAGAAAATACTGTTCCAAATCGGACTTCTTTTCCTTCTGTACTTCCTTGTACATGTTCGATACCCATTCCATTTAACACTGGATTTCCATGTAATTCAGATGTTGTAATCGTTATAAATCCTAGTAAAAATACCATGAATAGTGAAACGAAAAGGATACGACCTTGTTTTTTATTTCCTACCATTCGTCCGTACGTAAATGGAAGTGCTGTTGGCAATAACATCATAAGCATCATTTGCAAAATATTACTCATTTGCCCTGGATTTTCAAAAGGATGTGTAGAGTTTGCCCCGAAAAATCCACCGCCGTTATTTCCAAGTTCCTTAATTGAAACGAATGATGCAACTGGACCACGTAAAATACTTTGCTTCGCACCATCAATTGTTTGTGCTGTAACTGCTCCATCTAACGTTTGTGGTACACCAAGTGCGACAAAGACTAACGCCGCAATAAATGCGATAGGAAGAAAAACTCTCGTTAATGCTCTCGTAAAATCAACGAAAAAGTTACCGAGTTCTTTTCCAGCGAGTCCTCTTATAAAAGCCATAACGAGCGCTAACGTCGTTGCTGGTGCCGCAAACATTAAAAATGTAATTCCGACTAATTGTGATAAATAAGATAAACCATTTTCACCGCTATAATGCTGTAAGTTTGTATCAGCCATAAAACTAATTGCCGTATTAAAAGCGAGTGTAGGCTCCATTCCTTCAATATGCGCTGGATTTAGCGGCAGCACACCTTGTAATCTGAAAATGAAATATACGACAACAATCATAAATCCATTGAGTAAAACTAATGATAATGCGTACTGTTTCCACGTTTGATTGTATGCTTTTACACCCGTAATTTTAAAAATAAGTTTTTCAAAAGGCCCAAATACTTTATCTAGCGTTTTGCTACCTTGAAAAGCTTTTTCTAAATAAATCCCCGTTGGCTTTGCTACTAGAATAAACAAGAGCATTGTAATAACGACTGCAACCCAAATCATAATGAATGATTCCCCCTAATTAAAACTTTTCTGGATTTAATAATGCGTACACTAAGTACACCGTAATCGCTGCAACAATAACCGATAAGGCAATCATCATGATTGCTTCCCTTCTTTCACAACTTTATCTGACCAACTTGCAAGACTTGCCATCGATGCGACTAACCCAACAAAAATACCGATCATTACGACATCTAACATAACTACCCCTCACTTTTTGTTAAATTTTACCATCTAGTTATCAAAAAAAGAACACTAAGCTCTACTTAGTGTTCGAAACGAACAACACAAAGTAAACCTCCTCTCTAAACGCTTACGAGGTTAGCTGTCGGATTCGGGCCTAAAGAGTAGCCCTACTTTCAAAACTGAAAGATTCACCCCAAGTGACGATGCACAAAATTGGTTCCCCCGCTCCATTTCTGGAACTCAGCGATTTTAGGTTTTTTTTGGAAATTTTACGAATGATTTATGAGAGTAAATATACTCCTCTAAATTTAACTTGTAAAGGGGTAAATTACTGAAAATAAGAAAATATCCATCTATTTAAGCGTTTACATTAGTTGTTATTAATATTTTTTCATCTGTTTTCTCGTCTTTCCTTTCTTTTTCACAGAAATGATCTTTTAAATACGAAATAAAAAGAGCGAATGACATGAAGTGCATAGCTTGTTGCACTCAGCATTCGCTCTTTTTTCATTCAACCTTTATTCTCCACGCAAAAAAGCACGCAAATTTCTCCCTCGAATATAAACTTGTGATAATTCTGCATGTAACTGCTCATATTCGGTAATATCCGCCTCTAAATACAAAACATCTTTTGATGGTAATATAATATATGGCCCTGGAAAAAGAGGATCGAGCACTACCAATTCGTGAACTCGCTCTACCGATATCGCCCAACGATTCGCTATATCTCCTAGTAACAACACTTTCATCTTCATTTCCCCCACCTTATTCAAAAAATAAAAAAGAAATATTATCACAGTTCGTAAACACTACAAATTTAGCTCCAATTGTTTCATAGAGCCTGGCCGGATATCGTTTATTCTTTGTAACAACAGTAATAGGCGCTTGAAAAGAAAAACGAATGCGTTCTGTGAAGAAACTAACTATCGGAAGCTCATCTCCTAGTAAAATCACCTTCTTAATACGCTCGCAAATACTAGTAAAATCCTGCTCCTTATTACAGCTATAAGTCCAATCAAATCCACACTTTCTAACTTGATCTGCTATCTCTTCATTTGCTGTAAAAATAATTAACTCATGCTGAAATGCTGCTAGCTCTCTTAAACTCTTTACCTTATTTTCTTCTCCAACGCAAATAAGCGTTAATTCCATGTACCTCATCCTCCTTAGTATAAAAGAACTCAAACATAGATTGATATTCTCCTATACTAATCAGACCGACGAAGTGATATATCCATCATGGCACCGCCCTCTCTCAAGACGCTTACGAAGTTAGCTGTCGGATTCGGGCTTTGAGAGTAGCCCTACTTTCAAAATTGAAAGATTCACCCCTAGTGACGACGCACAAATTGGTTCCTCCGCTCCATACATTTGGACTCAGCGTATTACAAAAAATGTATTCTGGCTGATATATTACTCCTGTATTTGGAAAAAGTAAACAATGAAAAATCCTTAAGGTGGATTTTTCATTGTTGCTAGACATTATAAATATTTATATTCAATAGGAATTTTCATGAGTCGTATTGTAATAATACTAAATAAAGAAATGATTAAAAATTAAACGTGAAACGAGGATGCTATATGACCGAGGATAAAAAGAATAATTTTATTAAAATAATAAACATTCTAGGTAATTCGTTACTTTTAATTCTAGTGATTTTAGTTACTATTACTAGTTATACTGAATTCCGTACTACACTAGAAATCATTTTTTTAATTTCTTGTTTGTTATTAATTTATAGTAAATACTTAAGTAATAATAAGAAGGCTATGATTCCATACCTTATATTTTTAATATTAATATCATCACACCTTTTATATATTTTATTTATCTAAAAGGACGCATTTAAACAAGATACCCAAATCAAATTCACTACCATATATTAAACTTTTATTAATCATTAACCTTAATAACCAGTGAGGATATAGCCCCACTGGTTGAATTTCCACTTATGCACGCGCTTTATTCAATTTATACGCAAAATGATTCGTCGGCCCATGACCACTTCCAATATTCAAAGGCTCTTCAATCGCTATACTAATAAATCGTTTTGCTTCTTGAACTGCCTCTTCCATCAAGTAGCCTTTCGCAAGTCCTGCTGTAACCGCTGAAGCAAATGTACACCCACTTCCGTGCGTTTGCTTCGAAGGAATTCGTTCACTTCTAAATTCAATAAACTGCTCACCATCAAAGAGTAAATCAATTACTTCATTACCTTGATATTCTGCATGTCCGCCCTTCATAAGAACATATTTAGCTCCTAATTCATGCAATACTTTCGCAGCTTCTTTACTATCTTCTATATTTTGAATTTCCATCCCAGTTAACACTTCTGCTTCAGGAACATTCGGTGTTACAACAGTTGCTACTGGTAATAAATATTCCTTTAATGCTTGTACTGCTTCTTGTTGTAATAATGATGCCCCGCCTTTTGCAATCATAACAGGATCTAGCACAATATTATTCCAGCCGAATTTTTTAATATGTTCTGCAACAATTTGAATAATTTCACTGCTAAATAACATTCCTAGTTTTACAGCATCTGGCGTTAAATCCGTACCAATTGAATTCAGCTGTTCCGTAATTCCTTCTAAAGAAACAGGATATACCCCTTGAACGCCAAGCGTATTTTGAGCAGTAATTGCTGTAATAGCCGTCATTCCATACACACCAAGCTCTTGGAATGTTTTTAAATCCGCCTGAATCCCAGCGCCGCCTCCGCTATCAGACCCTGCAATTGTTAAAGCTTTATTCACTTTCATTCCACTCATCCTTTTCTACCCAAAATAGCGATGATAAATTGTTTTCGCTTCGCTTATATCTTTCGTTCCATGTACAAGTACACGGCCATCTTTAAAAGCAACTAATCTCTTTTCTTCAACCGAAAATGATAATAAATATGGATTTACATTTAAATCAGTCACACGATCATTCAGCAATTTTTTATATTGTTCAAAATCCATTTCCTCTTTATGAGGTGGTCTAATTTGAACTGTATTTCTCCCGCATAACACTGCTGTTTTTGAAGTGTTTTCCTTATTTAAATATGGATATACTGCCTGTTCACCACACGATAGACAATTATGTTTACGAAGCTTTTGCACATTCATACATGAATATTCATTTTTCCATACATCAAATGATACAAGCCCATCTCGAAGTGAGTCATAATCTTCTACTAACAGTTTAAGTGTTTCCGTTACTTGATGAGAAACGACAAGAGACACAGCAGGCGATATAATCCCCGCTGTATCACATGTCGCTCCGCCAAGCGGAATCGATTGTAATAAACAAGATAAACATGGCGTTTTTCCTGGAAGAATAGTATAAGAAAGACCGTAACTCCCTACACATGCCCCATAAACCCATGGAATAGAATATTTTTGCGATATATCATTCACAATGAAACGTGTTTCGAAATTGTCAGTCGCATCGATGATTACATCAACATTTGTAACGAGTTCTTCCAACTCTTCAGCCGTTACATCCTGAACGCGAGCTTCTACTCTTACTTCACTATTAACCTCTTCTAGACGTTTTTTTGCCGCTACAGCCTTCGGAAGATTATTCTCTACATCACTCTCTGCATACAATTGTTGTCTTTGCAAATTACTCCAATCGACATAATCACGGTCAACAATTGTTACTTGACCAACGCCTGCTCTTACAAACATCTCTGCGTTTGCACTACCTAATGCGCCTGCACCGATAATAAGTACATGCTTTGTCCTTATCTTTTGTTGCCCTTCTTCCCCAATTGGAGAAAATAGCTCTTGGCGAGAATATCGATTATTCAACTACGCTCATTCCTTCTAAAGGACTACTTGCTGTCGCGCAGCGCTTGCGTGCAATACGACCTGCTTCAAAACCTAAACGACCTGCCTCAATACTTAATTTCATTGCTTGTGCCATCTTAATAGGATCTTTTGCTCCCGAAACAGCTGTATTCAATAACACACCATCCGCTCCTAATTCCATCGCAAATGCCGCATCAGCTGGGCTACCAATACCTGCGTCAACGATAACTGGTACTGTCGCTTGTTCAATAATGAAGCTTAAATTTAATGGATTTACAATACCAAGTCCTGATCCAATTGGTGATGCTCCTGGCATAATCGCATGCACACCAAGTTCTTGTAGTTTGCGTGCTAATACAACATCATCAGATGTGTAAGGAAGAACGATAAATCCTTCTTTTAGTAACATTTCAGATGCCTTTAACGTTTCTACTGGATCAGGTAATAACGTTCTATCATCACCAATAACTTCTACTTTTATCATGTCACAAAGTCCAGAAGCTTTTGCTAATTTTGCAATACGAACAGCTTCTTCAGCATTTTTTGCTCCTGCTGTATTCGGTAATAACGTATATTTTTTTACATCAAGTTTCTCTAATAAATTAGGCTGCTTCGCATCAAATATATCCATACGACGTACTGCGAATGTTAAAATCTCAGCCTCAGAAACATCAATTGCCTTTTGCTGCACATCAAAATCAGAGAATTTCCCTGTTCCTAATAAAAGTCTAGAATGAAATGAAAATTGTCCAATGTTTAACATAATCAACCGCCTCCTACGAAAGTTACAATCTCAATTTGGTCCCCATCAAAAACAGATGTATCGTTATGGTCATCTTTTTGTAAAATATCTTTATTACGTTCTACTACAACAATTCTGTTATCTAACTCTAAATGTGTAAGTAGCCCAGCTACTGTTTTCACACTCTCTGGTACTTCAATTTGGTTACCATTAATTTTTAAATTCAAACTTCCATCCCCTTTCTAAACCGTTTTAGAAAGCAATGAATCTAGCAAGTGATTCTCCTGCTTTCCTTCTATTAAATCAGCCATATACTGACCAGAAACAGGACTTAATAAAATGCCGTTTCGATAATGGCCCGTACAAGCATATAAACCTTTTATTTCTTCATGCTCTCCCATATAAGGAGCTTCATGATTAGACTGCGGTCTTAACCCAGCCCACGTACTTTCCCATTCTGCTTCTTTTAAAGCAGGCAATATTGTGTAGGCACGCTCTAATATGGAAGTAATACTTTCTGGTTGTACAGACTTATTAAACGTATGAGGCTTCATTGTTGCCCCAATTACGTAACGGCCACCACGTTTCGGTGTAATATAAAAACGTTCTTGGAAAATAGGAGCTTTCAAGAGCGGTTTCTTGCTTCTTACTGCAACAACTTCACCCTTCACAGGATACGTGCCCCAATCACTATGGAAATAATGTAGTAATTTCGTACTCCATGAGCCTCCAGCGATAACGACTTTTTCACATGTGATTACACCTTCGTTTGTCACAATTCCAGTCACTTTATTATTTTCAATACGAATATCAAACACTTCTGTTTGTTCATATATATCAGCTCCGGAAATTGCTGCAGAATGTGCGAATGCTTTCGTAAGCTCTGGTGCAATAACTTGACCATCTTTCGGATAATATACCGCCCCTATAATTGACTCGGAAAGAAACGGCTCTTTTTCCCGTAAATGGTCCCCCGTTAGAAATCGGGAATCTTCACCTGTTTTCTGCTGCCAATCCATAATATGAAGAATTCTTTTCTTCTCATCTTCATTTTGAGCGATGCGATAAATGCCCTTTTCTTCATACCCAATATCGATGCCTGTTTTTTCACGTAAAACTGCTGCAAGTTGTGGAAATATAGCACGGCTTTCTCTAGCAAGCTCAAACAGCGGATCATATGCATCCCATTCTGCCTGAACACCGAGCAAACCAGCAGCTGCTTTCGAAGCTTCAGATGCGATTCTTTGTTTCTCTATAATCGCTACTTTATGCCCTCTTTCTGCTAGAAAGTGTGCAACTGAGCTACCAATTACACCTCCGCCAATAATCGCTACATCATACTTCTTACACATGTTTTTCCGCCCACTTTCTTATTGATTCCTTATAAGATTTCGCCCTGCTATACGGATTACTACTGCTTATAATCCCAGACATAACAGCAATGCCACTTACACCATTTGCAAGAACATCACCTGTATTTTCAGGGGTAATCCCACCAATTGCAGTTATTGGTATGGATAAGCATCTTGCCATATGAGCAATTTCTTCTAATCCTCTTGCTGGCACATCCTTTTTACAAGCCGTTGGAAATACATGACCGTAAACGAGTGAATCCGCTCCATTTTTAAATGCCACTATCGCTTCATCTAAAGAATGTACTGAATAGCCAACATGCAAATAAGAAAACTTTTCTTTCACCGACCTTACATCTGCGCTTCGATATCCTAGCTGCACACGCGGAATATTTAATAGAATAGCAATATCAATTCGATCATTTATCACTATCTTCGATGCCGGAAAGCCTTTCCCCAAAAGACTTTCCACACCTTCATACAATTCCTTCGTGCTCTTCTCACGCTCACGAATATGCAAATAATCAATCTCACTCTCAATTTGCATCGCTACATTCACTAATTCTTCAAATGGCATATGGCCATTTGAGATTACATGAAGCTCATTTTTCATATTCATTCGCCTACTTTAAAATGTTTTCGAATAATTCATTGGCTGGAACGATTTCTTTCGCCATTCCTTTGTCTTTCAACCATTTATTTTGTTTCTCCCATGACTCTTTTGAATCCGATAAGAATGGCTCATCTTTCGTTTCCATCTTCTCTAATAAAATTTTCATACTTTCTTTTTCAACTTCTGGTACAAGTGGGAAGTTTTCTTTTTCTTGATGATCTAATAAAATATTTAATGCTTCATCCGGATTTTTCTTCATGAAATCATATCCCTTTTTCGCACCACGTAAAAAGGCCTGTAATGCTTCTTTATCCTTTTTCAAAGTTTTATCACCTGTTACAAACACAAGCTCATGATAATTCGGCACACCGTAATCAGCTGGATTAAAGTACGCTGGTTCATGGCCCTCATGACGCATAACAGGTACTTCATGGTTAATGTACGCTCCTGTTACAGCATCCACTTTTTTCGTAATTAACGCTGGTACTAAATCGAATCCAACATCGACTACTTTTACTGTATCTGGATTACCACCATCTTCTTTTACCATCGTTTTTAAATATGCTTCACTTAAAGGGGTCCCAGAATATCCAACTGTTTTTCCTTCTAAGTCTTTAGGTGACTTAATACCTGCTGATTTCAGCGATACAACATGATTTAACGGCGAACGTACGACAGCTCCAATTGATTTCACTGGAATTTGTTCATTTGCTTTTGCCATGACAACATCTGGTTGATAATACAAGCCAACGGTCACTTTCCCTGCTGCCGCTAGCGTTAATGGATCAGTCGGATTAGAAGGGAATTTAATATTCACCTTGACTCCTTCTTCTTTAAAGTATCCTTTTTCAATTGCCGTATAAATAAAGCTATGTACCGCATTCGGGTACCAATCAAGCATTACTGTTATTTCTTTTTCTGATTTATTCTTATCTGATGCCGAGTTACTCGAACATCCTGCAATCATTGCAACTAATAATGTAAACACAAAGATGCGTTTTAATAATTTCATGAATGTTTCCTCCAACTAATGAATTTCTTTTCTAATGTGGAAATAAGTATGACGAAGAAAATAGCTAATAATGATAACAATACAATTGGTGCAAATACACCAGCTCCGTCTAACTGTGTCATCATTCTTTTACTGAAATATCCAAGCCCAGCTTGTGCACCGAGCCATTCTCCAATTGCTGCCCCGATCACACTAAGCGGAACTGCAATTTTTAACGCTGAGAAAAAGTAAGGAAGAGCAGATGGCAACTTTAGCTTTAGAAAAATATCTTTTTTTGTTGCACCATACGTGACTAAGAGCTCCTCCCATTCTTTTTTCGTACTACGCAGTCCATCATACGTATTGACCGCAATTGGGAAAAACGTAATTAAAACGGTAACAACAACCTTGCTCCAGATGGTATATCCAAACCATAAAACGAAGAGCGGCGCAAGCGCAGTAATCGGGATTGTTTGTGAAGCAACTAATAACGGATAAAATGCTCTTTCCATCCACGTACTCGCATTCATTAACATTGCTAGCCCTACGCCCAGTACGATAGAAATAACAATGCCTATTAAAACGACATACAACGTTGCAGGTAAATGAACCGTAAATAATATATCTTTCAGCACCCATATCTTCATTACAATTGCAGAAGGTGATGGCAAAATGTACATCTCATCTACAATTCTTGCTCCTACTTCCCATAGAGCAAGTAGAATTCCACTTAATATAAGGGCAGGTAATAACTCCTTCAAGCGATTCATCATACAAGTACCTGCCTTTGTAACATACTAAGGAGCTCTTCTTTAAGCGCTAACACTTCAGGTTTATATAAATCTTTTCTTGTTCGGTTACGATCAAGCGGCACAATTCGCTCAGTTAAAGTTGCTATCGGTTGATTTTCTACAACCAAAATTCGATTAGAAAGAAACAATGCTTCTTCAACATCATGAGTGATAAATAAAATTGTTTTTTCCCACTCTTTCCATTGTTCAAACAACCATTCTTGCAAAGATGCCTTCGTTAAAGCGTCCAATGCACTAAAAGGTTCATCTAACAATAATATCTCCCCGCCTGTTAATAAAGTTCGGATAAAAGATACGCGTTGCCTCATACCACCAGATAAATCTTTCGGATATTTTTTCTCGTACCCTTGTAAACCAAATTTATGTAACAGTTCTTTCGCTTTTACTTGCGCTTCTTTCTTCTGCACACCTTGGCACTCTAGCGGCAGAGCCGCATTCTCAATAATCGTCCTCCACGGCAAGAGCATATCTTTTTGGGGCATATACCCTACAGGATGACTCTTTGTTTTTGTCAGCTCTATCTGTCCAGTACTTGCCTCTTCTAAGCCTGTAATAAGGCGAAATAAAGTACTTTTCCCGCATCCACTCGGTCCGATAATACTTACAAACTCTTTATCTTGTATAGAAGCATTTAATTCATCGATGATTGGTTTCTCATCATAATGAAAGGAAACATTATGAAACTGTAGTATGTTCTTGCTCCTCAAAACCCCACATCTCCTTAAGATAAGCCATATCCCAGAATAAATATTCAAATCGGCTGGAATATAAGAAAATTTCCTCTAATCGGTCTAGCTCTTTCTCTGACTTTCCAACTGCCATTTCATTTAATAAATCTATTAACCAAATACAAAGGTTACCGTATTCTTCAGAACAATATCCTTGAATCCACTCTCCAAAGAACTCATGATCGCTTGCTCCAGGAATATCATTTAAACGCTTTCCGATCTCCCAATAGCTCCACATACATGGAAGTAAAGCTGATATTAATTCTGCAAGTGTGCCATTTTGAGATACAGACATCATGTAATTTGTATAGGCTAAATTTTTAGCAGATGGTTTCGCAGATTCTATCTCCTCTACAGTAATGCCAAGTTTATTTGCATACTGTTTATGGATCGTCATTTCTCCATTTAAAATCCCATCAATTTGCTCTGCAAATTTTGCCATAACTTGTGGATTCGTTGCCTTTACAACCCCAATTGCATATAGCTTTGCATAATCTAACAAATATAAATAATCTTGAATAATATAGTACTGGAATTTGTCTTTTTCCAACGTACCATCCCCCATACCTACTACAAACGGATGATTATGACTTTTCTCCCAAACAGGCTGCACCGTATCAAATAATCTTTCACAAAATTTCATTAATAATTCCCCTTCCTATATATCTATTTATCTCAATAAAAAAACCACTTCTGTATATAAGAAGTGGTTACAGCAAATAAAATTATAATTTATTCGTTGTTCCACTTCCCTTCGCTAGTATTATCTAGATCAGGTGTTGTAAGGGTTAAGGATTATTCCTCTCTCAGCACGAAAAGCACCCCTAGTGGTGTTAATATGAAATTTTCAAATAAAAAAGCCCCGTTTCTATACGCAAAGAAACGGGGACTCATTGTTAATGTCCGAATTGCTTCCCTACGCTAGCATAATCTAGATCAGGTAATAAAAAGGATCAAAGGCTTATGGCCCTACTCTCAGCTGGCAACACCAGCCCTCCTAGCAAACTATAAAATTATCACTGTCAGTATAACATCGCCATAAGACATCATCAACTGTTTTAATTTTCTTAATTAAGAATTAATTCTTAACGTGTTAAACAAATATAAATGCGACCTCACAAATGATATATACAATATTTATATACGAATCTCTCTTCTGACATTATTTTTATTGATTTCATATTACATTTATGTGAATACGACCAATATATTATATCTTTATACTATAATAAAATTACAACTATACAACTAGAGGAGGTCTTTATTACATGAATATGAAAGCCACAGCTTTAACAGCAACTACTATCGCAATTGCTTCTTTACTTCCTTCTATGGGAGAATCCGATATACAAACAGCGGCTGCTAAGCAACCATCTACAGTAAAAACTGGATATGTAAAAATTGACAACGTTGCACTACATCAAAATAGCCATACAGACAGTGCAATAGTTGATACCATTCGATTTAATAGCCCGGTTACTATTCTTGAAACAGTTCAAGATTGGTATAAAGTATCTGTTAACAACAAAACAGGCTATATGAAAAAAGATGCAATTCTATTCAAAAAAAATGTTCAACCAAAGTCTCAATATATCGTAAATGCAAACGCATTAAACGTTCGTTCTGAACCTAATACAGAGTCTTCTATTCTAGATATATTACCAAATGGTCAATTCATTACCATTCAAGGTGAACAAGGAGATTGGTACAAAATATTACATAACGGTCAAATTGGTTACGTACAAAAAACATTTGTATCTAATGGATCCACACCTCTAGTAAAAGGTGTAACAGTACAAGGTTCTCCTTCTTATACTGTTGCAACACCAAAATTAAATGTGCGTAGCAATGCTAGCACAAGTGGCACTCTACTTGGCTCATTACAAAATGGTACACAAGTACAAGTAGTAGAAACGGTAGGTACTTGGTATAAAATTCGTTTTGGCACAGGATACGGATATGTAGCAAAACACTATGTAGTGCAAAATCAACCACAAGCTAAAACAGCTCAACCTGCATCAATTCCAGCAGTTTTCAAATTCCCTACTCAAGGGAAAATCAGCTCCACTTTTGATATGCGCTGGGAGCAAATGCATTATGGTATAGATATAGCAGCACAAGGAAATGTCTCTATTCAAGCTGCTGCTGCAGGTAAGGTTGTGAAATCTTATTATTCGGCTAGCTACGGCAATGTCGTGTTCATCGCCCATCAAATAAATGGGAAATTATATACAACAGTTTATGCTCATATGAAGGATCGCACTGTACAAGCTGGTGATCAAGTACAAACTGGACAATTAGTAGGTCATATGGGAAACACAGGTCATTCATACGGGCAACATCTCCATTTTGAATTACATAATGGGGAATGGAATTTTGAAAAAACAAATGCAGTAAACCCACTGCCATATTTAGTTAGGTAAATTATATGCCACGCAATATACCTCTCTTTATTGAATACCTGGCCTTTTTAGGTTTAATCTGTTGTTTAATCATTTATAATACGAACACTGTATTTTTATCTATTATTATTGCTTTTGTTGCTTTAGAAATCATTATGGAAGCATTACAAATGCGGCTAAAACAAAAAATTGCCCATATTTATAATGTTATTTTTCTTTTAAGTGCTCTTATAACAAATATAATTAGTAATGGTTTTTATTTATCTACCGTACTTCCTGTATTCTTTATAGGTGTTTTATTATTCATAGCTAGATACGTTCATGTTCCTAATAACCAAAAACATGAACAAGAAGCTTAGAAAGAGGAGACACTGTGTACCAATCTTTCAAAGATAATCCAATGAAATATATATTGAATTTATATGAAAAAATGAATACTTTTTTTGGTATACAAAGAAGTTATACTGCACAATTTCTCCTTTATGGAATGTTATTTCTTATCTTAGTTACTTTCTCCTTGCTTTACTAACAAAAAAGGATCTCACATAAACTTGAGATCCTTTTTAATTTATATTAATTTTTAATATGTAAAATAAGGTTTATCCGCAAGCATATTTTTCATAAATAAAACTAAGATTATATTTTTTCTCTAAGCTCATTCTTTGTTCATCGTCGCACCAATAGAAAAGAATATCATGAATCGTTGCATAACGCTTATTTTTAAGAAATAGTTTAAAGAATGATGGTAAACAATCATGTAATTGTATAAATATATAATTGCGTAGTATTTCTTCTTTGTATTCAATTCCCTTACAAATATACAGTAATTCTTCACAGTAATATGCATGCTGTGGAACTTGGATCATTTCGAAAAATGGTACATATGATAGTAGCTTTCCAATAAAATGACCATACCGATCCATTACCCCTATCGTCATATGCTCCATCATTTCTTTCATCACATATAAATAATCATCTACATGAGTTGTCTTTAAAGGGTCTAATCGATCGGAAATTTGTGAAAGTACAGCTCTTTGACAAGCTAAAACCGCTTGACTAGGTCCATAATATGATAGGAAGTCTGTACACTTACGATACTTCCGTAATAAGTCATGTGTATATAAATCATACACAAAAGTATTACAATACATTGCCAGACTCATCATATCACTATTTAATTGCTCTTTTGACAGTAGCTTAGCTCGCTTACACATATAAAAGAATGTAAATTCCAATACTTCTTTATGAGATAATAGATGTTTGCAATCTGTTATACATTTCTCATTAAATTTAACTCGATCCCAAATTTCTACATCCTCAGCTGTTAATTCACCAATACGATATTTAATAATTAAATAGTTTAAAGCAACTGCTTTCGTCAAAAGATCCCATGTTTCATACTCCAATGAAGTTCGGACAAATTCATCTAGCCCTTGGGTTATCATAAAAGCATTTGCCTCTTCATACCAACCAATCTCTTGACATAAACGAAGAATACGTACTAGAGTTGGAATTTCATCTTTATGAAACTGCGGTAAATTCTTTACTTTATTCATGCCATATACGATAAATGGCGCTAAATTTTCTTCTTTATAAAATTCTTTTTCTTTCCATACTAATATAGTTCGCTCTTTCCCTTCACCTTTTGGATGACAAGGTACAAGCAAAGAAAATAACTCAGCGAAATCATTTGGTTCTATATATGTATCTGTAACCAAATTCCAATTTGGATCGCCCTGTACAGCCCTCATATAATTCCCCTTCCCTTTTTATCCCGCTATTTGCGGGCAGTAAGACTCCCACCTCAAAATTCTGCGAATGCGAGGAAGTTAGGTAGGAGATAAAACTGCCCATAAAAGCCCGATTGGTTCAACTAATAATTATTTTGGGATGGACCCCCCCAATAATTAAAGTTTCACTTTATCTATGTAGGAAATATTAATTCATTATTACATCATTAACGATAAATATTGTTATATTCAAAATCTATCATAATACTTATATCTCTCAGTATATCATTTTTTCTCTTATTAAAAATCAGGAATGACAAATTTAAAAAAACTGTCAAAAATATTGACGCTATACTTATTATATAATGTCTCAGATACATCACGCTAACATATTAGTTTAATCCGTATATACTAGAATAATGTATCTGATCTTTATAAATAGTTTATTCCGTATGCTCTGAGATTTCACTTAAAGCAAACCCTGCTTGATCATCTGCTGATTTTCTTATAGCTAAATCACCTAGTGCTAGCATCCCAACAAGTTGACCGCTCTCAACAACCGGTAACCGTCTAATTTGATATTGTGCCATTAATTCTGTAGCTTTTTCAATAGAATCATCTGGAGAAACTGAAACAATGTTTGTTGTCATTACATTTGTAATTTGATTAGATCCAGGATGTTTTTCAGCAATCCCACGAACAACTAAGTCTCGATCAGTAACAAGCCCAACAACTTGTTTATTTTCAATAACAGGAATCAATCCAACCGATTCTTCTTTCATTTTTACAGCTGCCTCATATACATTGTCTAATGGTGTACAATGTACGATATGAGTACTCATAAGTTCTCTAACTTGCGTCATTTTTCATCTCCTCCTTTTAATACATACCATAGCTTTTCCTAAATCCCTTTATTTATTTCAGAAAAATAAGGTGATAAAAAGAGGCTTATACATAATAAAAAAGAGTCAGCAATATGCTGACTCTTTTTTTATGACCCGTACGGGATTCGAACCCGTGTTACCGCCGTGAAAGGGCGGTGTCTTAACCACTTGACCAACGGGCCATGGCTCCGCAGGTAGGACTCGAACCTACGACCGATCGGTTAACAGCCGATAGCTCTACCACTGAGCTACTGCGGAATATATATGGTGGGCCTAAATGGACTCGAACCATCGACCTCACGCTTATCAGGCGTGCGCTCTAACCAGCTGAGCTATAGGCCCATATACTTTACAGGGGCAGTAGGAATTGAACCCACACTGGAGGTTTTGGAGACCTCAGTTCTACCTTTAAACTATGCCCCTAAATGGTGCCGGCTAGAGGACTTGAACCCCCAACCTACTGATTACAAGTCAGTTGCTCTACCAATTGAGCTAAGCCGGCATAAAAAAAACAAAAAAATGGTGGCTCGGGACGGAATCGAACCGCCGACACGAGGATTTTCAGTCCTCTGCTCTACCGACTGAGCTACCGAGCCAACATAAAATGGCGGTCCCGACCGGGGTCGAACCGGCGATCTCCTGCGTGACAGGCAGGCATGTTAACCACTACACCACGGGACCATTGGTTGCGGGGACAGGATTTGAACCTGCGACCTTCGGATTATGAGCCCGACGAGCTACCGTACTGCTCCACCCCGCGACGATATTATGTTTTAAAAATAAATGGAGGAGGTAGAGGGATTCGAACCCCCGCGCGACTCTCGCCGCCTGTCGGTTTTCAAGACCGATCCCTTCAGCCGAACTTGGGTATACCTCCATGAAGGAAAAATTAATATCTTATTCATTTTTATATGTAACTAAACCACTTTTTAAAAAAATGGAGGAGGTAGAGGGATTCGAACCCCCGCGCGACTCTCGCCGCCTGTCGGTTTTCAAGACCGATCCCTTCAGCCGAACTTGGGTATACCTCCGACATATAAAAAATAAAGTGGAGCCTAGCGGGATCGAACCGCTGACCTCCTGCGTGCAAGGCAGGCGCTCTCCCAGCTGAGCTAAGGCCCCATGTTTTTGGGAAAATCGGGAAGACAGGATTTGAACCTGCGACCCCCTGGTCCCAAACCAGGTGCTCTACCAAGCTGAGCCACTTCCCGTTAATAAAAGCGCGCCCGAGAGGAGTCGAACCCCTAACCTCTTGATCCGTAGTCAAACGCTCTATCCAATTGAGCTACGGGCGCATATGGTGCCGAGGGCGGGGGTCGAACCCGCACGGTGGTCACCCACCGCAGGATTTTAAGTCCTGTGCGTCTGCCTGTTCCGCCACCCCGGCATGTCATACTGAAAATTGGAGCGGAAGACGGGATTCGAACCCGCGACCCCAACCTTGGCAAGGTTGTATTCTACCACTGAACTACTTCCGCAAGACATGTTTGAGTTATTTTATTAAAAGTGCGGGTGAAGGGAGTCGAACCCCCACGCCAAAGGCGCTAGATCCTAAGTCTAGTGCGTCTGCCAATTCCGCCACACCCGCATATTTTTTAAGAAAATGGTGAGCCATGAAGGATTCGAACCTTCGACCCTCTGATTAAAAGTCAGATGCTCTACCAACTGAGCTAATGGCTCTTAATGGCTGGGCTAGCTGGATTCGAACCAGCGCATGACGGAGTCAAAGTCCGTTGCCTTACCGCTTGGCTATAGCCCAATAATTAAGAAATGGTGGAGGGGGGCAGATTCGAACTGCCGAACCCGAAGGAGCGGATTTACAGTCCGCCGCGTTTAGCCACTTCGCTACCCCTCCGACATATATGGTGGAGGATGACGGGATCGAACCGCCGACCCCCTGCTTGTAAGGCAGGTGCTCTCCCAGCTGAGCTAATCCTCCATTTTGCCTGGCAACGTCCTACTCTCGCAGGGACAAGGTCCCAACTACCATTGGCGCTAGAGAGCTTAACTTCCGTGTTCGGTATGGGAACGGGTGTGACCTCTCTGCCATCATTACCAGACTATATTCGATTGAGACAAACATTATTATACTTGATTCACTTAGAAAGTCAATAAGTTTTTTATATTCTCTCAAAACTAGATAACGTTGCTTCATATTATATGGTTAAGTCCTCGATCTATTAGTATTCGTCAGCTCCACATGTCACCATGCTTCCACCTCGAACCTATCAACCTGATCAT
>NZ_JBIYCW010000020.1:0-85653 GCF_044908115.1 Bacillus sp. RC51 | reverse complement strand
GTATGCAAACTATAGCTGGTTCATCCGAAGAACAACATGCTTCCATGGAAGAGATAAATTCTTCAGCAATTCAATTAGCACAAATGGCCGAAGAATTACAGGAGTTAATAGGTGGATTTAAAATGTAAAATTTTGGTATACCCTTAAATTATTGAAATTATTAAAACACATAAGGTTTTATAAGAGTGTATGTTGAATTATTTTGCAATATACGCTCTTATTTTTTGTTTTTTTACAAAAAAACCTAAAATTAGAACGGATAATTACATTCATAAGTGAGGGAATTATAGCAGAAGAATACAAAACAATACCGAGGAATATTAGAAAGGAATTTCATGTAGAATGTAACTGCTCGATAATGAAATGTTTTGATAGACGTTATTTTGAGTAATAGTTGTAGAACAATTTTCGAGCAAAAAGAGGCGAATTCAATGGATTGGCTAGTTGGCTGTAATTTCGCTTTCTTTAAGTGATTAAGTAAAAATGACATAATAAATTGGGATGGAAAATTGATATTATTTATATATTTATTTGTAAGCCCAGTTGAACGAAAAAATACTGTGTAAGTATTTTTGTGAACATTTGGTGAGCAGTATCATCAATGTGATAAATCACATATTAAGAATATAATAATGTTAAAAGCAAGTGATCGTTATCACCACTTGCTTATGAGGTCTCTAAATAATGAAAATCAAAAAACATACTAAATAGAGTGAACAGGCACCTCATAGATAATATGTACTTCAATTATTAATTCTAAACATTGAGCAATTCTCACGCGTATTGAGTAAAAAATGTGGTTATGATATCTTTGAATAATTTTACATATTGTTTTGAATAAGTTAATTTTATTTTTAATATATAATTAATATAAATAAATATTATAATTCGAATAACGGACATAATTTCCCCATATTCACTGCATAAAATTTTGTTAAACTCTGAAATTCAAGAGGTAAATTATTCTTTATCATTGTAGTTCTTTTTTTATACGCTACTCTAAAATGCGTGTAATTATTAGAAATATGAATATGGGAAGAGGAGGGAGAACTTTTATTTTATTTTGATAGATTCAATTTTTTTCATGAAGATTCACCCTTTCTTTTTGTACTATATTCACATTTAAAAGGCCTTTACTCATATGAGTAAAGGCCTTTTTCAAGACAAAGAAACCTTGTTAGGAAAAAGCTAAACAAGTCGTTTTATCATAAAGGTCCCCCTCATTGAGTTTTAGCACTGTACAGCATAGGTTTAAAACCAGCTACCTTAAGAAGGGCCTTAATTCGACCGTTCCTGTTGACCCATTGGCGTCTCTCGACATTTTTGGGTAGCAGCGTTTCTCTATACAGGAGCCTCACCTAACAGAGACATATTTTATTTGCACTAATAAGCAAATTAAATGTTGTGTGTTTATCTAATGTGAAAATAATGAGTTTAAAATTCATCCCTTTTCAAGATACAGATTATATCGAAAGTGAGAGGAAATCAAGTTGAAATTTTTGTTATCTATCGGACGTTTTTGTTTTAAATATTTTATTTTTACACCAATATTCAATTATAAAGCGTCAGGACACGTGTAATAATAAAAAAAAATTAATTTAATAGTTTATAGTTTAGAAAATTTAGCGCATGAATTGTAAAGTTCGTTGTATAAATATAAATTAGTATACAGTTGTTTATATCTATGATTTGGGAATGGTATGATATCAAAAAATGAAGAAATAAGTTTTATTATTACTTGACAAGCTCAAAAATAGTGGATATGATTTAACACGAAACGAACAAAAATTTTAAATATTTATAACCTGTTAGGTGAGGCTCCTATACAAACACAGGCTATTGCCCAAAAATATCGAAAGATGCCAATGGGTAGAACAGGAATTGTCGGATTAAGGCTCTTCTTAAGATAGCTAAGTGATGAATGATTCATCCTTTACGTTGTATAGTGCCAAAACTCAACTAGGGGGAATGAGCTTTATTTAGCTATGTCTTTTTTAAATCAACCTCCTTTAGTTGAATCACTAGGGGAGGTTTTTTATATGCAAAATTTTATTTGTAATAAATCTCTTATAAAAGGGGGGAAAACTAATGATTGATGATATTGATCCCATATTTATTAAGAAATTTGTTTTCCCAGAAGTGGGAAAATGATAACAAGTACCACTGTCCTTAAGGAGGAATTACGATGAAAAAATGCTTACAACAATTATTAGCAACAAAAGATATACATTTAGTGCGAGAGCTAATAAAAATTCAATCCTATGATATTGCGATGGAAATGAAAGATCTTCACCATAAAGATCAGATATCTTTAATGAAATATTTTCCTGCTGAAAAAGGTGCGAAAATTCTTAGTTACCTTACTCCAGAGGAGCAATATAATATTTGCACCAACGTGCCTGTGGATAAAGGGGAAGAGCTATTAGCTAGGCAATCTATTGATGACCTTGTTGATGTAATTCTTTCAATTCATCCACTACAGGCTGAAAAACTGATACAACTTTTGTCTAAAGAATCTCAACAAAGAATTAGAAGTCTGTTGGTTTTTCAATCTGGAACAGCGGGTAGTTTGATGACAATTGACTATATTGCTGCCAGGGAAAATTGGAAAGTGAAAGATACGCTGTCGCATATTAGAAAAATTGGGGCAGGGGTAGAATCAATTTCGTATATTTATGTTCTTGATACGCGTGGTCAGCTTAATGGAATTGTTTCTATTCGTGAATTATTGCTAGCTTCAGATGATAAAACTTTATCATCAATAATGGCATCGGATGTTATTTCAGTTTCAGTGGACCTAGACCAACAGGAAGCTGTACAAAAGCTAATGGATTATGATTTATCCGCTATACCTGTAACAACGATGGATAATCGGATGATAGGTATCATAACCTTCGATGATGCAATGGATGTTTTCGAAGAAGAAGCAACTGAAGATATTCAAAAATTAGGAGGGAGCACCCCATTAGATAAGCCGTATTTCGAAACCTCTATTTGGCAAATATACCGTAAACGTATAGGTTGGTTATTACTTCTGTTTGTAGCAGAAGCATATACTGGTTCTGTACTTCGACATTATGAAGAAACTTTGACTCATGTAGTTGCACTGGCTTTTTTTATTCCCTTGTTAATTGGAACTGGTGGAAATACAGGTACACAGGTCGTAACTACATTGGTTCGAGCTGTAGCTCTAAATGAGGTGAAATTTAAAGATATATTTCGTGTTATGAAAAAAGAAGCATTAGTAGGTATTTTACTTGGGCTTACATTAGCCGTGGCGGCATTAATTCGTGCGTACACTTTAGGCGTAGGTACAGAAGTCGCACAAGTTGTAGCTATAACTGGATTATTCATTGTTATTTGGTCGTCTATTGTTTCATCTGTATTACCCTTGATTCTAAATAAGTTAAAGTTGGATCCAGCTGTTATTTCAGGTCCGTTCATTACGACATTAGTCGATGGGACGGGGTTAATTCTGTACTTTACCATTGCAAAAACGTTATTAGGCTTATAAAAAATTTATATTAAGTTTTTATACCTAGGTTCGTTCCCGTAAAGTTTGTAGACAAGATTCTTGGAAGCATGGAGAAAGAGAGAATAGAAATGAAAAAAATATTCAAGTTACTGGATTATCCGTTGGTGTTTTCGCTTATCGTTACAATTATATTTGGAATTATGATGATGTATAGTGCTAGCTCAATTGTTGCAGTAAAAAATTATGGTTATAGTGGTGATTTCTTTTTTCGCTCTCAATTAAATAAACTTTTTTAGGAGTAATAGGGTTAATAATTTGTATAGGACTACCTTTTCATATATGGAAAAAACGCATCGTTTCCGTGTGTATTGTAATGGTAAGTATTGTATTACTATTTTTAGTTTTATGGAAAGGGAAAGTTGTTAATAATGCACAATCTTGGATATTTGGAATAAAGCCTGCAGAATTTATTAAACTGGGTGTGATTATTGTACTAGCAGGTTTTTTTTCAAAGCGTCAAGAGGTGCAAAAATCATATTGGTAAGGCAGTGGTAAAGTTATTTTGTTTTTAATGTTTACGTTCTTTTTGATATACAAACAACCCAATCTAGGTTCTGCATTATTAATTTCAGGAATAGGGGCAAGTATGTTTATATGTTCTGGAATAAACATTTCTATTTTAATGAAATGGATAGCTGTTACTTCAATTGTTTGGGTACCGACTTTATACTTTCTTTTTAGGTTTGGTTTATCTGATGTTCAAATGGCACGTATTACAACGGTGTTCAATCCATTTCTTGATGCAAAAGGGGATGGTTACCAACTTGTAAATTCATTTATTGCCATAGGATCTGGTGGAGTTAGTGGACGTGGATATGGAAATAGTATTCAAAAGGAAGGTTTTTTACCTGAGCCTCATACTGATTTTATTATGTCAATTGTATCTGAGGAGCTTGGAATTATAGGGGTACTAATCATATTAACTGGTTTATTAACTATAGTACTTCGCTCTTTTAAGATTGTTCAAGAGTGTAAAAGTCAATTTGGAAGTCTAATATCAATAGGAATCGGGAGTATGATAGGTCTTCAATCTATTGTTAATTTAGGAGGTGACACGGGAATGTTCCCTCTTACAGGTACCCTCCTTCCATTTATTGGTTTTGGCGGAAGTTCTTTAATGGCTAATTTAATAGCAATGGGACTGTTAATAAATATCTCAATTTTCAATAAAAAAGCAGATAATATATTTGCTTATGGAGGAGAAATGTTAAATTTAATAAACAATCTAGATTATAATGGATTTCGGTATATAAATGAGCATGTGAAAGGAAATGTATACATCGATTATTTAATGATCTTTTTTGCTGAATATGCTCAGTATATGTTCATACTATTATTTATGATTCTTTGGTTAAACAAAAAATATAAAAATAGAACCTGTGTAATTCAAGCTATAATAGCATGCTGTTTTGCTTTTGTGTTGAATAGAATTATTGGATTGTTTTTTTATAGAGAACGACCATTTGTTTCTCAGTTGAATATAAAACAACTTGTTGAGCATACGGCTAATGCCTCTTTTCCTAGTGATCATGCTACAAGTGCCTTCGCAATAGCTATAACTTTATGCTTATATGAAAAACGTTTAGGGAAAGCATTTTTATTGTTAGCTTTTTTAATTGCTTTTTCAAGGGTCTGGGTAGGAGTACATTATCCGCTGGATGTATTAATAGGAGCTGTTTTAGGATTTTTATGGGCCTTCATAATCCATTATATAGTTAAAACTAACTTCAAAAATAATAAATAAAGCGTCTACACTATTATACTTGCGACAGACCACATTATATTCAAAAGTTTTGCTGCTAATAAGAGGAAACTGATAAATAAAAATTACTTTTTACGGTGAGAATAATACTATTTAAGTGCAATTGCACTTCTAAATTTGATTAAAAATTCAGGATGATTATAAAAATGTAGCTTTAAAATTATATTTTGAAAAAACAGGGGGATTTTATTTAATGGGTAGGAGGTTAAGTTGTTGCGATCTAATAAAAAAAAATCTTTTTATAATCAGGAAGTACTAGGCAAAAATTATAAAATGCTAAGTGAAATTGCAAAAAGTGATGTTGAGTCGACGTTTGCTTTTTTTAAAACATCGTCTCATGGACTTTCTCAGGAAGAAGCTACTAAGCGGCTTGAAGTATATGGGGAAAATAAAGTGATTTATCAAAAAAGGATAAAATGGTATATTACATTATTTAATTCTTTTAGAAGTCCGTTTATTTCTCTTCTAATCATATTAGGGATGTTATCTTTTCTTACTAATGATATAAAGGGTACTATTATTGTAGGCATTATGGTGGCTGTAAGTGTTTTAATTCGGTTCATACAAGAAATTCGTTCTCAGAAGTCTATAGAAAAATTAAAAAATCTTGTATATGAAAAGGTAACTGTTCTCAGGGGGGGAGATGTTTTATATAAGGAAAATAAGAGGGCGGTATTAGAAGAAAGTGGAAAGGTACAAGTTGCTCTTGAGAATCTTGTACCAGGGGATATTATAGAATTATCTGGCGGGAATATTGTACCTGCAGATGTACGAATCATCTCATCGGAAAATTTACTTGTAAATCAATCATCACTAACAGGGGAAGCATTACCCATTGTTAAAACAAATCAGTATTTCCATATGTACAAAAAACGTAAAATTAGAAAAATCCAAAATTTGATCGAATTGGAAAATCTCTGTTTTATGGGAACTCATATTATAAGTGGTACCGCAAAAGCAATAGTTGTGGGTACTGGAACAGATACTTACTTTGGTTCAATAGCAAAGAATCAGTTTAAACTGAACAAGAAATCTGATTTTAGATTCGATAAAGGGGTAAGCAAAGTTAGCTGGCTATTAATTAAATTTATGATTATCATGACACCTATTGTTATGATAATACATGGATTTATAAATGGGAATTGGTATGAGGCATTTTTATTCGCTTTAGCTGTAGCGATTGGACTTACTCCAGAGATGCTTCCAATGATTGTAACCGCTAATTTGGCTAAAGGTTCTATTAATATGAGTAAAAAGAAGGTACTTGTAAAACAACTATCTTCTATCCATAATCTCGGAGCTATGGATATTCTCTGTACCGATAAAACAGGCACATTGACAGAAGATAAAATGGACCTGGTATGCCATACAGATACTAATGGAGAGAAGTCGGATGAGGTTTTGAAATTAGCGTATTTAAATGGCTACTTTCATACAGCATATAAAAATGAAATTGATCTATCGGTTATGCGTTATGTAAGAGATAGTAGTGAATATGATATATCTCAATACTCAAAAATAGATGAATGCCCATTTGATTTTAATCGAAGACGAGTTTCAGTTGTTGTAGAAACAAATGCTAACGAACGAATAATGCTATGTAAAGGTGCTGTTAGAGAAGTTATATCAATTTGTAGTTATATAAAAGAAAATAATAAGATAATTCCTATTACAGATGAAATCCAACGTAAAAATAAACACTTAATTGAACTCTGGCAGGAACGGGGGATGCGTGTTGTTGCAGTTGCATATAAGCAGTTAAAGAGTGATAAAGTGGGGAGTTACTCTATTGATGATGAATCAGATATGATACTTGTTGGATATGTTGGTTTTTCAAATCCACCCAAACAATCGGCTATGGCTGCACTTCATACTCTACAAAAGAAAGGGGTACAAGTGAAAATTTTAACTGGTGATAATGAGTCCGTGACAAGAAATGTATGTAGGAAAATGGGCTTGTATATAGGAGAACCAGTACTGGGTTATGAAATTGATAGTCTTCCTGATAAAGCATTAGTAAAACTTGCAAGTAAAACAAGTGTGTTCGCAAAATTAAATCCTAGTCAAAAATTTCGTATTATTAAGGCACTTCAAATGAATGGCCATACAGTTGGATTTATGGGGGATGGAATTAACGATGTGTTTGCTTTAAAACAGTCTGACGTTGGTGTATCTATCCATACAGCAGATGATATCGTTAAAGAGTGTTCAGATATTATACTTATAGAAAAGAATTTACATGTATTAGAAGATGCTATTGTGGAAGGGCGGACAACGTTTGGAAATATACTGAAGTATATTAAGATGACAGCAAGTTCAAATTTTGGAAATGTATTAAGTTTATTAATTGCTAGCGCATTTCTTCCTTTTCTTCCAATGTTACCAATTCAAATATTATGTCAAAACTTACTATATAATTTATCCCAACTTTCAATTCCATGGGATAAAGTAGACAATGAATTTTTAGTGAAACCAAGAAGTTGGGATACAAAAGATTTATTTCGTTTTATCATTTTTATTGGGCCGGTAAGTAGTGTTTTTGATATAATCATTTTTATTGTAATGTGGAATATATTTGGTGCAAATATTCCTGAAATGCAATCCTTATTTCAAACGGGTTGGTTCGTAGTAGGGTTACTAACACAATTATTAATTGTGCATATGATTCGTACTCAACATATTCCTTTTCTACAAAGTACGGCTGCTAGACCTGTTTTGATACTTACAGGTTTAGTTATGATTATAGGGATTTCCCTTCCATTTACCAGGTTAAGTACCCAAATTGGCTTAACTCCACTTCCGTTGTATTATTTCCCGTGGTTATTTGGAATTTTAACAATATATGCTCTAGTTACTGAAATTATAAAGAAAATATACATTAGGAAGTTTAATCGATGGCTTTAAAACTAAACCATTTTGTTGAAGTTCATTGTACGTTGAAAAGGCGGAGTCTCTTTGGAGACTTCGCCTTTTCGGTATATCATGAATTACAGGAATTACTAGTAGCCTCATAATATTTCCTCATATATTCATGCCTCTGTTTATCTCTTGAGAAACTTTGCACCTTCACCCAAATTGAGGGGGAAGTTTTCTTGGCTAAAAATAATCTAGATAGTTTAATTCCTAATTGTTCCTGTATCTTTTATTTTAACATGTGTATTCACACGTATTTTAGCTTTTGAAAAAGCGCGCAACCAATCTTCTTTTACCTTTTTCCATTCTTTATATTGAAAAGCTCTAGCGTGTAACGATAAACCAATTGGATCAATTTTATTTCTCTGCATATCCTGTAACATGCCTTGTAATTTTTTATTGAACTCTTCCTGGATTTCATGTTCCAATCTACCTATATTCTTATTACCATGTAAACGAGTTTTAGTTAAGTTTCCGTTGGTTTTTTCAATTAAGGATACATTCATACTTACATCTATATTAAAAATAAATTTACCTTTTTGGAAATCAACACTAATTTTTCTCTTTGCATTTTGTACGAAAACAGACGTATTTGGCTTTTTATCAGATTTTTTTGGAGAAAGAACAAGGTGTAGTATCATCCGACCTGTATTTTTTGACTTATTAATAAGGTTGAAAAACTTCACATCGGTTTTAGGAATCTTCGTTAAGTACTTTCCTTGATGATTTAAAAATGCAATTCCTACCGTATCAATTTCATTATTTGTTTTCTTGATAATGGGAACAGTTTGCGTCATTCCCTGTTCATTTTTTTCTCTCATTAATTGTTGAATTGTAGAAGAGACGGATTGATTATTTTGAATTGAAGACTCGATTACACCATTTATATAAGATGGAAGTGATGGCTTATCAGGCCTATTAACTTTAAACATATCTTCTGCCGGTCCATCAACAAGCACCACTTTAGCATTGATGGTAGCGTAAGGATCACGGTAAGAGGAATCGAGCGCCTGTATCCAATTTTCTTCTTGTGCTAATTTATCCCCAATTAAAATAACTTCAGCTTTGGATGATGTCACATACCCTGTTAATTTCGTATCCATTTTGCTAAATCCATCATATATGGTTGACGCCTGAACCCAATGCTCTACAGTGCTGCTTTGCTGTTTATGATGAAAGAGTGGTATGCTTGTGCCCACTTTTATGTTTCCATTAGAAGTACTATCTAAGCCGATTAAAAGGATTAAAGAAACTTTTTCAAGAGGAATTCTCTGACCACAACCAATTAAACATACACAACAGATTACAATCCATATCCATTTTCGAATCAAAGCTGTTTCCTCCTAGTAAACCAAGTAAAAACAATGCTGTAAGCGAAAAAGAAGATTGGTAATAGAATAAAGAAAATGATATTTAAGATATCCATAAGAGAATATATAAATAAATATTGATCCACATCGGGATTTAGAAAAACGAATAAGCCGACTATTAATACCATAAAACCAACCAGCACCCAATTGCGAACGGTTTTTTGAAATAAAATGGTCACAGATTCGAAACTGAAAAATAAATACGGATATATTGTAGTGGAAAATACAATCAAATAGTAAGCGATATATAAAATTTCTAATCGTTCTATGAAAGAAAAACGAACCCCTTTTAACAGATGAAATACTGGCCAAATTACGTCTTTTATCCCCTCCGGACTAAAGTATATATAAGAAAGAATAGTCACATATAGATAGAAAAACATGGTTCCAGTATTCGCTATTAGTATTCCTTTTATGGCTTTTTGTTTTTTTTGTAAGAACGGATAAATAAAATATGCAATTTCTAAGCCCGCATAAGGAGTAATGGTTTCTTTTGTTGCCTTTACAATAGGATATAAGCCATCTTTAAAAATAGGTAGTAGGTGTAAAGGATTGTAAATACTCTGTAATGAGAAAAGGAGAAAGATTGGCATCCAAGTAGTGAAGAAGAAAACAAGCATAGAGTAACTAGTAAGAGCCCTTATCCCACTCAGTGATAAAATAATAAAAGGTAATAGTAATAATATGGCAATTTGATAAGCAGGAGTGGAAGGGAATATCCACACTTTTACAATATCAGTTGCCTTTAATAAAGTATTAAAACCAGCAAAAAATAGATAAAAGGCATATAAAAGAAGAAAAATTGTCCCTAGCCATTTACCAAAGTATGCATTTAAGATCTGAGAGAAATTTTTGTTAGGATTTTTTTGTAACATTAATATAATAATTACACCAATTATAGAAGTAATTATCCATCCCAGAATGATAGAAATCCAGCCGTCTGTACCAGCGGTAGTGGCAAGAGGGCTTGGCATAATTAACATACCTGATGCAAGTTGCAGTGAATGAATGAAAACAATATATTCGAATAAGGTTATGCTTTGGAATTTAAGACTCCCCATGCGAGCCACCTTCTTTTTTCTTTCTTTGTTTCGGCTGTCCTGTGCTTGAGCGGGTGGTGATCATAGAAATGGGAAATCTTACAAAAGAATCTTTTAACTCTTGGAGACGAAATGGTGCAATTGGCAATCCATATGGTGAACCATAGGAAGTTAGTGAAACAAAATGAGCAAATAAGAGCATTAATCCACTAACAATACCTACAATTCCAAAAAAGTAGGCAAATAACATCATTGGAAAACGAATAAGCCGAATACAACTTGATAAATCATAATTAGAAACAACAAATGATGCAATGGCAGTAATAGATACGATAATAACCATAACATTACTCACAAGTCCTGCTTGAACAGCTGCTTGTCCAATTACAATACCTCCAACAATTCCAATTGTTTGTCCAATTGGTTGTGGTAGACGAATACCCGCTTCACGAAGCATTTCTAATGTGATTTCCATAATAAATGCTTCCAATAAAGGCGAGAAAGGGACTTTAATTCTTGACGTTGCAATAGAAGTATATAGATCTAAAGGAATGATTTCAAAGTGGAATGAAACCATTGCAATATATATCGCGGGTAAAAATATAGCTATAATAAATCCTAAAAATCGTAATAAGCGAAAAGATGATGCAATCAGCCAATGTACATTATAATCATCGGGAGTCTGAAAAAATCCAATTAAATTCATTGGAACGATCATTGCACCAGGAGATCTATCAATTAACACTGCTACTTTACCATCAAGAATATGATTAGAAATAGCATCTGGGCGTTCACTTAAATAAGCCTGTGGAAAGGGAGTCCAATTTTGATCTTTTGTAAAGTTGGACAATTCTCCTACACTCAATACTGTATCAGTTTTAATTTTACAGATTCTTGTCTCCACTTCCTGTACCACATCTTCGTTAGCTACATCGCCTAAGTAAAGTAAATATACAAAAGTAGTGGCCCGTTCTCCGATTGTCAATTTTTTGATTTTTAACTCAGTAGAAGGAATATATCTACGAATGAGACCTATGTTTTTAGTGGCATTCTCAATAAACCCATCATGAGAACCTTTAATGGTAACTTCTGAAATAGGTTCCTGAATCGATCTTTCTGCCCATCCCTTTGTATTTATGAGAAGGGCTTTCTTTTCTCCTTCCATAAACAGTACACATTGTCCCTCGAGCAGCCCTTTTTTAATTTCATTCCATGTATATACTGTTTTTGTATAAGTAGCAATAATATTAGAATTAAATACTTGCCTGTCTTCATTTACTTCTTGTAATAATGGTGTAACGACATTTCCTTTTAGTGCAAAACCATCTGTCAGACCTTCAAAATAATATAGTAAAACATTCGTTTTTGTTTTTAATTGTAATGGATGTTCAACTAAATCGGCACAAATATCAAAGATCTGTTCTAATGTATTCTTAAGTTCTTGTAAATTATTTGTCTGGATAGTTTCAACAATGGTATTTTCCATGGTTTCTAAGGTCTTTTCATTTAAAGACATGATTTACACCTCTTTACGTATAACGGTCGTGTTTTTATTATTTTTATATAATCAAATTTTATTCATTGGGATAGCAACACATCGCTATCAACTTGAAATTTTGTGGCACCCCCAGAACGAAATTTTAACGAATTCCTCGAAAGAATACTCCTTCCTCAAGCGCGTGAAGGGCGTAGCCCAGCGGTAGGTGGGAGATGAATTTCGGTTTGGCGTAGCCAAAAGGCTTTGCTTTTTATGACTTAACGCTTTCTCTACGAGCTGAAGAATTGCTTCATTTCAATTACTTATCTTGTTATCGTGCCAAAAATCCTCTATTTATTTTACTTGTTCTTTTGTAAATGCAAATAAATTTTCATGTATGGGAAAAGCTTGTTACAATAGTAAAGAATAGCTTGGGTACAATTGATAATGAAATGGGGAAAGATATTAGATGAAAGCAACCGGAGTAACTAGAAAAATAGATGAATTAGGGCGTGTGGTAATTCCAAAGGAACTTAGAAATACGCTAGGTATGAAAGAAAAATCACCATTAGAGATCTTTGTATAAGGTGAAGACATTGTTTTACAGAGGTATCAGCCTGGTGGTGTTTGTGCGTTAACAGAAGAAGTGTCAAATCGTAACATAACATTAGCAAATGGTAAGATAGCATTAAGTCCAGAAGGTGCAGAATTATTAATAAAAGAAATAGAACAATACCTTGTAAAATAAGAAGCTCCTTTCAAGGGGCTTTTTTAGGTTTAACATTATAATTTCACGTACCGTAATAATTAATAAAAGATAAAACACCACACAAATAGTCTACATTTACTTTTATGTTGAATTAATTCGCTAAATGGATCATGTATTGTTTATTTTGCATAGATTTCTTGCGAAATATGTCCCTAAAGCAGTATTTCAATTTAAATGTGATACGATAGTTATATATTCGTTTTACTAGTAAAAGGAGATGAGTTTCGATGAAAAACCACAAAAAAGTAAATGGAAAAAATCCTTCAAACAAATAAAAAATGGTCACATCTCAAGTGAAAACAAAAAGAACATATTTCTAATTGGTTACGTAGAGAATATACACAGTTTTTAAAAACACATCATAGAAAACCTAGAAAGTATGAACATGATGAGATTCTTCATGAAGTGATGATTCAAATGCAGGAACGTGAAATTTGGATTCTTTATGGTGAAGTAAAAAGATATTATCTAAGCAAAATAGGAAAATGGTTTAGAAAAATAGAAAGTGAATGGGAATCACATATATCCAACAGTGAAAAGCAGCAAGTATGAGAAGAAAAGTAAATACAAACAAACCAGGGGGCGCATTTCATGTTTAATTTACAAGAAGATATGTATGAACAATTGAAAGAGAAAAAAGGGGAAGTTACTGTATTTTTAAAGAATGGCGTTCCAGTACGTGGGCAGATCCTTGCAACAGATAAATTTACTGTCTTAATGATGGTTCATGGTAAACAACAACTGGTATACAAACAAGCCATCTCTACAATCATTAAGTAATACCATAAAGTATTTAGCTCTACCTAGGCAAATTTTACGATCTATGCAATACCAATCTGTTAATATGTATAAATGTAAACAGGATATTAGGGGCACCATATAGTGAAAACGAGTTTTACAAAAGTATGAAAGTAGCAAACTAATATAAACAAGTTGTAATATTGCCATCAAATCAAAAAGAACATGTAGTAATTTCTACATGTTCTTTTTTTAATAAAAATGAAAGTAAACTTTTAGCCGTTTAGTTTACTTTCAAATCATTTATTTAATTAGGTTTATCACAACTTATTCATTTCCCTCAAAAATTCTTATAGAAGTATACCTGTGAACTACCCGCCACTTAACGTCCTAACGGACTGTTTGAAGTGGGGGCTTCTCGGTTAGTCGTTACTTTTGATAGCTAACGAATTCGTCTTAAGACAGCCGAGCTAACTCCCTTGTTCCAAAGGTTATTTTATTGCTATTTATGCTAACGCTAATAGGCGTATTGCTTCATTTTTGATATTGATAGCTGCGTTATAATCTCTATCGAGATTTACACCGCATATACAAGAATATATTCGTTCAGACAATGACATATTTTTTACATTCCCACAACTGCTACATGTTTTTGTGGAAGGAAACCATTTGTCTATTTTCATAAATTGTTTTCCTTGTTCGTATAGTTTATAAGCTAAAAAAGAAGTGAACATTCCCCAACTATTGTCAGCGACACTTTTTCCAAAATGAAGTGCTTGCGACATTCCTTTCATGTTTAGGTCTTCAATAGCTACAACATCAAAATGAGTAGCCAACTCTTTAGACTCATGATGAAGGTAATTCTTACGTTGGTTAGCTACTTTCTCATGTAACTTAGCTACACGAATACGTTGTTTATTCCAACGCTCAGAACCTTTATTTCGTCTTGCTAATACTCGTTGTGCCTTTGCTAATCGGTCCAACATGTTACGATAGAACTTAGGATAATTGGCTTTCTCACCCTCAGAACTAACATATAATCCATCCATCGCAAAGTCTAATCCAACAACTGTTTCTACTTCTTTTTGTACAATCTCTTTTTCGTATTCAGTCAAGATGGACACATAGTATTTACCAGTAGGTGTCATAGAAATCGTACATGACTTGATCATATAATCTTGTGGTATCTCTCTATGCTGTTTGATACGTACCATTTTCAGTTTTGGCAATTTGATATGACCATTAAGCAACATAATATTTCCGTTTACTACATTCGTTGTATAAGACTTTCTGTCTTTTTTACTTTTGAATGTTGGGAAGTCATTTTGACCACTAAAGAAATTCTTATAGGCAGTTTGCAAGTTTAGTTGAGCATTTGCCAAAGCTAATGAATCAACTTCTTTTAACCACTCAAATTCTGCTTTATATTTCGCAGGAGTTGGAAGCTTTAGTTTCTTTAGTTGTTGCTTATCATCTTTGTATTTTTCGTACGCTTCTTTCCGTTCAGCTAACATTCTGTTATACACGAAACGTACACAACCGAAGGTTTTACGCATAAGATATGCTTGTTCTTCTGTTGGATACAAACGGAATTTATATGCTTTATTATGCTTTGTCATATCATTTCACCTCACTTTTCACCTTGGTTTTCAATATATTTCTTTACTACATCTATTGGCGAACCACCAGTAGTTAGTAAGCAAAAACTTCTTGACCAAAACATCTCTTTCCAAAGTTTCTTTTTCACTTGTGGAAAGTCTCTCTTGATTAGTCGAGAACTTGCACTTTTATAAGCATTAATAAATTTTGTCATTTCTGTATTCGGATGTGCCTTGAACAAAATATGAACATGGTCTACATCATGATTCCACTCTACCAGTGTTATGTTGTAATTCTCGGATAACCTGATAAACATGTCTTTTGCATAATCTGACATATCATCATCAAACACATTTCTTCTGTATTTTACGACCAACACAAGATGATAATACAACGAGAATACTGAATGATTATTGCTATCTAATTTCATTGATATACCAACCCTTATACTTTATAAGACTGATTATATCAGAGGCAAAATAAAAAGCAAAGCCTTTTGGCTACGCCAAACCGAAATTCATCACCCACCTACCGCTGGGCTACGCCCTTCACGCGCTTGAGGAAGGAGAATTTTTTCGAGGAATTTGTTAAAAGTACTGGTATATCCGGGTTTAGGTGATTAGTTACAACTGCTTGGAAGTTTTTGTACCAAAACATAATGTATTAATATTTTGACATTTTTAAAGATTTTAATACGTTTTTAATAATAAACGTATTAAAATCCTTCTTTTTCTCATACATTCATTTGATTATTCTTCTTATCAAGTGAATTGAAATATGTTCATTATCTTATATAAATGAGTATATTTATGTTAAATTGTGTAAATATGTGTCAATAGATAATATGAATATATAAGTAATATCTATTACTTATATATTCATATTATAAGTATTTGGAAATATAGCGGGGGGATATTATGAAAAGGGGACAGCAACAAAAAACAAAAAATTTAGTGATGATAACTGCCACATTATCTATGTTTGCTACTGGAATAACGCCTTCATTAGAAGTCTTTGCGGAAGAACAAGCACAGCAAAAGAAAGTATCTACAACGTTACAGAATGAAAATTCTGTTAATGTGGAAAATCGAGTATTTGCAGTTCCAGGAAAAGGAGATGTCTCCCAACTTCAAAATATTGAAAGAAGGGAAAGAAATTTTAGTGCATACGAGCCAACAGGGTTATATGCTAAGCCAAATGAACAAATAACAATTCAGGTACAAGGAAATCAAAGTATACAAGCATATATTGGAACTTTCTCGTTCGATGCTTCTTGGAGGGAAGATTCCAAAATTAAATCATTTACTTTAAATCCAGGTACAAACACAATTCAATCTCCAAATGGAGGAATGATTTATTTTTATAATAAACAACAAGGTGGTACCATTCAAACAACAGTAATAACAGGCGGAACGGCTACTCCTCTCTTTGAACTTGGAAAGCATACGAAACAAGATTTAATAAATATGCTCAATCAATATCCAAATGCACATGCGGTGGAATTAAAAGGGGAGCGCGTATTGATTACTGCTAGCCCAGTTCGTGTTAAAAAATATTTGATAGACTCTAACACAGATCCTGTACAACTCTTAAAAAAAATGGATGAGGCTACTAGAATTCAAGATAAAATATCTGGATTATCTGAAGAACAAGTAGATAAACATTATCTGCATTATGTGGAGGATAACCATTCTCTGGATTATTATATGTATGCATATCCTCACAGAACTGCATATGTAGGAGATGCAATCCAACATGTATTAGACATTAATAAATTTACAAATGATGGATGGGGACCTTGGCATGAGGCAGGACATATGAGACAACAAACGCCTTGGAACTTTAAAAATATGACAGAGGTACAAGTCAATCTTTACAGCCTTGCTGTAGAAAAAGCATTTACATCTAATCAACCTTTTAGATTGCAACAAGAGGGCGCTTATACTAAGGCATTTCAATACTTAGAACAATCTAATAAAAATTATGATGACATTAGTGACCTTTTTGTTAAAGTTGTAATGCTTTGGCAATTACAACTAGCGTACGGAGAAGACTTCTATCCTAAGTTGCATCAGCTGTATAGAGACATGCCTTCAAATGAGATTCCACAAACTGATGAAACGAAAAAACAATTATTTATGATTTCAGCATCAAAGGCAGCAAAACAAAATTTAATTCCGTTTTTTGAGAAATGGGGATTACGCCCAAATAATGATACAATCCAAAAAGTAGCGGCACTAGGGTATCCAAATTTAACGGCTGAAATTTGGAAAAGTACAGATTCTAATCCGGTTAAACCGGATACACCGAATTTTTCGGATATTTTAGAAGGAAACCAGTTTGCATGGTCGATGAAAGGGATTGGTGATTTTGAATTTGTGAAAGTAAATTTAAATAAATCAACAGAAGAAATGCAAATTAATCTAAAAGCAGGTGTACCACATAACTACTTTGATAGTACATATGCAAGTATTAAAGTGCAAAACACATCAGGTAAAGTGTTATATAACAAAGAGATTTATGGAAATAAGCAACAAAATGCAGAGCAAGCAAAAGTTCCGGTAAAAGTAGGCAATTTTATTGAATTCACACATTTAGAAGGTGCGAACAGAGCTACTATTACAAATATGGAAAAAAACATTCAGGAAAGTTTTGGGAATAAAGCGGTCTATGAGATTACAAAAGAGGGATTGAAGAAAGTAGATAACATTGTTAATCCGAAACCAGATACAGAAGCTCCCACACAGCCACAAGGATTATATGCAAGTAACGTTACTTCTAACAGTGTAGAGCTAAAATGGAATTCTTCTACAGATAATGTAGGTGTAAAAGAATATCAGGTATTACGTGATGGACAACTAATTCAAACGGTACAAGGAACGACGTTTACTGATCAAAACTTAACAGCTAACAAGGAATATAAATATGCAGTGAAGGCTGTAGATGCAGCTGGAAATACATCAATTCAAAGTAACATTCTTCCGATAAAAACAAAAGATCAAAATGTATCTTATGAAAAATGGAATCCGAAGAAGGAATATACAAAGGGCGACAAAGTAGAACATCAAGGGAAGGTGTATGAGGCTGTTCAAAATCATCAAGGAAATGGTGACCCGAATTGGATATTTGCGTTATCTTTATGGAAACCACTTACAATCAATTAATATGTAAGAATCAGATGTGAATATAGAACATCATAGATTGGGTCAGTATTTTAAAGAATTACTGGATGTTACTTGAATTTTGATAGATTTCTCTACTAAGTTATTATTTAAAAATAAAAATTAGAAAAGGAAGTAGATTAGTGATTAGTCAGAAAACGAAAAAAAGATTTAATAAAGTTATTATAATTACCGCAGCATGTAGCATGTTTTCTATGTTTGGAACGTCTATTTCGCACACTAAAGCAGTAACACGTTCAGCTGCTCCTTCAGTTTATGTGAGTCCACAAAATACAGCTTCCTCAGATATTATTAGTATAGACTGGTCACCAGTTCAGACTGCACCTTATACGTATTGGGCTGTACACAACTGGAATGCAGGTGGTGAAGCTGGAGGATATGCTGGTTTTCAACAACAAAGTGGGTCTGATGAAAAAGGAAAGCGTACTTTACATTTTGCCTTATGGGATCCAATTGCCTCTAAAGAAGCAATAAAGGCCGAATACTTATCTCCGAATTCACAAGCTGGACTCTTTGGAGGAGAAGGAACAGGACTGAAGGTTCAAACAACTTATGGTTGGAAAGACCACAATTGGTACAGAATGACAATGCGTTCATGGCAAGAAAATGGTCATACTAAATTTGGACAATGGATGAAAGATGTAACAAAGAATAAATGGCATCTAATTGCAATTATGGACTTTCCGGTTGCTAATGTTGCATTTAATCATGGATTAGGAATGTTTCAAGAAGACTGGGCTGGTAATGGACAGGATGTTCGAGAAGCACGCCTAAAAAATGGTTATAGTCGAAAGTTATTAGATAAAAAATGGAATTCTTGGAATAATCAAAGTATTTCTGGACAGCATGATACTTCTTATCAATATGATGGAGGAGCGACTTCAGAATATGTATGGGTCAAAGCAGGAGGTAATACTCAATCTACCATTGGAACAGGAAAAATATTCACACTAAATCAACCTACTCAACCTGAAATAGGAAAACTAGATTTTGATATACAATCTATATATTATGAAAATGAAAAATTAAATGTATCCTGGAAACTAAAAGAAAATAGCACACCACAATTTAAAGGTAAAATTGAAATTTATAATGATGAAAATATGACAGGACAACCAATCGAGATAATTGATAATATTAAATCTTATCAAAGTGAGATTAGTCAATCTATACTATTATCTACAAATGCTTATGCAAAAATTATATTAACAGATTTATTTGACCAAACTGTTGAGAAAAAGGTACAAATCAAAAATGAATCTCCAAACATTTTAGAAGGTAACGAATTTGCATGGTCGCTAAAAGGGATTGGAGATTTTGAATTTGCGAAAGTAAATTTAAATAAATCAACAGAAGAAATGCAAATTGATTTAAAAGCAGGTGTACCACATAACTACTTTGATAGTACATATGCAAGTATTAAAGTGCAAAACACATCAGGTAAAGTAGTATATAACAAAGAGATTTATGGAAATAAGCAACAAAATGCTGAGCAAGCCAAAGTTCCGGTAAAAGTAGGCGATTTTATCGAATTCACACATTTAGAAGGAGCGAACCGAGCTACTATTACAAATATGGAAAAGAACATGCAGGAAAGTTTTGGTAATAAAGCAGTCTATGAGATTACAAAAGAGGGATTGAAGAAAGTAGATAGCATTGTTAATCCGAAACCAGATACAGAAGCTCCCACGCAGCCACAAGGATTATATGCAAGCAACGTTACTTCTAACAGTGTAGAACTAAAATGGAATCCTTCTACAGATAATGTAGGTGTAAAAGAATATCAGGTATTACGTGATGGACAACTAATTCAAACAATACAAGGTACGACGTTTATTGATCAAAATCTAACAGCTAATAAGGAATATAAATACGCAGTAAAGGCTGTAGATGCAGCTGGGAATACATCAAATCAAAGTAACATTCTTCTGATAAAAACAAAAGATCAAAATGTATCTTATGAAAAATGGGATCCGAGGAAGGCATATACAAAGGGCGACAAAGTAGAACATCAAGGGAAAGTGTATGAAGCTGTTCAAAATCATCAAGGAAATGGTGATCCGAATTGGATATTTGCCTTATCGTTATGGAAACCACTTACTTTGAATTTTTAAGTTGATGGGCGTGGGAATACCACGTTATAAAATGAAATTTGTTATGATTTCATCTGAGAATGAAATTCGATAAAGGTAAAATTAGTGAAAGTTATAGGGACTAAGGTGCATTCCACTATGTCAGCCAGTTGCGAAAGGTTAGGAAACTACCAAATTATATTCATGTTGGCTGTTTAATTCCTCATGCCTTTAAGTATGGAAATTATTTTATATAAACGAGAATCATGCAGCAGTCAAAGGTCAAAAACAAAAAAGGGGGAATTATTTTGAAAAGGATTTCATCTTTATTATTAACAATGCCGATTATTTTAGGAAGTATTGCTACGATTCCGCATACAAAGGTTTCAGCTGAAACAATGTCATTCAATCAAGAGACATTCACTTTAGAAACATTGGACCAACAGACGGATCAAGCAATTGCAAATGGTAATTTTGAAGCTCATTTGAATAATCTCACAGCATATTTGAATGGAAATGTTGGGGGTATGACTGAAGAGAACTTGAAAAAGAAGCTTGCAGACCCAGTATTTGCAGCAGCTTTGGCTCAGTGGCAATTCATATCACAAACAGGTGCTGCAACAATGGCTACATTTGCTAAAAAAGATGCTGACCATCAGAAATTTCTTGGCTGGGCTATGAAAAATACAGATGTGATGAATACCTATCTTGAAGGTGGTAGTCCAACTGGAAAAAATCCTGTAAATGCACTTGAGATATGGAATACAATCTGGAATGCGGATGCAAATTCTCACGAAGGATTGTATTTAAAATTAGCGATAGCTACATCGTTAGCTCATGCTGAACCTATAAAATATTGGACAAACAATCAACCTATTAATCCATTAACAAGGTACCAACATTATAAATCAGCAGATCAAAATAATGAGTTACTTCCTTGCTTTAGAACATATGATGTTTGGCATTTAAGATTAGTAGTGAATACTTGGTCACCAGAAGAAGATTTAACTTGGGCAAGAAATATGATTAATACGGAACATCCAGAACTTAAAAATCAAGATAAGGTAGGGGAAAGTGCATATTTGGTTAATTATGTAACCCATAACAAAGATGGAGTTAGCATTCACGCTGGAAATGATGCATTCTACGGTTTAGGTTGGAATCTTTCTTCCATTTACAGATTTGGCGGGGTATGCGGTAATATTTCGAAGTTTGGTACGCAAGTAAGTCAAGCATTTGGAGTGGCAGCTATGCCTGTTGGACAACCTGGACATTGTGCACTTATATGGAATAATAAGCCATCTTCTTGGAATTTAGGAAATGATATATCTGGATGGAGTGGATCGAGCCGTCATGATGCAACTGTTATTCCTTGGTCAGATAATAGCCCGACAAATCAAGTGCCGTATATGCTACTATTTGAAAATGCTGAACGTGACCCAGTAAAACTAGATCAATCAGAGCGATTACGCTGGTTAGCGAAAGCGATGACTTCAGCAGATAATAAAATTGAAATTTATAAAATATCCACCAATATTTTACCAATCAATTTTTTAGTATGGGAAGATTACGTTTCTCTTATGTTACAAAATCCAAATGTAACAGATGCTGAGTGGAGAGAATTAAATAACAGTATCATTTCTGCTTTTGCGAATGAACAGCGACCGTTGAAGGATCTTCTTACTCAAATAAAAAGCCATGTACCAAATGCAGATGATATCTTGGAAGGAAAACAGTTTTCATGGTCACTGAAAGGGATTGGAGATTTTGAATTCGCAAAAGTAAATTTAAATAAATCAACAGAAGAAATGCAAATTGATCTAAAAGCAGGTGTACCACACCATTACTTTGATAGCACATATGCAAGTATTAAAGTGCAAAACACATCAGGTAAAGTGGTCTATAACAAAGAAGTTTATGGGAATAAACAGCAAAATGCTGAATCAAAAACAGTCCCAGTAAAAGTGGGCGATTTTATTGAACTTACACACCTAGAAGGTGAAGAGAGAGCAACGTTAATAAATTTAGATAATAATAAGCACGAAAGCTTTGATAAAAAGGTAATGTATGAGGTTACAAAGGATGGCCTGAAGAAAGTAAATCAAATTGTTAATCCTAAGCCAGATACAGAGGCTCCAACACAGCCACAAGGATTATATGCAAGCAATGTTACTTCTAACAGTGTAGAGCTAAAATGGAATCCTTCTTCAGATAATGTAGGTGTAAAAGAATATCAGGTATTACGTGATGGACAATTGATTCAAACGGTACAAGGAACGACGTTTACTGATCAAAACCTAAAAGTTAGTAAGGAATATAAATATGCAGTGAAGGCTGTAGATGCAGCTGGAAATACATCAAATCAAAGTAACATTCTTCTGATAAAAACAAAAGATCAAAATGTATCTTATGAAAAATGGGATCCGAGGAAGGCATATACAAAGGGGGACAAAGTAGAGCATCAAGGGAAAGTGTATGAAGCTGTTCAAAATCATCAAGGAAATGGTGACCCAAATTGGATATTCGCTTTGGCATTATGGAAGCCACTAACATAGGGGTCTAATATATATTGAAACTACGCCAAAATGTTGATGGTAATTATGGGGTTTCCCTCATTCCCATTAAGCTAACATTTTGAAGTGCCTACAAAACGGAAATTACAGCCAATAAAATAAAGTGGTTTTCCAATGTTGGGTTCCGTGAATGTTACCTATTGAAAAAATGATTTATAGTAATAACATAGACATTTGACGAAAGGGCAACGAATGCATGGTTGCCCTTATTATTCTAAAAGTTCCTTTATAATTTCTTTTATATGCTTAGTGGGCTTATCAACATGGTTTAAATAATAATTTTCAGTTATGACAAGACCTGGTCCTACTATTGAACGAAGAAAAGGTGATATCTTTCCTGTGTAATTATTAATAGTTATGCATTCAGTATCTTCATTCATTAGAATGTTATATTTACATGTTATTTCTAATACAGGCTTTCCTTCATTATTTATCATTTTTCGAGAACTGATGGATTCAATAAGCGCATTACTTTGTTCGATTTAAAAACTATCTGTATTAGCCAAATCGTAGGAAATAATGAAAGCTATACCTATTGCGTTAATCATAGATTTCCTCCTTTAGTAGTTATGCTTACTAAAATATAATAATATATATTAAAAGTAAACAATATGAGAGCAAGTGATGTATGGTTACTCTTTTTTATACGAAATATGACATACCGTAATGGATTATATAATAACAATTTCAGACATAAAGATAATTGAGAAGCATACACTTATATAGAACGGTTGCAAATATAATTACCAATATTCTTTGCGAGAGAGCACTTAAGGAGAGTGCTCTTTTTCATTTTCACACTTTAAAAGAGACAAGCATATAGTATAAAACAAGTTATATTTCATCTAATCCCTTTTTTACCAAAGTACTCGTGGAAACGGGTGCTGTTACTATGTCACCTTTTGATAAGGACAAGTATAGGAACAACCCTGCGTTGTTCCTTATTCACTCATATCTAACTCCTTATCACATTAAGAGCATCCTTGTGTAGGGTGCTTTTTATCATGTAATAAAACACTTTTTACACCAAAAAAGAAAGGTTTGATACATATGATGGATACAATTAAAGGATTTGTATCGAAGAAAACAGGAAAAATGTTTGGTGCGAAATTAACATATGACTCCGAACAGAAGAGGATTACTTTTGTATATGAGAAAAAGAAATAATATCATAAAAATTTAAATTCTGTATATAAAATTAATAAGAAATATGATGTGATGAAAGTAACAAAATACCTCTAAATCTATCTTGCAAAAGGACACACCTACGCATACATATGCCATAGGTGTGTCCTTTTTTCGTTGTCTATAAATTCCTGAAAAAAGAGAGGGGGAAGGTATATTGTGTACGAATGAAATACCAACTACAAATGTATCTTTTGAGAATGTGGAGAGTCAGAAGCGTAATAAGGGGAATGAAATATCAGCATGTCCCAAATGTAAAAAGCAATCATTCAGGGATACGTTTAACGAACATCCAAAGTGGGTTCGATTTTGCTTGTGTTGTGATTATGAAGGAGTGAATCCAGCATATAGTCCATTTTTTTGATTAAGTAGCTTGTGGGAATTTAATGGGATAATCATTTTACGAAAAAAAGGCCCTGTTGTCTCCAACATAACCTTTTTTATTTTAGGAAATGGAGGGATCAAAATATACATAAAAACTTTCTCAATACACAGATTCTAATTAATTCCAATTATTATATTGTGAAAGTATGATTATCAAATTATACTAAGTCCTGAGAATATCATATTTTCTATATCGATTCAAAAGTAAGGAAGTCCCCTTAACACTTATAAAGCAAGTTCGCTCTGTTTACAGACAAGTAATCTCCAATAAGAAAATATATACTATACCAACTATTTATAGAAATCCCAAAAAGTTTTAATAAAGCATTTCGAATCAATTTATGGAGGAATCATAATGTCAAAAGCTTTTAATGAGTTAGATATTCAAAAATTAGATAAATATTCTCATGGTTTTTTACCTAATACTACACCATTACAATTACATCAACTTCCTAATTACTTATCGGAATTTGATATTTTAGCAAATCAATGTATACAGGAATTACATTATCTAGGTGCGCGAAATTTAGTGAAAGAGTTTTTTGCAAAGCATAAGAAACTTTTTGATGTAAATAATGTAAAATCATTAAATAACTATGAACTTAATAATCTAAGTACTCGATTAGCAATTATATTTCATAGTTTCAGATGGGATACTATTCCACCTAAATCCGGCGAATATGCTAGAAAAACACTAGATATTCCGGAATATTGCTTGGAATACTGGCAATATATTAATGAGAAACTTGGAATGCCACCAGTCGGTACTCTTCACAATTTAATGCTCTATAACTGGAAGGTCGATAACATTGGTTCTAATCAAATTTATAATATAGAAAATGTAATTAAAGGTGAAGGGTTACAACCGATATTCTGTTGGGCAACTGAAGAGCACAGAGAACATCATAAAAACTTTTCAATGACCATTGTTCGAATGGAAGCTATCGGTGCATCCATATTTCCAGTAATCAAGAATGTAATTTTAAGTGGACTCACAACAGAATCTATTACTATCCTACTGGATGAACTTCATAAGATAGTAATAAATATAACAAAAATGTTTGCAAGCACTTTGAAAAAGGGAAGTTTTAGCGGAGAAAGTTTTTTATCATCTATTCAACCATTCATGATTTGGGGCCTCGCTTCAAAATCCGGAAAGATACTAACAGGAGCAAGTGGTCCAATGTCCCCAATTGTTCACATTGTTGATGCTATACTACAGATTTCTGGTAAATCTTCTATGAGAATATTATTACAAGAATCTCGTATGTATATGACATATGAACAAAGAAGCATCATAGAGTTAATCGAAAAACTAGCTAAAGAAATACAACCTATAATAGTTACCAATGAAGAATTAATTAACAAATTTAATGTATGTATAGATACAGTAAAACGTTGGCGAATCATGCATAAATCGAGAGCTGTATTCACTTTATCTGAAAAAAACATTCCACAAAAGGAGTATCTTTCTACAGGAATGACTATAGAAGGAGAAGACCGATTACAGCAACTTCGTATCCAACTTGATGAAATCATAGAAGAGACTTCTACATCGCGCTTGTATCATTTATGATTGATACTATATTCTTATTCTTTTGAAATTGTAATATGTATAACTATCTATAATAAGGAGTGGGAGAAATGAATAGTCAGATTAAAAATAAAATAGAAGATATATCAGTTAATAATTTACTGAATATTGCAACTGGTTTTTGGGCTTCTAAAGCACTTGCATCAGCTGTAGAATTAGAGATTTTTAATATAATGCCCAAACAAGGTATAAATATAAAAGAAGTAACAAAGGAACTAGAAATTCAGATTCGTCCTGCCGAAATGTTATTAACTGCATGTACTGCTTTAGGTTTACTTACAAAGAAAGGAGAATTGTATTATAATTCCCCTTTATCAAATAAATTTTTAGTTAAAGGTGAACCTTATTACTTCGGTGGAGTTATAACTATGTTGGATAAAAGAGAATATATCCCCTGGAGTAGGCTCACAGAAGCTATTAAAACCGATCAGATGCAAGTATTAAAAGATGATTCTCTAGGGATTTTCGAGTCTATTTCTGTTAACCCTGAAGAACAGCGGATTTTTACAGAGGGTATGCATAGCTGGAGTATTCAAACAGGGAAAGAGCTTACTAAGGTTTTTGATTTCTCCCAAAATACGCAACTTCTTGATGTCGGTGGATGTTCTGGGGCATATTGTATAGAAGCAGTACAAAAATACCCTGATTTACATGCAGTAGTTTTCGATTTAGCACCTGCATTAAAAATTGCTAAAGAAAAAATTGAACAGGCAGAATTATCTCATCGAATTAAAACGCATACTGGAGATTTTTTTAAAGAGGAGTTACCTAAAGGATCAGATGTTATTCTTCTTTCAATGCTTCTTCAAAATTGGTCACCTGAGGAAAATCATGAGATTTTACAAAAATGTTATAATGTACTTCCTGAAGGTGGAAGTATTATTATAAGTGAACTAATGATTGATGATGATAAAACTGGACCTATATCCGCGGCTCTCATGTCATTAAATATGCTTATTGAAACAATAAAAGGCCGAAACTACAGTTGGTCAGAATATGAGGGTTGGTTAAAAAATATTGGATTTATAGATATCCAAAGAATTACATTTCATTCCCCAGGGGCTAATGGTATATTAGTCGCTCGAAAGCCCTAAAAACTCTTACTTCGAGATTGTAAAGGGAAAAGCTCAGTGATAAGTAGGAAATGAATTATTCTGCTCAACCTTTCGTAAGAAAGGTTTTTTTGTATACATATCGATTGATGATAACTTACATTTAATAATAATCAATGGATTTGGTATTAATAAGGAAATTATTTATTTGATTTTTCAGCTAATTTCTTCTGGGTTTTCTGTCACATGCCCGACAGTTTAAGAATTTTCACATCACCCGAGTGTAAAAAACGTTATTTTTTCTAAAAAGCTATATAGAATAAATAACGTTTTTTTATGAATCTTTCGATTCAAGATGAATTACAACTATTTTCTGAAAGAGAAGTAGCTATCCTCTGTATTTGGGTAAGTCAACGTACAGCGAGTGATTATCTCGTTCGATTATGTAGTCAATTGTAAGCAGCTACAATAACTCAGCTATATTAGGACGAATTCGTTAGCTATCAAAAGTAACGACTAACCGAGAAGCCCCCACTTCAAACAGTCCGTTAGGACGTTAAGTGGCGGGTAGTTCACTTGCCTCTTCTTCAGATTCTTTAAAACAAGCTGTGATTTCAGGTGAATGGTACTCTTTATATTCTTGAAAGAGTGTAGAAACAAAAGGATCTTGATGATATTCTGTACTAATATAATGAAGGACCTTTTGTATTCGAAGTAAAACATCTTTTTCCGCTTTATATAAGTTAAATAATTGTGAGCGTTTAAGCCGAATATAACGCATATAGCAGTCACGCAATGTAAAACCGCTTGATGCAGGCCAATCATCCAAAGTAACGCTGCAAGCAAATGGGTATGCGAAATGGTTTACGATCCCACAAGCGGCAGCGGGGAAAACGATGACCGTGGCTTTGCCATCGAAGAGTTCGTTCGCGGTGTATGATGAGAAGGGAGTATGTGTCAATTTTACCGTTGTGAGCGGCAATAACAAAGTAAAACTGCCGAAGAACGGAACGGTTGTATTTGCTGGCGCGCCGACCTCGGAATTTGCAATCACGTTGAACTAGCTACAATTCTAGATGGACTTCAACAAAACCAGTACGACACAGAAGAGGTGTTTTGCTGGTTTTGTTTGTATTTACGTATGATCTTTACGAAGAGGCTTTCCACGAATAATATCACGCTCAAACTCTGCAAGAACAGCTAGCATACCAGTTCTGGGCAATCATCTTTTGCCCCACTCATCTTCTCGGTGTAAATACGTTCGCAGCCGGCATTATGATGTACAAGCCCTATACGATGCAGGAATTATCCGAGGTATTTCGGCTACTAAGTTTAACCAACATGGCACACTCACACATCAACAGGCTGCACTTATGTTAGAACGAACACTAGAATATCTAGGTGTAGAAAAAGAGTCAAATACAGGGCCCTACCACATACCCATCAACCTAAGACTTTGAAATAACCCCCAAAACGAAAATTTTATATCCCTACAGTTATTTATGAAAGTTCAATTCATTTTTTCATTTTGGGGAACAACCAACTTCTTAAGTTGAGGGGCATGGGGTAGCACCGTACATCCATCAACTTAAGAAGAATAAACGCCACCAAAATAAAAAAAGTCCCAAATTTTTCTTGAAAATAAATTGGGGCTCTTGAACCAGAAAAGTATATTTTTAACTATGAAAACTACGATAGATTTTTCCTTTTTTCCTACTTGCTAAATTCAGCAAGTAAAATATTTTTAAAAGGATCAGGATTGTCAGCTTTTCCTAAACTGTTAAAATTGACAGCTAACGTATGCTTACCTCCAAGTGTACCTCCAGCAAAAGTACTAAACCCTGGAATGCCACCTGAGTGCCCCCATATCGAGACACCGTTTGGAAGCCTAGTTTCATAGATTCCAAGACCATATCCGACGATTTCAGCACTTCCTGTAGAAACTGTAGTAAGCATTTGTTTTAGTTGCTGTTCCTTCAGTAATTTACCACTGAGTAAGTAAGAGAAGAATTTGTTTAAGTCGTCAGCAGTAGAAATCATATCTCCAGCTGAGCTACCTATACTTGGATTATAATACGTAATGTCTTTTAGCTCACTTGCTCCGTCTGGTTGGAAATATCCACGGGCATGGTTGGTGCCTGGAATAACGCTTGAATTGCCAGGTAGAAATGTATTTGACAATTCAAGTGGTTCAATAATTCGATTTTCAATCTCTTCCGCATAGCTGTTTCCAGTTACTTTTTCGATAAGGATACCCAGTAATACGTATCCTGTGTTTGAATAAGACCAGCCCTTTCCTGGGGCAAAGTCTGGGGGCAGCGAAAGTCCCAACTTCACTAGATCTTCAGCAGTAAACGATTTATTTCTATTCTTAAAAAAATCAGCTTCTTTTGTCCTTGAGTATTCAGCGATACCACTTGTATGGTTCAATATCTGCCGGATAGTAATCTGTTTAGCATCATATCCGTTTCCTTGAATAACACCAGGCAACCATTTTTCGATGGAATCGTCTAGATTCAGGCGATTCTCTCCAGCTAATTGAAGTACAACCGTTGCGGTGAACGTCTTCGTTACGCTGGCAATACGAAAGCGAAAATCTGTTTTCATTGGTTTCTTGGTGCTCAGATTCGCTACCCCAGCGGCATAACCCCACGTTTTTCCACCCTCATAGGTTTTAACAAGTATCCCCGGGAATCCAAGATGCAATGTATCTCGCATTGCTTGTTTGACGGAATTACGATCTCGTTTAGTGCTTGTGTGTGACGAACTAGATACATTTTCAGTGGACTCTGCTGTTACAATTGATGTTGGTGTTGTGTATAACAGGGAACTCCCAGCTATTAAAATGGCAAGACTTGCACATGTAATTTGACTACGTGTTTTCATAAGGCATTCCTCTCCTCTATTCATATTGTATAGGTGGTTGCTTGCTGTTTCATACTAACCACACAGCTATCATCTTCACCGATTACAAAAGGTCAACATTGAATTTGTAATCATCTTCATAAGTATGATTTTATCAACGCCATTCTGCCCTAACAAACGGTAAATCTCTCTTTTTTCACATGTTTGTAAACCACAGAAATTACTTCTTTTCCTTGAAACACTTTTGTTACTAGTTTGTTTTTCATATATAAGTCATATCTGTTCCACCTTTCACGCCTCGTAATATTTTTATCCTATACAATGAAACTCTCTTTTTCCTTATCCATTCCTTACAAATTTCTTACGTTCAAAATAGATTCTATTTATTAATATTATTTAAAATCTGCGATACGATTTAATCTTGATTTAGTTGTTTTATAGAAATATATCTGGTTTTCAGAAGAAATAATTGGAATATTCATTGTTTTCTATATTAATTTTAGAAAATAATCCCATTAATAGGAGTGTTATGATTTAATTGTTAGTCAATATCTCACTTTTAGAGCGTTAGTGTCTTTGAGAAAGTCTAAGCAAGCTATTGATTTCATTACCATCACAAACGAACTGCAAAAAAAGAATAGGGTTGAAGAGGCGGGAGAAGTCTCTTATTCCACCCAATTAGTTTCTATCGTCCCTATTTAGTAAACTTAAGGAGCTCGTTTTTATGAAAATTACCGAATCAAAAAGTCTATGGGGAAATACAATTTATTTACAAGTTTTCTCTGCGTATTCACTGCTTATGCTCGGAGTATTTATTGACATGTTAGCCATTATGACCATTGTTAGTTTTGAATGGGAAGTAGACCCCACCATGATTGGATTAATTCCTGTTGCGTATGCACTTCCTGGGATTATATTTAGTTCATGGGCAGGCGTGATTGCTGATCGCTTTAGAAAAATTCCAATTATGATGTTTTGTAATCTAATGGTTGGTTTATTAACAATTGTTCTTTTATTTGTCCAAAATATTCATTGGCTTTTGTTAGCATTAATGGTTCGTTCCATTTTCACCGTTTTTTACTATCCTGCACAGCAAACACTAACACGACAGATTGTTTCTCCTGATCTGCTTACCAAAGCAGTAAGTATCAATGGGATAGTTGAGCAAGGAACCAAGATACTGGGCCCACTTATAGGAGGAATGTTACTGAGCTGGTTTCAGCCAGAGTTTTGTCTGATTATAAGGGCAATATGCTGTTTACTAGCTGCTTTGGTTCTGTTGCCCACAATAAGGTTACAGGAATCTCTGTCAAGAGAACATATAGAAAAGAAACAGCAAAGTACTTGGACTGCTTGGTTACAAGGCTGGGGTTATGTATTATCCAATCGGATGATATTATCAACCATGATTTTCTTTACAATAGCTATGGCAGTATTACAATTAGTAGACTCACAGTTCCCTACTTTATTTAAGAGCTTGTTCCCAAATGATAAGAGTAAAATGGGATACATCATTTCTATTATTGGTCTTGGGGGAATAATTGGCGCATTCTTAACTCAGAAATTAAAACATTTTCAATATGGTTGGATAATATGTGGAGGTATTGCTTTAATGGGAATTGGCTTTGGAGGAATCAGTCTGATAACTCTGATAAGTCCTGATGCATCCCTCATTTTTGCCTATCTGATCAGTTTTATAGCTGGTATTGGAAGTGGACTTATGTTTGTATCCAATCAAGTCATTCTACAAATAGAATCTCATCAAGAACAGGTCGGAAGAGTATTTGGGATTCAAAGCAGTTTAGCAAATGCAGCCCTCATTATTTCTCCTGCTATGAGCGGTCCACTGGTTCACTTTTTCGGAGTAATTGAACTCTATTTTTATGTGGGTATTGGGCTCATCATCATTGCAGTAATTGGGGTTGCACTACAGAAATATTTATGGGTTACACATAAACAAGAACCTGTAAGAGTAAATAATTTTTGAAGGGAAGATTTTTTATGGCCAATGAGGAATGTTATCCGTTAAGTCATCCACAGAGGAGAATATGGTATACAGAAGTTATTCATTCCGGTAAAGGGATATGTAATTTAAGGTTTTTGTTTAAACTTCATAGAAAAATGGATTATTCAAAATTAAATCGAGTTGTGAATCGTGTTATTAGTGAAAATGATGGTCTTTGCATCAGATTAAAAGAAAATGGGCATCAGGAACCTGAACAATATTTTATTAAACATGAAGAACAAGAATTTGAGTTTTTCGATTTCAGTTCCGTGGAGGATTCAGATTTGCTTGAGGAATGGATTGAGCAGAAAACAAAAGAAACGTTTACATTATTTAATTCAGATTTATACTATTTCGCTTTAATAAAATTAAACGATAATGAATGTGCAGTTTTTGGGAATGTTCATCATATTATCATGGATGGTTTATCAATCCAAATATTTACCAGTCAGATTGCAAAATATTATTATGAGATACATAACGAGACTGAGGAAGGCGAAATTAGAAATTCATATGTTCAATTTCTGGCCAATGAACAAACATACTTGAATAGTATTCGCTTTCAAAAAGATCAAAAATTCTGGTTAGAGGAATTTAAAACAATTCCATCTGTGACGGGATTGAAGCCTTATAATACGTACCAAGTTAGTACCAAAGCATCACGTGAAACGTTTATATTATCGGAGCATTTGAAGAAAAAGATAGAGTTATTTTCTGAAGATTATAAATTAAGTGTATATTCTCTTTTTGTTGCTGCTTTCTCATTGTCTATGTATCGGTGGACCTCATCGCTTGATATTGCATTAGGAATGGCTTATGGCAATCGTATGACTAAAATGGAACGGGAATTAATTGGAATGATGGTGAGTACGGTTCCTCTAAGAATGGATATGGATCCAGAGGAAGAAGTACTTTCATTTATTGGTAGGGTGTCCAGAAAACAAAGTAAATCATTACGACATCAGAAATACCCATTTGATTTGTTATTAAAGCAGATTAATAAAGAGAATAACAGCAATGTTAGGCTTTTCGGAACTACGATTGATTATAGAGATCGTGATGAAAGTGGTGACTCACTTTGGATTCCAAATGGTGAAGAAATGCAAGATTTTGCAGTACATATTGAGAATTTGACTGATATAGACTCTTTACAAGTACATATTGACTATCGTAAAGAGCTATTTTCTAAAGAAGAGATAAACCGCTTTTTTAAAACCATGTTAGCAATAATAGAAAATACATTTAAAAACCCAAAGCAAAAGGTTTCTGAGATTGAAATTATTTCAGAAGAAGATAAAAGAAAAAGTTTAGTAGAGTTCAACAATCCTAAGCTTGATTTTCCACCTCAAGTAACTATTCATGAATTGTTCGAACAGCAAGCGATGATTTATCCAAATTCTATTGCAGTTACGTATGAAAAAGGAAAAATTACTTATAGGGAGCTAAATGAACGTGCAAATCAGTTAGCTCATTATCTGCAGAAAAAAGGAGTAGGACCTGATACTTTAGTTGGGTTGTGTGTTGAACGTTCTCTAGAAATGATTGTAGGTATTTTAGGGATTTTGAAGGCTGGTGGAGCCTATGTTCCACTTGATCCAACATATCCAGAGCAGCGACTTCAATATATTTTAGAGGATGCTGGCATTCAGTTATTCGTAACGCAAGAAAGTTTAAAAGAATTGAAATGGTTACCAGAAAATATTAAATCGATTTGCCTGGATCGTGATAGAGATGAGATTGGGCAAGAAAGTAAGACCTTACCGTTTTCTGATGTAAGTTCTCAAAACCTAGCTTACGTAATCTATACTTCGGGATCAACAGGGAATCCAAAGGGCGTTATGATAGAGCATCACAATGTCATTCGTTTATTTAAATCGACGGACTGTTGGTATCAGTTTAATGAAAAAGACACTTGGACGCTTTTTCATTCTTATGCATTTGATTTCTCAGTATGGGAAATTTGGGGAGCATTATTATATGGTGGGAAATTAGTTGTTGTTCCGTACTGGATTAGTCGATCGCCCAAAGATTTCTATCAACTGTTAGTAAAGGAAGAAGTCACAGTTCTAAATCAAACACCTTCCGCATTTCGACAGTTAATACAGGTGTGTGAACAAGAAGATGAGAATAAAAGCTTGCAGCTGCGTTATGTGATATTTGGTGGAGAAGCGTTAGAACCTATTAGCTTGTTACCGTGGTTTCAAAGGTATGGGGAGAAAAAACCGCAGCTAATTAATATGTATGGAATTACAGAAACTACCGTTCATGTTACATATTATCCAATTACTCAAGATGATGTGCAGCATGCTTCAAGAAGTAATATCGGAAAGCGGATTCCAGATTTAGAAGTGTATATACTAGACGCTTATCAACAACCTGTACCTATAGGTGTAGATGGTGAGATTTATATTGGCGGGGCAGGGCTTGCACGTGGGTATTTAAATCGACCTGAATTAACTGCAGAGCGCTTTATACCTCATCCATTTAGTAGTGATCCGAAAGCAAGATTATATCGGACAGGAGACTTAGCAAGGTATTTGCCAGATGGGAATCTGGATTATCGTGGAAGAATTGATTATCAGGTCAAAATACGTGGTTTCCGAATTGAGATTGGGGAGATTGAGTCTACTTTAAATGCATATGCATCTATAAAAGAGGCTGTTGTAATTGTTAGAGAAGATCAACCGGGTGACAAACGATTAGTAGCATATGTTGTAGGAGATGGAAATGTAGGTGCGTGGCGAGAGTATCTTAAAGCGAAACTACCGAGCTATATGGTCCCTTCGAGATTTGTGACGATGGAAGCCATTCCACTAACAGCTAACGGTAAAGTTGATCGTGAGGTCTTACCTATGCCGGAGGAAGAGCAGACTAACAGTGAAGCTGTTGCCCCTCGGAATAGTAACGAAAAGATACTGGCTACCATCTGGAAGCAAGTATTAGGTGTTAAAAAGGTAGGAATCCATGATAATTTCTTTGAAATTGGTGGCGACTCGATTCTCAGTATTCAAATCATATCTCAAGCAAGTCAAGAGGGATTAAAACTTACTCCAAAGCAAATGTTTGAATGCCCAACCATTGCCGAGTTGGCACAAGTGGCTATAGAAACTCAGGGAGTACAAGCGGAGCAGGGAATTGTGACAGGAGAAGTGCCCCTTACTCCAATTCAGTACTGGTTCTTCGAGCAAGAACATTCACGTCCGGAGCATTGGAATCAATCGATGCTTTTAAGAGTAAAAGAGAGATTGGACGTGAAGTTACTAGAAGGAGCGATCTTAAACTTACTAAAACATCATGATGCTTTACGTTTCCGGTACGAACAGTTACCAAATGGAACGTGGAGGCAGAGAAATGAAGGGACTGATGAGCATTCTGTACTTCATGTGGTAAAACGGAACAAAGCTAATGAACAAGCGTGGAATAAAGTAATACAAGAAGAGATGAACATTACTCAAACTAGTTTCAATTTAGTTACAGGTCCGTTAATGAGAGTAGTTTACTTTGAGGACACCTTGTCTGGAAATGATCGAATATTCTGGGTGATTCATCATTTAGTAGTAGATGGAGTATCGTGGAGAATTCTATTGGAAGATTTACAGGCGGTATATAACCAGATGAAACAAGGTCAAGGAGTTCGCCTACCTGCGAAAAGTACATCTTTTAAAGAGTGGTCGGAACGCCTGCAGGCATACAGTGATTCGGGTATTTCAAAAGAAGTACAAGATTATTGGAATGAACGGGTAGAAAAAGAAACGATGAAAATTCCAATGGACTATCCAATGCAAGAAACAACAGAAGAATCGATTGATCAAGTGACGAGGACTTTAGGAGTAGAAGAAACACATGCATTGTTACAAGAAGTTCCAGTGACTCATAAGACAAGGATTAATGAGGTACTATTGGCGGCATTAGGACAAGCTATCGTCGATTTTACAAATCAGCAAACGGTTTCTATTCATCTAGAAGGACACGGGAGAGAAGAGATGGTTGAAGGTATTGATCTATCACGGACAGTGGGCTGGTTCACGAGTATTTATCCTGTTCATCTGAATTTTCAAGGAACTAAAACACCTATTGAAGGATTAAAGGCTGTAAAAGATCAATTGCGTCAAATTCCGAATCGCGGAGTTGATTATGGTATTTTACGTTACTTGAAAAAAGAATTACTTCCGTTTTATCAGCAAAAGCCTTCAATAAGCTTTAACTATTTGGGCCAATTTGATCAAGTGTTTTCAAAAGAATCTTTGTTTATGCAAGAGACAGGGTTTACATTTTTAGATCATGCTCCAGATTCCAAGCCATCTCATCTAATTGAGGTTATCGGTATGGTAAAAGATGAGAAGTTACATTTTGTTTGGATATATAGTAGAGAACAGTTTTCTAGATTAAAAATTCAAGCGATAGCAGATGGTATGTTGAGGCATCTTCTTCAACTTATTAATAAACCAACAACAGAGTCAGCTTTTACAGTATCAGATTTTGCTGATGCTGAGGATCTTACGGAAGAAAGCTTGAGCAAAGTATTACTTAAATTAACAAAGAAGAGGGTGTAAAGATGGGAGACGTTATAGATATATATGGATTATCACCTTTGCAAAAAGGAATATTGTTTCATACTTTATACGATCAAGATGATGAACATTCTTTTTCCTACATTGTACAAGTAGGCTTCTTGCTCGGGGGGCAATTGGATGTTGCTACTTTTGAAAAGGCTTGGGAATATGTTATTCATCGACATGAAGTTCTACGCTCAGTATTTGTGTGGGAGGAAGTAGAAAAACCTCTGCAAGCAGTTTACCAACGTCTTCCTTTTACTATTCATCAAGAGGATTGGAGTGCCCATTCGCATGAGGAGAGGGAGAAGAAATTACACCAGTTTTTGACTGCAGATCGTAGAAAAGGATTTTTATTGGATGAAGCACCGTTGATGAGAGTCACTGCGATTAAAGAAGCAGAAGAGGAAACGAGAATCATTTGGACACATCATCATATTTTGCTAGATGGGTGGAGTGTGTCATTGGTCTTTAGTGAAGTGATGGAAGTTTATCTCAAGATGATAAAGGGAGAATTGTTGAATCTTCCTAAATCTCTTCCTTATAAAAAATATATCCAGTGGATAAATAAACAAGATCAAAGTCAAGCAGAGGAATTTTGGACAGAAGAATTAAAGGGGTTTTATGCACCTACGCCATTAGCGATGGAAAGAAAGGATCAAGAACAGGAGAAGGGCTATGGAGAGTGTGTTTATCAGATATCTGAGGAACTCACTGAGAATTTACAAGAGTGGGTACGAAATAGTCGATTAACATTGAATACGTTAGTACAAGGCGCATGGGCCTATTTGATGAGTAGGTATAGCGGTGAAAGTGACATCGTATTTGGCATAACTAGCTCTGGACGTCCTACTGATTTGATAGGAGCAGAGAATATGGTAGGTCTATTTATTAACACATTACCTACGAGAATTCAATTAACGGATGATACATCAGTAGTAGATTGGCTTCGTAAAATACAGATGAAAGAAATGGAACGAAGACAATATGAGCATAATTCGTTGGTTGATATTCAAGGGTGGAGTGAGGTTCCGCGGAATAGTTCCTTATTTCATACCTTGTATGTGTTTGAAAATTATCCAATTCAAGGTAAGAGAAATGATGATTTAAGATTACTAGATGTTAAAAGCGCGGAACAAACAAATTATCCTTTAACACTCATTGTAATGCCCGGTAAGAAAATTACTTTAAAGTTGATGTATGATCGAAGCTATTTTAATGAAAAAACAATAAATCGGATTCAGGGTCACTTATTGCAAATATTAATTCAGATGACGAAGAGCTTAGATTCAAAACTCTTTGAAATTACTCATTTAACAGTGGAAGAGCAGACACAGTTACTAGAGGAATGGAATAATACTCAAGTAAAATATTCAGCTGAAGGCATGATTCATACGGTGTTTGAGGAGCAAGTCAAGAAAAATCCAGAAGCAATCGCAGCAATGTACGAAAATGAACAAATTACCTATAGAGAGTTGGATGAGCGTGCGAATCAGCTAGCACATTATTTACAAAAGCGTGGTGTAGGTTCAGAGTCTCTAGTCGGGGTATATATGGAACGTTCATTACAAATGATGATAGCGTTATTAGGTATTCTAAAATCAGGAGGGGCGTATGTTCCACTTGATCCTACTTATCCAGAGAGTCGGCTTCGTTATATATTAGAGGATGCTGGAATCGAAGTACTAGTGACGGAAGAAAATTCAAAAAATTTATATATATCTGAATATGTTGAAACGATTTGTATGAATAAAGATTATACTGCAATTAAAAAAGAAGAATCAATCCCATGTATAAGTGGTGTAACAGGGAGAAGTTTAGCGTATGTTATGTATACTTCAGGATCTACAGGTAATCCAAAGGGAGTGATGATTGAGCATCATTCAGTAATCAATTACCTAGAATGGATGCAACATAAATATCCACTTTCTGAAAAGGATGTGGTCTTGCAGAAAACCCCATTCTCATTTGATGTATCTGTTTGGGAGTTATTTTGGGGTATTCACGTTGGAGCAAGTGTATCTTTCCTACCTCGAGGTGGAGAAAAAGATCCTTCTATTATAGCTGAAGTGATTAAAAAACATCAGGTTACTATAGTTCAATTTGTACCTTCGATGTTATCTGTTTTCTTAGATCACTTCAATCATATTGAATTGAACATGAATTGTTCGTCCGTACGCCATGTATTTTCTGGTGGAGAAGAACTAAGTTCAGGGTTAGTTAGACGATTTCAACAGAAATGGAATTATAGTGGACAAGTGAAATTAACCAACTTTTATGGACCAACTGAAGCCACTATTTATGTAAATGCATTTGATATTCAGCCTAATCAAGAATTTGTTTCTATTGGGCAGCCAATACAGAACACGCAATTATATGTATTAGACCAAAATCAACGCTTGCAATCAATAGGAATTGAGGGTGAGTTATATATTGGTGGTGCTGGTTTAGCACGTGGATACTTAAATCGTCCGAATCTTACTGCTGAAAAATTCGTTTCGCATCCATTTCGATTGGGGGAACGACTATATCGAACAGGAGATTCAGTAAGATATCTAACTGATGGAAATATAGAATTTATAGGTAGAATGGACCATCAAGTAAAAATGCGCGGTTTTAGGATTGAATTAGGAGAAATTGAAGCGACTTTAGAAAAATGTTCGTTTATTAAAGAGGCTGTCGTATTAGTTAGAGAAGACCGTCCAGGTGATCAACGATTGGTTGCATATGTAATAAGCGATGGAAATACCCGAAAGTGGCGAGAGTATCTACAAAACCAATTGCCAAATCACATGATTCCAGCGCACCTTGTAGAGTTAGAACAGTTCCCGCTTACTCCGAATGGGAAAATCAATCGAAAGGCCTTACCAGCACCTGATGAGCGACCTATAGGGAATTTAAATGTTCTACCTCGGACGCCTTCGGAAGAGCTTATTGCCTCGGTTTGGAGTCAAGTGTTAGGAACAGAAAATATCGGTATTCAGGATTCCTTTTTTGAACGGGGTGGGCACTCACTACTCGCTACTCAAATCGTCTCTCGATTACAAGAATTGTTCCAGATTAAAATCCCGCTACGTGAACTTTTCAAGCACGATACAGTGGAAGCATTAGCGAAACGAGTAAATCAGTTGCGCAAAGAAGATAAAAAACGAGGGGTTCCATCCCTTGTACCTATGATGCGGGAAGAATTTATTCCACTTTCCTATGCACAGAAACGCCTATGGTTTATTGATCAATTAATGCCAAATAGTGAGATGTACAATATTCATGCAGCGTGTCGTTTAACAGGAAAATGGTCAATTGAAGCATTGGAGGCCGGATGGAATCAGTTGTTGAAACGTCATGAATCATTACGGACGATAATTCTAGAACAAGAAGGTGAACCTTTTCAACAGGTTCAATCTCATGTATTCAGACCCATCCCTCAAACGAATCTAACAGACCTCTGTTCGGAAGATAGGGAAAGAGAAATGAAACGGCTCATTCAAAACGAAGCGGAGGAGCCATTTCACTTTGGACAAGGTCCTCTGATTCGAACACGAATATTGAAAGTGGACAGGGAAGAATGGATTCTCCTTTGTACGATGCATCATATTATTTCGGATGGGTGGTCAATGGGAATCTTACTTGAAGAATGGATGGCTTTTTATGAAGGAGCACTAAGTGGAAAACCGGCGGAACTGAAGGAGTTATCTGTCCAATATGCAGACTTTGTCATGTGGCAGAAGGCATGGCAAAATGAAGAGAATTTGGATCAGCACCTCCAATATTGGAAGGAAGAATTGTCTGGGGAGCTACCGGTTTTACAATTACCGATGGATCGTCCTCGACCTGCGGTTCAAACCCACCGTGGTGCGAGTCAATCCTTATTAGTGGCGAATTCCCTACTGGAAAAGCTCAAAGATTTAAGTCTGCAAGAAGGATGCACTTTATTTATGACATTGATGGCAGCGTATCAAAGCTTCCTTTCTCGTTATACAGGACAAGACGACATCTTGGTTGGAAGCCCAATTGCAAATCGAAATGTTAAAGAGATTGAGGGATTAATAGGTTTCTTTGCAAATACGTTGGTTTATCGAGCTGATTTCAGTGAAAATCCGACGTTCCAAGAACTTTTGTCGCAGGTACGAAAAAAAGCACTAAAAGCCTACGAGTATCAGGACATTCCATTTGAGAAAGTGGTGGAATCTGTAAAACCGGAACGGAATACAAGTCATTCACCGATATTTCAAACCATGTTTACTTTACAGAATACGAAACAAGCGTTTCCTCAGCTATCTGAAAGAAACATGGAACTCATGGAAAGTCATGCTTCTGTTGCGAAATTTGATTTGAGTTTATTTGCTTCTGAGACGGAAGAAGGATTATCGCTAACCTTTGAATACAATACTGATTTGTTTAATGATACAACCATTGAACGCATGGCAAGTCATTTTGAACATTGGTTAAATCAAAGTGTCTCTCATCCAAAATATTTATTATCTGAACTGAATATGTTATCGAAAGCAGAATATAAGCAATTACTAGAGGAATGGAATGAATCAGGTGTTGTAGATATACAAGAAAGCACGATTCATACATTGTTTGAAGAACAAGTGAAAAAAACACCAGAAGCAATTGCAGTAGTGTGCGAAGATGAAGAACTAACATATCGAGAGTTGGACGAACGCTCGAATCAGCTGGCACATTATTTACAGAAAAATGGTGTTGCATGCGAATCATTGGTTGGGATTTGCGTTACACGTTCATCCGAGATGATTGTCGGCCTCTTAGGAATTATGAAGGCAGGAGGAGCATATGTCCCAATTGATCCAGCGTATCCGGAAAGTCGACTGCAATACATTTTAGAGGATGCTCAAATAAAGGTACTGGTGACACAGGAAAAGTTACAACAAAAAATGGTTATAACTAAATCCGTTGCCGTGATTTGTATTGATCGTGATCGAGAAGAAATAGAACAAGAAGTAACTACAGTGTGTACCAGTGAAGTGACGGGCGATAATTTAGCCTATATTATCTATACTTCAGGTTCCACTGGAAATCCAAAGGGGGTAATGATTGAGCACAGGAATACAGTAACAATGATTCATTGGGCGCATCACACATATTCCCAAAAGGAATTAGCGGGAGTATTAGCTTCAACTTCGCTATCCTTTGATCTATCCGTTTTTGAAGTGTTTGTTCCCTTAACGATGGGTGGTAAGGTGATTGTCGCTGAAAATGCTCTACATCTAGACAAGTTGTCTACCAAGGGTGTGACTTTGGTCAATACTGTGCCATCGGCAGCGAAGGAACTGGTTCGCGCAAAAACAATTCCTTCTTCGGTAAAGGTGATGAATTTGGCTGGAGAACCATTACCATATTCACTCGTTCAAGATTTATACGAGAGAAGTACGATTGAGAAGGTGTACAACCTATATGGACCGTCCGAAGATACTACGTATTCCACATATATGGAATTAGAAAAGGGTGTCATGTATAGGGTACCACCAATTGGTAAACCAGTCTTCAATGCAGAAGTATATGTACTGAGTGCTGAACAAAAAATGGTTCCAATTGGTGTAGTTGGTGAGCTTTACATTGGTGGATCAGGATTAGTACGTGGATACTTAAACCGTCCTGACTTAACGCAAGATTGTTTTATACCGCATCCGTTTAAAGAAGGAGAGCGAGTATACCGGACTGGAGACCTAGTAAGGTATCTGCCAGATGGAAATTTGGAGTATCTTGGCCGAATCGATCATCAGGTAAAAATTCGTGGGTTCCGGATTGAACTAGGAGAAATTGAAGTGACATTGCAAAAGCATACATTAGTTAACGAAGTTCTTGTGATGGTGCGGGAAGATTATCTTGGTGATCCACGTTTGATTGCCTATGTTGTGGGAGATGGGGATGCTCATAAGTGGCGTGATTATCTCAAGGACCAGCTACCAAATTACATGATTCCAGCCTATTTTGTCGGATTGAATGCATTTCCACTCACTCCAAATGGAAAGATTGATAGGAAGGCCTTACCAGTACCAGAGAGACAGGAGATAGTAAGGGGGTATATTGCTCCCCGTACACCTACGGAAAAAACAATCGTTTCAATATGGCATCAAGTTTTAGGTGTAGAAAATATTGGAGTGCAGGATTCGTTTTTTGAAATAGGTGGGCATTCATTACTTGCTACACAAGCTGTTTCCAATCTTAAAGAGGCTTTTGGAATCGAGTTACCATTGCATGATCTATTTACGTTTCATACGGTGCAACAATTGGCAAAACAGATTGATCAATTGTTCTATAACAAAAATCAAGAAATACAGAATGATAGTAAGGAGAATGTAAGTCTTCAAGACTATATTCAAAAAGAAGCAGAAGTGAGTAATGATGAAGAATTACTTGAACTACTTAAGCAATTAGAAGAGCTATCAGAGGAAGAAGCACAAGGAATATTCGAGAGTAATTTAGTTGAGGAAGGGGTAAAAAAATGAGAAGTGATTTACATGCAAAGCTGAGTTCACTTTCTCCTGAGAAAAGAGCTTGGCTTCAGAAGAAAATGCAAAAAAAGGAGAATAAAGAAGCACTTCCGTTGTCTTATGCACAACAACGTTTGTGGTTTATGGACAGATTTAACCCAAACAGTTCTTTATATAATATTCCAACGGTATGGCTTCTAAAAGGAAATTGGATTCCTGAAGCATTAGAAAAGGGATTCAATCGACTCATTGAACGTCATGAATCATTACGAACCGTTTTTAAAGAAGTAGGAGAACAACCTGTACAACAAATTGTCGAATTCCTTCCTAGAGCATTACCTGTAAGGGATTACTCGCAACTTCCTCTAGAAGTAAAAGAAAAAGAGGTAGATAGTTTAATTGCGAGAGAAGCGCAAGAACCATTTGATTTAATGAATGGCCCTTTAATTCGTAATCAGCTTGTTCAATTAGGGAAGGATGAATGGTTATTACTATGTACGATGCATCATATTATTTCTGATGCTTGGTCCATCGGTATACTCATGAATGAATTACTTACTTTCTATGAAGAAGAAACGGGCGGGAATCCTGCTAAATTAACTTCACTATCCATTCAATATGCAGACTTTGCGAAGTGGCAAAAGGAGTGGTTGCAAGGTGATGTGTTAAATCGTCAACTTACGTATTGGGAGGAAGAATTGTCTGGGGAGCTTCCTATATTACAACTGCCAGTGGACCGACCTCGACCGGTTACGCAAACTTACGCTGGGGATACGCATCACGTGATTGTTCCTTATAGATTACTCAATCAATTAAAGGATATAAGTCGACAAGAAGGATCTACCTTATTTATGACTTTAATGGCTGCATACCAGAGCTTTCTTGCTCGTTATACGGGGCAAAAAGATATTCTAGTCGGAAGTCCGATTGCAAATCGGAATCATAGGGGAGTAGAAGGATTAATCGGTTTCTTTGTTAATACGTTGGTTTACCGATCAGATTTGAGTGGCACCCCTACTTTTCGGGAGATTTTGAACCAAACAAAGAAAAAGGCGTTAAAAGCTTACGAATATCAAGATATACCATTTGAAAAAGTGGTAGAAGCTGTGCAACCTGAACGAAGTATGAGTCATTCTCCTATCTTTCAGACCATGTTTACACTACAGAATATAAAACAAGAACGACTAGATTTGTCTGGTAGAAGTATCGAAATGGTAGAAAGTAATATGTCTATTGTAAAATTTGATCTGAGTTTAACTGCCTACGAAGTGGAAGAAGGTCTATTTGTCTCATTTGAATACAACACGGATTTATTTGATAGTAGTACCGTTGCACGTATGGCAGGCCATTTTGAGAACTGGTTAAATGAAATCGCGTATCATCCAGATGAATCATATACAAAGCTGTCAATGTTATCGGACACAGAGCAGAAACAACTCCTAGAAGAATGGAATGATACTGACATAGTTTATGGTCATGAGTGTATGATTCATGAGCTATTTGAGCAGCAAGTGGCACGTACACCTGATGCAGTGGCGGTAGTTTATGAGGGTGGAAAGTTAACGTATCAAGAACTCAATGAAAAATCGAACCAATTGGCACATTATCTACAAAAACGAGGTATAGGACCTGAATCATTGGTTGGTATATGTGTTGAACGCTCTCCTGATATGATTATTGGTCTCTTTGGGATTTTGAAAGCAGGAGGGGCTTATGTCCCACTGGACCCAAGTTATCCCGAAAACCGTCTGAGATACATTTTAGAGAATTCACAAATTCAAGTGCTGTTAACAAACGAGGCACTACAGGACTGGTTACCTAAAGATATTCAAGCAATTTGTTTAGACCGGGATCAAGTAATGATTTCTAAAGAGAGTAATTTGGCTCCGGTAAGTGGAGTAACTGCAAATAACTTAGCCTATATCATATACACTTCGGGTTCGACGGGAAATCCGAAGGGAGTAATGATTGAACACCATTCGGTTATCAACCGCCTACAGTGGATGCAGAAAAAATATCCATTATCTGAGGAGGATACAATTCTACAAAAGACACCGTTTTCGTTTGATGTTTCTGTCTGGGAATTATTTTGGTGGTCATTTGTAGGAGCACGTGTTTGTTTGCTTCCACCAGGAGGAGAGAAAGATCCTGCGGTGATTGAGGAGTATATCGAACGATATCGTGTGAACACCATTCACTTTGTTCCGTCGATGTTATCTACTTTCTTGGATTATATGGAACAATATAATTCGAAAAGGGATGTAGCGTCTTTAAATCAGGTTTTTACTAGTGGAGAAGCATTAAATACTGAACAGGTTCGCCGCTTTAAGGGGGTATTTTACGATGTTCAGCAAACAAAGTTAATTAACTTGTATGGTCCTACCGAAGCGACTGTGGATGTGACTTATTATAATTGTGATTTAGAAAAAGAACCTATGCTTATTCCAATTGGTCGTCCAATTGATAATACAGAGTTGTATGTGTTAGATCAACATCAACAGGTGGTACCGATTGGTGTGGCGGGGGAACTTTACCTTGGAGGAGTAGGATTGGCACGTGGCTACTTCAATCGACCAGAGTTAACTACTGAGCGTTTTATTCCGCATCCCTTTAAGGAAGGGGAACGATTATATCGAACGGGTGACCTGGTGAGATATATGAATGATCGTAACTTGGAGTATATTGGAAGAATGGATAACCAAGTCAAAATCAGAGGATTCCGAATTGAACTGGGAGAAATCGAAGCAGCTTTACATGATCACTCATCTGTAAAAGAGGCTGTCGTGTTGGTGAAGGAAGATCGACCAGGAGATAAGCAGTTAGTAGCTTATGTAGTGGGTGAAGGGGATACTGGAGAGTGGCGTGAATATCTTAAGAAGCAATTGCCACATTATATGGTTCCGGCATACTTCTTCCAAGTTGAAGGGATGCCACTCACTCCAAATGGTAAGGTGAATCGGAAAGCTTTATTGGAATTGGAGGCACAGTTCATAAGTGAAGATATTACTACTTCATCACGAACACCAGTAGAGGAGCTCATTGTTTCCGTATGGGGCCAAGTGTTAGGTATAAAAAATATAAGTGTTCAGGATTCTTTTTTTGAGATTGGTGGTCACTCGCTGCTAGCTACTCAAGTAGTTTCACGCTTACAAAAAATCTTTCAAATCGAATTACCGGTACGTGAACTATTTGAGTATGCAACGGTGGAGTCACTGGCAAAGCGATTAGATCAGTTACGTAAAGGAGATAGAAAACGAGAGATTCCGCCACTAATGCCGATGGAAAGAGGGGAAACTATTCCGCTCTCTTATGCCCAACAGCGCTTATGGTTTATCGATCAATTTACACCTAATAGCGCCCTTTACAATATGCCAATGGTATGCCGCCTTACAGGGAGTTGGCTACCTGAGGCATTGGAAAAGGGATGGAATCAGCTCATAGAGCGTCATGAATCATTGCGGACGGTCTTTCATGAAGTGAACGGTCAGCCCGTGCAGCAAATTGAACCGTATGCTTTTCGATCAATTCCGAAAACGGATTTAACTATGCTTTCTCCAGAAGACCGAGAAGAAGAAGTTAAACGTTTGATTCAACAAGAAACAGAAGTGCCATTTGATTTAACAGAGGGCCCACTAATCAGGACAAGTATTTTGCAAGTGGGAGAGGAAGAATGGATTCTCCTTTGTACTTTACATCATATCATTTCAGATGGATGGTCAATGGGAGTCCTACTTGAAGAATGGATGGCATTCTATGAGAAAGCTACGGATGGAAAGATAGCAGAACTTGAACCATTACCGGTTCAATATGCCGACTTCGCTCAGTGGCAAAAAGGATGGCTGAAGGCGGAAGTGCTTGATCAACAACTCCAATATTGGAGGGAAGAATTGTCTGGGGAGCTTCCTGTACTCCAACTTCCTATGGATCGCCCGCGTCCCGCAATACAAACTCATCACGGGTCGACATACACCCTGGTTCTGCCAAGCACGCTACATGACAAATTAAATGAATTTAGTCGTCAAGAAGGGGCTACACTCTTCATGACCCTGTTAGCTGCATATCAAAGTTTTCTATCCCGCTATACGGGACAAGAAGATATTCTGGTCGGAAGTCCAATTGCTAATCGAAATTATAGAGAAATTGAAGGACTTATTGGTTTCTTCGTCAACACCTTGGTATATCGGGCTAATCTAAGTGGTAGACCGACATTTCAGGATGTTCTGTCTCAGGTTCGTCAAAAAGCATTGAAGGCGTATGAGTATCAAGATATCCCTTTTGAAAAAATTGTGGAAGTTGTACAACCAGAGCGGAGTACAAGTCATTCGCCAATCTTCCAGACTATGTTCATCTTGCAAAATATGAAACAAGAGTTCCCGGTGTTATCTGGTAGAAGTATTGAAATGATAGAAACCCATAGTCCAATCGCAAAGTTTGATTTAAGCGTAATGGTAGCTGAGACGGAAGAGGGAGTACGTTTTACTTTTGAATACAATAAGGATTTATTCAATGCCACAACTATTGAACGGATGGCAGGGCACTTTGAGAAATGGCTACACGAAGTTTCCCATTACCCGCAAAATCCGTTGCATAGTCTGAGCATGCTATCGGAACCTGAGCGTACTTTGTTATTAGAAACATGGAATGACACTGTAATGGAAATGCCCCCACAGGGTCTTATTTGCGACAGATTTGAGGAACGAGTAGCAAAGCGTCCTGAAGCGATTGCGGTAGTTGATCAAACAAAAGATTGGACTTACGGTGAACTGGATGCACAAGCAAATCAGTTGGCAAATGTTTTACAGCGAAAAGGAGTTGCTCCAGAGTCAGTCGTGGGAGTTTATCTTCCGAGGTCGGCTGAGCTCATGGTAAGTTTACTAGGCATATTAAAAGCTGGTGGAGCTTATGTCGTTTTAGATCCGTTGTATCCAAAATCAAGGTTAGAATACATGATTGAAGATGCAGGAATTCAATTTGTAGTGACGGCGGAAGGACAAGAAGGCCTTTTCGAACAGGTCGAAATGGTGAGGTTAGAAGAGTTAACAGTGGAAAGCGTAATCGCACCTACACGGCAGATAAATCCAGAGAACTTAGCTTACATTGTCTATACCTCTGGTTCTACAGGAAAGCCAAAGGGTGTCATGATTGAATATCGCTCATTAATGAATATGGTTTCTTGGCATCAAGAAGTTTATCGTATTACAGCAGAGGATCGTGCGACTCAGATTGCAGGGATTGCTTTTGATTCGGCTGTCCAGGAGATTTGGCCGTATCTAACTGCTGGTGCAGCACTCTACTTGTCAACAGAGGAACTGAGAATTAATCCAGAAGCACTAAGAGACTGGCTCATTGATTCGCGAATAACAGCTAGTTTTGCACCTACGCCTATTCTGGAAAGACTCTTGAAATTATCTTGGCCAGGTAAAACGGATCTTCGTTTTATCATTACCGGCGGGGATCAATTAACGCAGTATCCATCTAACGATATTCCTTTTGCGGTAATCAATCAGTATGGTCCATCGGAAAATACCGTTGTTACCACGGATTGTTATGTACCTGTAGGAGTGACAACAGGTACGCCATCGATTGGTCGACCGATTGCGAATACAGAAGTTTATGTGTTAGATTCTCATCTTCAGCTAGTACCAAGTGGTGTGATTGGAGATCTCTATATTGGAGGGAAGAGTCTTGCTCGTGGATATGCTAATCGTCCGGACCTTACAAAGGAAAAATTTATTTCGCATCCATTCAAGTCAGGAGAGCGTCTCTATTACACCGGAGACAAAGCAAGTTATCTTTCTGATGGTGCTCTCCAGTTCCATGGTCGTATAGATGACCAAGTGAAAATTCGTGGTTTCCGGATTGAATTGGGAGAAATAGAAGCAGTTTTGCAGGCACATTCTTCTGTGAAAGAAGCGGTTGTATTGGTACGAGAGGATGATCCAGGCGACAAGAGATTAGTAGCTTATGTAGTTGGTGAAGGAAGTGTCCAAGAATGGCGAGAGCATCTACAAATACATTTACCAAATTATATGGTCCCAACAAACTTTATTGAGATGGAATTTTTACCACTTACACCGAATGGAAAACTTGATTTAAAGGCATTGCCAATACCTAGCAAATTATCTACTGAAAATACCGTTCACGCACGAACTCCGCTAGAAGAACTTATCGCTTCAGTGTGGAGTCAAGTGCTAGGAATAGAAAATATAGGTGTTCAGGATTCTTTCTTTGAACTTGGTGGTCATTCTCTACTTGCTACTCAAGTGGTTTCACGTTTACAAGAAGTCTTTCAAATAAAACTACTGGTGCGTGAACTGTTCGAGTATTCAACGGTGGAGGCACTGGCGAAGCGAGTAGATCAGTTACGTAAGGGAGGCAAAAAACGAGAAACTCCACCATTGATGCCTATGGAACGAGGAAATGCCATTCCACTTTCTTATGCTCAACAGCGCTTATGGTTTATCGATCAATTTACACCTAATAGTGCACTTTATAATATGCCGATGGTATGCCGTCTTACAGGAAATTGGTTACTAGAAGCATTGGAGTTGGGATGGAATCAGTTGATAGAGCGTCATGAATCATTGCGGACAGTATTTCATGAAGTGGACGGTCATCCTGTGCAGAAGATTCAACCGTATACTTTCCGTTCCCTTCCACAAATTGATTTAACTAAGATTTCTCCAGAAGAGAGAGAAAGAGAAGTGGAGCAATGGATTCAAACTGAAGTCGAATCCCCATTTGACTTAGAGCAAGGGCCATTGTTCCGTGGACAAATCGTGAAAATTTCAGAAGAAGAATGGGTTCTTCTGTGTAATATGCATCATATTATCTCGGATGGATGGTCGATGGAAATCTTGCTCCAAGAATGGATGGTATTTTATGAGGAGGCGATTGGCGAAAAACCAGCAGAGCTCGCACCATTACCAGTTCAATATGCCGATTTTGCTCAATGGCAAAGGGATTGGTTAAAAGAGGAAGTACTAAATCAACAGCTTGCATATTGGAAGGAAGAACTGTCTGGTGAGTTACCAGTCTTAATGTTGCCGATGGATCGTCCCCGTCCTCCGGTACAAACCCACCATGGATTAACTCATAATGTGTTGTTGTCACGCTCATTACTGGATAAATTAAACGAACTTAGTCGTCAAGAAGGGGCAACGCTTTTCATGACCTTATTGGCATCTTATCAAAGTTTCCTTGCCCGTTATACAGGACAATCAGATATTCTTGTTGGAAGCCCAATTGCGAATCGAAATTATCGAGAGATTGAAGGATTGATTGGTTTCTTTGTCAATACGTTAGTCTATCGGGCTGATTTAAGTGGCGCACCGGCATTTAAAGAGTTGTTGTCTCAAGTGCGGATAAAAGCATTGAAGGCATATGAGTACCAAGATGTTCCGTTTGAGAAAATTGTGGAGGTTATCCAACCTGAACGAAGTACAAGTCATTCTCCGATTTTCCAAACCATGTTTACTTTGCAAAATACGGGACAAGAGCTACCACAGCTACATGGACGAAGTATAGAAGTAATGGACAGCCACGCTTCAATCGCCAAATTTGATTTAAGTTTAACTGCCGCAGAAGTGGAAGAGGGCTTATTGCTTACTTTTGTTTATAGGACTGATTTATTTGACAGTTTAACTATTGAATCCATAGCCGAAAATTTTGGAAACTGGTTGAATTTAATCGTGGAACATCCTGATAAATCATTAGCTAAGTTGCCGATACTGTCAGGATTACAGCAAAAACAGTTAGAAGAGTGGAATAATAATGCTGTAGCATATCCACAGGAATTTGGGATTCATCAGCTGTATGAAGAGCAAGTAAATCGTACACCTGACGCGGTGGCAGTGGTAGATGAAAAACAGCAGTTAACCTATCGAGAGCTGAATGAAAAAGCAAACCAATTGGCACATTATCTCCAGAAATGTGGGATTGGGAGCGAGTCATTGGTTGGTCTCTGCTTCCAGCGTTCAGTTGAGATGATTGTCGGTCTCATGGGGATCTTGAAAGCTGGGGCAGCCTATGTTCCATTGGATCCATCGTATCCAGAAAGTCGCCTACGATATATTCTGGAGGACACAGGGATTCAAGTATTGGTCACGAACGAAGCATTAGAAGGTTGGATAACTGAAGAAATCAAAACAGTTTGTTTGGATCGGGATAAAGCGATGATTTCGCGAGAAAGCACCCTTTCACCAATATGTGAAGTGACAGGAGAAAACTTGGCGTATGTAATCTATACTTCGGGATCAACAGGGAATCCGAAGGGAGTTATGGTAGAGCATCACAATGTGATTCGTTTATTTAAATCGACGGAATGTTGGTATCAGTTTGATGAAAAAGATACTTGGACGCTTTTCCATTCTTATGCGTTTGACTTCTCGGTATGGGAGATTTGGGGGGCATTACTCCATGGCGGAAGATTGATTGTTGTTCCTTACTGGATTAGTCGATCGCCCAAGGATTTCTATCAACTGTTAGTAAAGGAAAAGGTTACGGTTCTTAATCAGACACCATCCGCATTTCGACAATTGATACAAGTGTGTGAACAAGAAGATGAGAAGAAAGACTTGCATCTGCGCTATGTCATATTTGGTGGGGAAGCACTCGATCCTACCAGCTTGGTACCATGGTTTCAAAGGTATGGAGAGCAGGAACCACAGTTAATTAATATGTATGGAATTACAGAAACTACCGTTCATGTTACGTATTATCCAATTACTCAAGATGATGTGCAGCATGCTTCAAGAAGTAATATAGGAAAACAGATTCCAGATTTAGAAGTGTATGTACTAGACACTTGTCAACAACCTGTGCCTATTGGCGTAGCTGGCGAACTATATATTGGTGGAGCAGGACTTGCACGTGGATATTTAAACAGACCCGAATTGACTGCAGAGCGTTTCATTCCTCATCCATTCAGTAGTGACCCAGGAGCGCGATTATATCGGACAGGAGACTTAGCGAGATACTTACCTGATGGAAATCTGGATTATCTTGGGCGGATTGATCACCAGGTGAAAATCCGTGGTTTCCGAATTGAGCTCGGAGAAATTGAATCTGCTTTAAACGCACATGTCTCCATAAAAGAGGCTGTTGTAATTGTTCGAGAAGATCAGCCGGGTGATAAACGGTTGGTGGCATATGTCGTGGGTGACGGGAATGTAGGTGAGTGGAGAGATTATCTCAAGGCGGAACTACCAAGCCATATGGTTCCTTCAGGATTTGTGATGATGGAAGCCATTCCACTAACTGCTAACGGAAAAGTTGATCGTGAGGCCTTACCTGTACCAGAGGAGAGGAAAATCGAAAGTGAATGTGTTGCCACGCGGAATGGTAACGAAGAAACACTGGCCACCATTTGGAAGCAAGTATTAGGGATTAAAAAGGTGGGAATCCATGATAACTTCTTTGAAATTGGTGGAGACTCAATTCTCAGCATTCAGATTGTCTCTCGTGCGAAGCAAGCAGGTTTGCAATTGACGCCAAAGCAAATGTTTGAACACCAAACGATTGCCGAGTTGGCGCAAGTAGTCAATGAAGAACGGGGTGTACAAGCAGAGCAGGGAGTTGTAACTGGAGAACTGATCCTTACACCAATCCAGCAATGGTTTTTTGCACAAGATCATCCAAACCCACACCATTGGAATCAATCCATGTTTTTTAGAACAAAAGAGCGACTGGATATAGTATTACTGGAGAAAGCTGTGAGTACCCTTCTAATCCATCATGATGCTTTGCGTTTAAGATATGAACGGTTACCGAATGGAGTATGGAAACAGCGGAACGAAGGAATCGAAGAACAATCGACGCTGACCGTTATTTCATTAGACGAAGTGTCACAAGCAGAATGGCATCAAGTGATTCAAACGGAGATTGACACTGCACAAGCAAGCTTGCACTTACACGCAGGACCGCTAATGAGAATGGTGTATTTTGATGAAGGTGAAAAAAGAGCCGGCCGATTATTCTGGGTGATTCATCACTTAGCAGTGGATGGTGTTTCTTGGCGGATTTTACTGGAGGATCTGCAAACGGCGTATAATCAAGCGAGCAAGGATCAGATGATCCAATTACCTACAAAGAGTACATCCTTTAAAGCGTGGTCGGAGAAATTGCATCATTACGCTGAAGCTGGGATTGTGCAAGAAGTGCGTGATTACTGGGAGCAGCAATCCGAACAAGAAGTGGCTATGCTACCAGTGGATACCACCCTCGAAGTTCCAGCAAACACAGGAAACGAGGAGATTACCGTGGTGCTAGATGAGAAAGAGACCCGTACGTTATTGAAAGAGATTTCAAGCACTCATCGTGTCCAAATCAATGAAGTACTATTGACAGCATTGGTACAGGCTACGGCAGCATGGACAGGTCATCCGACGCTGACCGTGGATTTGGAGGGGCATGGTCGGGAAGAGATCATCGAAGACGTTGACCTATCTAGAACCGTGGGGTGGTTTACAAGTATTTATCCTGTTCACTTAAATATTACCGGTGCCGACACGCCAATTGCAGCATTAAAAGCAGTTAAAGAACAAGTGCGTAAAATTCCTAATAAGGGTGTTGACCATGGGATTTTGCGGTATCTGAACACAACAATGTGTGAGCAATGGGGGTCTCAACATACACCGTCTATTAGTTTTAACTATCTTGGACAATTTGACCAAATGTTTTCTGACGATGCAATACTTATTCCAGAGAACGGATTTAAGCGCTTAGATCATGCTTCTGGTTCCAAGCGATTGCATTTAATTGATGTAATTGGAATGGTAACGGATGGGAAACTTCAGTTCACTTGGGTATACAATGTAGGACAATATGCGAAATCAACGATTCAAAGTATTGCAGAGAATATGCTCCATCAACTAAGTAAATTGATTCAATCTGCGGATGGAGAATCTGCACTGACTGTTTCAGATTTTGTGATGGCTAATCTTGACCAAGCCAGTTTGACAAAAGTATTAACCAAGATGAATCGTGGAAATAATTATCCGATTACCGATTTATATCCACTATCGCCTTTGCAAGAAGGAATGATTTTCCATACATTGCATGACCAAGGGGAGGAACATGTAGCGCCGTATATAGTGCAATTAAGTTTCATGATTAGAGGAGAATTGGATATTGCTACTTTCGAACAGGCGTGGAAATCGATAATTCAGCGGCATGAAATTTTCCGCTCAGCTTTCCTTTGGAATGAAGTTGAGGAGCCTTTACAAGTGGTGTATGAGAGTGTTCCATTTAAGGTGAATGTAGAAGATTGGCGTACGCTGACTGCTGAAGAAAAAGAAGAGAAAAGAAAAGCCTTTTTGGCATTGGATCGAAAACAAGCCTTTCTTTTTGATAAAGCGCCATTGATGCGGGTGACTGTCATTCAAGAAGGTGAGGAAGAATATCGAATTGTTTGGACACATCACCATATTCTGTTGGATGGATGGAGCCTACCACTGGTCTTTAACGAATTGCTTACAGTGTACCAGAAGAGAATGAATGGAGAAGCCGTGCATTTACCTAATTCATCGCCATACAAGAAATATATTCAATGGCTAAGAGAACAGAATCAGGAGCAGGCGGAGCAATTCTGGAGAGAGAAACTTAAAGGTTTTACAGCTCCAACCCTGCTGGGCTTAGAAAGTAAAGAGCAAGAAAAAGGTTACACAGAGAAGGTAACTTATTTATCAGAAGAGCAAACCCAAGCGTTACAAAACTGGGCGAAGCGCAATAGGCTCACTTTGAATACAGTAATTCAAGGTGCGTGGGCGTATCTCATGAGCCGGTATAGTGGAGAAGATGAAATTGTCTATGGTGTAACTAGCTCAGGACGCCCTACGGAGATTATTGATGTTGAAAACATTGTAGGTCCTTTTATTACCACATCACCGACGCGAATTCAGTTGATAGATAATATAAAAATAATGGATTGGTTGCAGAAGATACAAGAGGAAGAGATAGAAAGAAGACAATATGAATATGCTTCTTTGACAGAGATTCAAGGATGGAGTGAAGTTCCTAGAGGAACCCCGCTGTTCCATAGCTTGTATGTGTTTGAAAACTACCCAGTGAAAGAGGAGTCCTCAGGAAATCTAGAAATTGGTGGGTTGGAAGGAGTAGAGCAAACTCATTATCCATTAGGATTGACAGTTGTCCCAGAAAGCCAGTTGTTGTTAAAGTTGAAGTATGATCGTAGCAAGTTTAATGGCCTCACCATTGAACGGATACTGGGTCATTTAAGCCAGGTGTTAAAGCAAATGATCGAGAACGTTGATCAAACTCTGTCGGAGCTGGTGTATGTTACGGAAATAGAACAGAAACAACTACTGGAAGAATGGAATGATAATGCAGCAGCGTATCCACGTGAGAGTGTGATCCACAAACTGTTTGAAGATCAAGTGGATCGTACACCTGATGCGGTGGCAGTGGTAGATGAAAAGCAGCAGTTGACGTATCGAGAGCTGAATGAGAAAGCAAACCAATTGGCCCATTATCTTCAGAAATGTGGGATTGGGACGGAGTCATTGGTCGGGCTTTGTTTCCAACGTTCAGTTGAGATGATTGTCGGTCTCATGGGAATCTTGAAAGCTGGATCAGCCTATGTTCCGCTGGATCCATCGTATCCAGAAAGTCACCTACGATATATTCTGGAGGACACAGGAATTCAAATATTGGTTACGAACAAAGTATCACAAGGTTGGATACCTGAAGAAGTTGAAACAGTTTGTTTGGACCGAGATCAAGCAATGATTTCGCAAGAAAACACCCTTTCACCAATATGTAAAGTAACAGGAGAAAACTTGGCGTATGTTATCTACACTTCAGGTTCGACCGGGAATCCCAAAGGGGTTATGGTGCAGCATCATTCGGTATTAAATCTATCCTATGGTTTACAGAAAGAGGTTTTTTCACATCGGGCACATGATAACATGCGCGTTGGTCTAAATGCCTCAATCGCCTTTGATTCATCCGTTAAACAATTACAAATGCTTTTGTATGGTTCTAGTTTATATATTATTTCAACAGAAGTTCGCAGTGATCCTCAAAAGTTTGTATCTTATATTCGGGAGAATAAGTTGGAAATGTTTGATATAACACCTTCACTACTCCAATTACTCATAGATGAGGGGTTGTTAGAAAAAAACGATAGTGTTCATGTTCCAAGCAAGGTACTGGTCGGTGGAGAAGCAATTATGCCATCACTGTGGGAACAACTAGTAGAGAATGACCATATCCATTTTTATAATGTATATGGTCCTACGGAATGTACGGTTGATGCGACATGCTATCGTATCAAAAAAGATAGTAAGAGAGTAACCATTGGGCGTCCGTTGCCAAATGTTCAAGCCTATGTATTGGATGAGAAGTTGTTACCTGTTCCAGTTGGTGTAACGGGTGAACTTTATATCGGTGGAGCAGGCCTAGCGAGAGGATACTTGAATCGTCCAGAGTTAACGTTAGAACGTTTTATTCCTCATCCATTTAATGAAGGGGAACGGTTATACCGGACGGGAGATCTAGTCCGCTATTTAGCTGATGGCCATTTGGATTATCTGGGAAGAATCGATAATCAAGTGAAAATTCGAGGATTCCGGATTGAGCTTGGAGAGATTGAAGCGAATTTAGAAAGTCATCCATCGGTGAAAGAGGCTATAGTCTTGATAAGAGAGGACCAACCAGGAGATCGGAGAATGGTTGCCTATGTGGTGGGTGAAGGAAGTATGCATGAATGGCGTGAGCATCTCAAGAGGCAAGTACCGAATTATATGATTCCTGCACACTTTATTGAGGTGGATGCGATTCCGCTTACAACAAATGGGAAGGTTGATCGAAAGGCACTGAACAGCTTAACGATTCAAAGAGAAAGTACCTTTTCTACACCAATCATCCCACGGGATGAAATCGAGTATCAGCTGATTACAATCTGGCAGGATTTGCTACAGTTAGAAGATATCCATGTAAACGATGATTTCTTCAATATAGGAGGTCACTCTCTCCTTGTAATCAAATTGATTTCAAAGGTCAGAGAGAAATTTGGAAAAGAGATTAAGGTGCCCGCACTAATTAAGAATCCGACAGTGGAAGGAATCGCTTGTCTCATCCGTGAGAATCATCGTATGGAAGAATCATTATCGGTTCTGGTTCCATTACAAGAATCAGAGAAAAGACCTTTCTTCTGTGTTCACCCATTTATGGGTAATGTACTCTGTTACATTCAGCTAGCAAGGTTACTCAAGGATCACTGCTCATTTTATGGTCTACAGAATCCTCTCGTAGAGAAAGAAGGAATGAACGGGTTGATTTTATCGGAAGTAGTGCAACTCTACATCGAGGAAATGAAGCGGGCTCAGCCAGAGGGGCCGTATCGTCTGGGAGGATGGTCTCTGGGCGGTGCCATCGCCTATGAAATCGCAACTATGCTACGGAACCAGGGAGAAGAAGTTGAGGTGTTGGTACTATTGGATACCAAGGTGCCTTCAGAACGGGATTACAAGACAGAGGATGAAATGCTATCTTATATATTGGAGCATTTCATCCATATAGAGCTAGTGGACCAGGAAGAAGAGCTTGTTCATCAACAGGACATGCTTGTTGAACAATTAATTGTGGAAGGAGTGCTCCCGCCTGATGCAAATCTTACGAATTTGAAGCAAATTATCAATGCTCACAGGAAATGTCTGAATTTAATGGCAGAGCATGATTTAACACCATATTTTGGGGAAGTTATTTACTTTAGTGCTGAGGAAGGTAAAGAATTGTTTACGGATTGGAAGCCTTTATTAAAAGGAAGAGTGAATATGTATTCGGTCCCTGGATCACACGAAGAAATAGTAGCTTCCCCCGCAGTTGAAAAGTTAGCTAAGTATCTACTAAATGAATTAGAAGGAATAAAAGAGACATCCCTTTCGCTAACGGAAAAGTAGAGAGCACAAAAGAGGCAACTTTATAAACAAACATTGTTATTATTAAAGTTGTTATTTGTGAGTAGTAGTGTAAATAAAGAGAGCAGTCCAATAACTGCACATCAAGTGTAGGAGATTATGTATATATATATCAAGAGCATTACTTTTTAAGGGGCTTGCTTGATAGGGACATAGAAACATATATGAGTTGTTCATAGTATGCTGTAAATTCTCTGAAGTTTTTGTACCAGAAGCGAATGCTTTGATGATATTGCTGAGGAAAGGTGTATATTTTCATTGATATGTAAATATGCACCTTTTCTATTATATTTGCACTTGAATAAATGCAAGTTAGAAAATGAAATTGAATTTCTATAACGTATACATAGGAAGAAATCCTTTTAAAAAGGAAGTGATTTATCATACAAATTCATGCTGTGAAAATACCAAAAAATATTGAAAATCATTTGTTTAATCAATTTAGTAACTTGATTTCAAATGAGAAGAGAGAACGAATGAAGCGTTTATTAAATTTATGTGATATTAATAGGACTTTGATAGGAGATTTATTAATCCGTTCCCTAGTTTGCCAAAAATATAAAATGAATAATGAAGAAATTAAATTTATATATAATGAGTACGGAAAACCTTTTGTTCAAAATTTTTCTGACTTTCACTTTAATATTTCGCATTCAGGAGAATGGGTGGTCTGTGCCACTGCTAATTCTAATGTAGGTATTGATATTGAAAGAGTTTCAGACATAGAGGCTCTTAAATTAGCAAATGAATTTTTTTCAGAGGAAGAATTTTATGATTTATCTAATATGAATTCTGATGAACAAATCAATTATTTTTTTGATTTATGGACATTAAAAGAAAGCCATATAAAAATGATTGGTAAAGGACTTTATATCCCGTTAAATTCATTCTCTGTAAAAAAAGAGTCACGAACTTTAATTTCATACACGAATATACCTCAAAACTTTTACTTTAGACAATATAATATTGATCCAAATTATAAGATATCTGCTTGTGCAACACGTGATGAATTACCGAATGAGATAATAATTAAAGACTTTTATACAATTGGCCAAAATATAAACAAATTTTAAAGTAAGGAGAAAATCTATGAATAAGACTAAACTTTTTTGCTTTCCACATGCTGGTGGCTCTGCGTTTAGTTACTCAAAATGGAAAAATTACTTTAATCCACATATTGAAGTAGTTCCAATAGAGTTAGCCGGTAGAGGATATAGAATTGAAGAAAGCCTGTACCAGAGTATGGAAGAGGCTGTAAATGATGTCTACAATAGTATAGTCAAGCAACTAGATAATTCGCCCTATATTTTATATGGGCATAGCATGGGAAGCTTGATTGCCTATGAATTAGCTAGAAAAATACAGGATTCTAATAATGTATTGCCTGAATTTCTTGTTTTATCCGGTAGAAATCATCCTAATAGTAAGATAAAAAATATTCGACATAACCTACCCGATGAACAATTCAAAAATGAAGTTATTGCAATGGGGGGAACATCAACCGAGGTACTACAATCAGAAGAATTAATGGGAATTTTTCTCCCCATTCTAAGAGCAGATTTTAAAATTGTAGAGACATATATCTATAACAACAATATACGAGCATGTGACATTGATTTTCTTGTATTGAACGGAAAAAAAGATGAATTAACTACATATGATGAGGTAAAAAAATGGAAACAATACACAAGTAAATCGTGTACCTTCAATTCATTTGAAGGTAATCATTTCTTTCTAAATGAAAATATTGAAGAAATAGCAAGTGGTATTATAAGAAAGTTAGAATCTAAAAGATTTTCAACTAGTTTTTAGAATATTTCTAGGTATACTTATGGTTGAAAAATAAAAATATTAAAGGTGAAAAATACAGGTTCTGTTGAAACATCATTGAATAAAGAGATAGAAAAAATGCAGATACAATTAGAAGCTGGTATACCACATTCCTACTTTAATAGTACGTATGCAAGTATAAAAGTACAGAACTCATCGGGTAGCGTTGTGTACAATAAAGAAATTGTGGGAAATAGACAACGAACTGCTGAAACCCAAACCGTTCCTGTAAAAGTTGGGGATTACATTGAACTTACCCATATAGAAGGGGAAGCAGAAAAGGAAAAGATACGAGCTACTTTAACTAACCTTGAGAATGGCAAACAGGAATATATGGGTAAGAAGAGAATATATCAGGTTACATCTACAGGACTAATAAGACAATAGATGAATCAAAAAGTTGGGGGAATCCTCAACTTTTTTGGTTAAAAAGGAGGTTCTGGTGCCAATATATGAAGAGGAACGATAGTAGATTTTTAACGGAATCGTATTTTATACTATAAGTCCAAAAATTCTGTGAATTAAATCTTTCTGATTTAGAAAAGACTGATTTTGTACATCAAATAAAACAGGAAGCAAGATTTTTGGATGTTCTCAACACTCTACATGTACGCATACAGAGCTAATAAATACATGAGCTGTGATAAAAATTCAGCTCTTTTTCAATTTTTTAAAGAGTGTATTAAAAAAAGGAAGTTTAATTTAAAAACGACTTTTCAGGTTTGTTTATTTTGCGTTTCGATGGACAAGTTAAAATAGGTCTTGTTCATTTTAAAAACATATGTAAAGACAGATAAGGACTTTAAATGTGTTTTTGGGGTTTTTAGGGGGAATAAAAAGGCTAGTCATTATTTAAGACTTAACCCTTTTCTACTAGCTGACGAATTGCTTCATTTCAATTACTTATCTTGTTATCGTGCCAAAAATCCTCTATTTATTTTACTTGTTCTTTTGTAAATGAAACTAAATTTTCATGTATGGGGAAAGATATTAGATGAAAGCAACCGGAGTAACTAGAAAAGTAGATGAGTTAGGGCGTGTGGTAATTCCAAAGGAACTTAGAAATACGCTAGGTATGAAAGAAAAATCACCATTAGAGATCTTTGTAGAAGGTGAAGACATTGTTTTACAGAAGTATCAGCCTGGTGGTGTTTGTGCATTAACAGAAGAGGTGTCAAATCGTAACATAGTATTAGCAAATGGTAAGATAACATTAAATCCAGAAGGTGCGGAACTATTAATAAAAGAAGTAAAACAGTACCTTGTAAAATAAGTGGCCCTTACAAGGGGCTTTTTTTAAAATCAATAAAATAATTTCATGTACCGTATTTATTATAAAAAATAATAACACAACGAACCTAACACCGCTAAAGGTATTGATAACAAAACCAACATTTGATGATCCTGAACCATTATAAGATTTTGTATTCTCTTTTGGAGAAACATTATAAAAATCGCCTAAGTTGAAAGAACCAGTACTATTTTGTGCGACAAGGTTTGCTACAACTGAGGGCATAGTACGCACCTAATTTCCTAGAAAGTATTTAAATTAGCATATGTTGTAATCATCTAGAGGTTCATTTTGATCTAAGAATTCGAAGTTATTGCTCGTGAAGATTTTAATAAAATAGTTATTTTGTAATAATCAAAAAAGAGCACTTCGTATAGGTGCCGAAATAAGAATTATTCAATTGTCAAGATAATTACTTACCACCATTTTGATTTATACGTTTTAAATAAAAAATAGAACAAGGTCCTGATTTGAAAAATAGAGAGCTCTTTGGAAAGAGCTCTCTGACTAAAATTTATATTGAATATGAATACACACGATATTGTATACGTGCTATTTAGGTAGGTACAATTTTAAAACAAAATCCTTATTTGAATAGAGAAAAAAGACAACAACCGGAGGGCTTGTTGTCTCAAAAAAGTGGAATGTCACTAAAATATTTGTTGAAGACATAACAGGTTATTTAAAGTATATGAATTGCGTATAAAAATATACAGTAGAAATTAAAGAGCGCTTACCAAGGTGCTCTTCTACCCAAACTTACATTGAAAAAGAATCCGCGACATTGTATGCGTATTTCTTTCGCTTTGTGTAGTTTTAAAATAAAATCGTTATTTTAATTAAAAGAGCAGCTAGCAAAAGCTAACTGCTTGTTAAAAAAAGAATCCACTCTAGGTTATTTACTGCCAGAGTTTCAAGAAATAAATGATTAAATTAATTTAATTTTTCAATTACAATCGAAGCATTTATATTTGTTTGTGTTCCACCTGCCAAAGTCTGCAAAGTAACTGCAGCAGCGGAAGTATGATTATTAAGGGTAATAATATCACCTGCAGCTAAAGTGAGGATTGTTTGGCCGTTGTTTGGTTGAGTTCCTGCACCTGATCCATAAACTGCGCTGGTAACCGGAGCACCATTTAAAAAAAGTGTGAATTGATTAGGCTCAACTCCTGATATAGAAAAAGAAATTTTATAATCTCCTGCATTAAGAACCATCAATTGAGAAGTTCCAAGCGTATGAGTAAAACCAGGTGTCATTTTACCATGTGAATTAAAAAGAATAGGTGCTTCTAAGGCAACAACTTGAGCTGCTGTATTGAAAACATAAGCATAATGAGATAACCCAGATACTGTAAGTCCGGTAGGTCCAGTAGGCCCCGGAGGTCCACCAGAAGGTCCGGTTGCTCCAGTTATTCCAGTAGGTCCAGTAGGCCCCGGAGGTCCACCAGAAGGTCCGGTTGCTCCAGTTATTCCAGTAGGTCCAGTAGGCCCCGGAGGTCCACTAGAAGGTCCGGTTGCTCCAGTTATTCCAGTAGGTCCAGTAGGCCCCGGAGGTCCACCAGAAGGTCCGGTTACTCCAGTTACTCCAGTTATTCCAGTAGGTCCAGTAGGCCCTGGAGGTCCACCAGAAGGTCCGGTTGCTCCAGTTATTCCAGAAGGTCCAGTAGGCCCTGGAGGTCCACCAGAAGGTCCGGTTGCTCCAGTTATTCCAGAAGGTCCAGTAGGCCCCGGAGGTCCACCAGAAGGTCCGGTTACTCCAGTTATTCCAGTAGGTCCAGTAGGCCCCGGAGGTCCACCAGAAGGTCCGGTTACTCCAGTTATTCCAGTAGGTCCAGTAGGTCCAGTAGGCCCCGGAGGTCCACCAGAAGGTCCAGTAGCTCCGGTTATGCCGGTTGGCCCAGAAGGTCCAGTAGCTCCAGTTATTCCAGTAGGCCCTATTTGAGGCAAAGGAAAGGAACATGGAAAAGGTATGTGACAATTCTTTTTAAATTTACTCATTTTTACACCTCCCTTATAAATTAACTACCAATTTATATTTATACTTTAACAACTTATGAGTAAACAGACGCACGGGTGTAAGGAGGAAACCTATAATAATTACATAAAAGGTTTTAAGAGCAAGCCTTTATTTCGCATTCCATACCAAAAAGAGCACTATATATAAGTGCTCTTCGTATCAAAGCTCTTAGTGTAAAAGAGTACGTGATACCAAATGAAATTTTTTCATGGGCGTGAAGTATTTGAACAAAAAAGCTATTTAAATACTAAGTTATCGAGATGAAAAATGGTGCACAAAGTTTTTTGTGCACCACTATATATAAACTATGTCTTGTCTTGTTAATAATATGTCTACCGCATAAAATTGTGAACAGATTAAAGAGAAGATTAAAGAGAAGATTAAATTTAAAAGAGCAACCTTTGAGGATGCTCTTATGACCAGTACCATTACTGTAAAAGAATACGTAATATCGGATCTGTATTTTTCAAAAGGTGTGAATTATTTGAACCCAAAATTAATTTGGCACAACAAAGCAGCTAGCTGAAGTAGCTAACTGCTCCAAACAGTGATGTAACTCTAGATGTATGTATAGTATTGACGAAATATTGAGCTTTATTCAGGAGGGAGAGAAGTAGGCCATTAACATGAAGATGCTCCAATACATATCTTGCAAGTAGTAAATTAATGACGGGGTAGATTGAGAATGGATGATCCGATTAAGGAGATAGTTGGCGCATGGTTTGTTGCAGTAGGGACAATTATTGCTGCGATTGGGAGTACACCTTTAAAAAGATTGAACAGCGAATTAAGAAAAGATTTGAGCGTATGGGGGAATGTATTACAGGCAACGGGGAATGGTCTGGAAGCTGATGGACAAGGAGAAATATCCCTTGAATTGATTGGGAACGAAATCCAATCAATTGGTAATGTAACGGTTCTAACAGGACTCATTATAGAATTTGAAGATGAAACAAAAAAAAAATTAGTAATTGCAGGAAATTGGATACAAGCATTAGGTGGTGTTACATCAATAGGTGGGGAAATAGAAGATAGTTCCAATATGGATGAATCGTATATCATTATCGGGAATGTGTTACAAGCGACTGGTAATTCATTACAGGCAATAGGTGGAATAGATGAATTGAAAGCTAGTCGGGATAAAGTGGAGGGAATTTCGGAAGACGATGAGGAGGATGGGCAGCTTATAGTGATTACGGGGAGTTGGGTCCAAGCGGTCGGTTCAGTAGTTTCATTAATCGGTCAAATAAGAGAAGAAAGCCAAGAGATAGAAGAAAGTATTTCATAGAGGACTTAATAAAATAATCCTTTTCAAATAACAAAGTTACTAAAATATGAGAAAATGATATAATAATACCAATTAAATATTTAGTCCTACTGGAAGAACCAGCGGACATCAAACCATAAAGAGCATAAGTGATAGTGCTCTATGGTTTGGTGTCCGCTTTTTGTTTTTTTATTAATAAAATAGATAAGGAGTGTTTTTATATATGACGCAATTAACTTTCTTACCTAAAATTGATCGTAAAGCAACACAAGTTCGTTTAGAAGAGATTCTTGAAAATGTTCGTATTTATAGAAAATTTGGGATGATTAGAAATGAGGTGAAGGTCACAGCTTCTTGCGAGGTAAGATATCATGGCCCAACAAACATGGTAGGCAAGCCAGCTGAAGATGTTGCTTTAGCAAATGTTGCAATGAGTGAAAGAGAATTAAAATTACAACGTTTATCTTTTCAAATTGATAAACATTAAGTCGATTTAGCAAAAATCAACGAGATATCATTGTAAAACGATATTTGGAAGATGAGGAAGTCTTTGATTATATGGTTTATAACGATATTGGTATGAGTGAACGTACATATAGAAGAAATAAATCAAATGCTTTTTATAAATTAGCATTTGCTCTTAGATTAGAAGTTTATGAGACTGAAGAATCTGGAGGTAATGAATAATGAATTTTGTTTAGCCAATACGTGATCCAGAGCGAATACAACAGCTAAAAGAGTATTTTAAGGAAAAGAGCTTACGTAATTACATTCTCTTCATTATGGGTATTAATACAGGTCTCAGAATCTCAGATATTTTGAAATTGAAGGTAGGGGATGTTAAAGGCAGCCATATATCTATGCGGGAAAAGAAAACAGGGAAAGAGAAACGAATACAAATTACTGCAGCGCTGAAAAGAGAACTTAAATGGTTTATTGTAGAAAGAGAAGACAATGAGTATTTATTGCAAAGCAGACAAGGTAAGAATCGTCCAATTGGTCGTAGCATGGCATATAAGATATTAAGCGGAGCAGCGGCAGAGTTTGGGTTAGATGAAATAGGAACACATACGTTAAGAAAAACATACGGGTATCACATGTACATGCAAACGAAAAACATAGCATTACTTATGGAGATATTCAATCACTCGTCAGAGAAGGTCACGTTACGTTATATAGGTGTAAATCAAGATGCAATGGATAAAGCAATGACTAGGTTTAAAATCTAATCACTGCTTATTTCTTTTTAAATCTAGGGTATTGCAGCATTTTGGAAAAACTCATGCTAAGAGTATGCAAGATTTTATACAGTTCTAGTAACAAACAAGAATCCAAAAACCGTGCTAGGATAGGAATGTATAAAAAAGTGCATAGATCCATAGAACAAAAAAAGAAGGTTCCTTGGTGAGAGTACGGTTTCCTCCCTTTTCCTTGCTACCAATAAAATGTGTTATGTAAATTAGCAATGAATAAAATATACAATTTCATCGTGGTATTTTAATTATATAATAATATTAGAAAGTAGGTACGGAGTTTGAAAGAATGGATTTTGTTAAATGAACAAGAATATGAGAATGTTTGGGATAGATTTTATGATGAATTTGCTTTTAATCCTAATATAGATGGTGAACAGTCATTTAAATTTTCTTGTCCATATATTACTTATGATTTACCTAATTATTTTGAAGGAAAATGGACTGATGACGATGATTATATTTTTGATCATATATTATTGAAAGCTCTTATTTTATGTACCGAGAAACATGAATATATATATGCGTTAGATTGGCATCATGATAGCTACTGGATGAATCCTAGTTTAAATTTAAACTAGGATTCATCAATGGAAAATCCCATTTTTTCCGGATGGAGATTATTATTTCTTTTTGCAAAAAGACTTTAAGTGGGGTTATTTAGGGCATCCATGGGAAAAAGTTATTTATATTTTCGGAGAAGAATTAATCAAGAATTTCAAAGAATTAAGGGCTAGTAGATTAAAAAAGACCAATGAAAAAGTATAAATTTCACTTCCCATATCGATAATTATGTAAATAAGCTGTCCACATGGGCAGCTTATTTTATTTTTCCGCATAGCGTAGGTTATTTTACAAAATGTTGGTGGTATCCCTATACAGTTACTCATAATTTTCGTACTGTGTAACCCAAAAGAGAAAGTTAAATGAAATCAATGATATCAAGGGATTTAGCGAAGGGGGCAGTTACGCACAATATAAGATATGGGTAAGTCGATTATTTATATGTTAAGATTATACTATAAAAAAGAAAGTAGTGATTGTGATGAGTGAAAGATGTCCGGTTTGTCAAAACTCTATTGAGGAACAACAATTAGTGGGAGTGGGAGGAGGACGTGTAGAGCAATATAAATGTGAGAATTGTGGTACATTTTCCATGGCTGAAGAAGCGAGATTTGAATTAAATGTAGAGCAGAAGAGAAAACTTTCTGCAATTTTAAGAAAGAGAACCATTAGAGGGATGGGGAAAATAATGATTTTTCTTAATCGACCAGATAAAAATCTTTCAGAATTTCCGTATCCTATTTATCTTTTAGAGGATCTATTAAGTGAATATCCAGATAGTGCTTCTGATAGGTTGGATGAATCATTAATAAACTTAGCTAAATTGTCCAAATTTCCAGGTGACCCAGTATATATTCGTGAATCAGATAAATCTCTATTTTTTGTACAGAGTGTTCACTTGTTGGAAATGAAATATATAGCGACCCAACTATTTCAGGACGAACTGATTGAGATATCTAAGCTATCGGCAGCAGATTTCCCTGCACATATTACAGTTACAGCGAAAGGGTGGAATCGTATTGCAGAATTAGAAAAAGGAAGAGAAGCGGATAATAAGCAGGCATTTGTCGCGATGTCGTTTAGTCCAAAAATGGATGGTCCATATAAGAATGCAATCACAAAAGCTATAAAAGAGGCAGGATACCAGCCTATCAGAATTGAAGAAGCGGAACATAATAATGACATAACTGATGAAATTATAGTCAAAATAAGACAAAGTAAATTTGTAATTGCAGATTTTACCGGACACAGAGGTGGAGTTTATTTCGAAGCTGGTTATGCGATGGGACTAGGTAAGACTGTTATATGGACATGTAAAGATGACGATTTTAAAGATATTCATTTTGATACTAGACAATTTAGTCATATTAAGTGGTCAACAGAAAACGAATTATACCAAAAATTATTAAACAGAATTAAAGCAACAATTAATTAAAAACATGGCAGAGTCGTGACCGCTTTTTGGCAGTAAATGTGCCGGTTGTTTTGGAGTTAACGTGATATATTTGTATTGTGAGAAGTGGCTTAAAACACAACTCATAAAGATTCCTTTATAATCTATATGTTGTCTAAACGGTTTCATAATGACGGCACATAAAATCCGAAACCAGCAGATGGTAGTGATTGAATGATACCGTTATTAAGGAGAGCTTTTGCTCTTCTTCCAGTTACTTAATATTGTTGGAATAGTGTAGCGACATTTGGTGATTGGAAGAAGAATAAAACTTCATTTACCGTAATTAAAACACAAATCAATAATTGCTATAAAAGCATCCATTCGGGTGCTTTTTATTTTGGAGGAGGATGAATAATAGATTTAACATTAGATGGATTAGAGCGGTGTTTTAATGAGGCTGTAAATGAAGGTGCAGAGTATTTAGCTGTTCAAATCGAAATGGACGGATTCCCTAGTGATGAAGTAATTATTAATCATAAGCAAAATATTGATACTAAGTTAGAGTATTATAGGAAAACGTACAACGAGGATTTAGAATATAGATACGCTCCAGGTATTCGTATTGTTGGATTTGCATATGGCTATTCGTTCTCAGGGATTCAACACGAATTAGGATTATTAGCGGAATAATGATTAAACCAATAGCAATTATCGTAGGCGCTGCCGTGATCTGGGTGGCGTCTTGTTTGTTGTTAAGGGGTGATAAGGGCTGAAATAGACTTGCAATTTGAAGATTAGATAATAATATTATTACTTTAAAATGCAGAAAGTAGACTAATAAACAAGCTGTTTTTAACTTTTAATCATAGAATATGAGGAATTCTATTCTTAAGAGGAGGTAATCATATTTATGGGATGTAATTGTAATTTCAGACATTGCAGAGATTGTAATAGATTTTGGGATGATTTAATGTTTTGCAGACGCAGACATAGAGATTTTGATGACTGTCGTTGTAGACGTGACCGTGACTGCGATTGTGATGATTGTCGTCGTAGACGTAATCATCATCATGACTGTGATCGTGATGATCGTCGAGATTGTTAAATCTCTTTGAACGAGTGCTTTGAAGAAAAGTACTCTTTTTTTATTTTCATAAAAATATGGATTTGGTGGCCTATTTATTTTAATAATTGTATTGTTTATTCTTTTAATTAACATTGGAGATATTTGTTTTTTTACGTTATTTGTACAAATAACATGATAGCATGAAAAGGAATAATTGCTGTACGTATGAATGTACTAACATTCTTTTTCTATTATTATTTTAAATTAACTAAAATGTACATCAATAAAAGATATAGTTCTAGTTCCTGTTGGTTTGTTATGGATAAGTGATGTTATGTAAGAAGGTTGGTACAAGTTAATAGATGGCAATAGGTAAGATGACTCTAACCGATGATGCAAGGGTTAATCTTATCTATTGTCATCTATATTCAATTATAAAGTATTAGAAATCAAGGCTATAGATAACTGGTATATCCATTCTAGGGAAACCGCCCATACCTGTACCAGGGAAACCGCCTATACCCATTCCAGGAAAACCACCCATACCTGTACCAGGGAAACCTATAATACGATGAGAATCTAATGTCATGTTTTCACCTACTTTTTATAAATAGTTCATATTCTTTTACATGCTATGCTTAAAGAATATAAAGGAGCTTATTCTCATTTTAAATTAGGCAGACTAACTACTGATAACGGTAATTATGTGAACGAAGAGTCTCTTAAGAAGATCGGAAGAGACTTTCATAGGTTTCTAGATACCTTGACTGCTGATAAGTGGTTTTATGTAAACTAGATGTGTATATGGGGTATATTTTTGAGAACAAAATAAGAGATAAGCAGCCTTATAATTTAATCATAACTCAGTTGATTGTAATTATCATGTTGCGTTGGTTTGGAAAACTTTTTTAGTTTAAATTATAAGGAGTAAGGTGAAGATGGTTATAAGGAAAGGAAGGTAGAGTCAAGATGTTATTTAATATTCTAATTGCATTTGTGTTACCTTGGACTGTTGGAATTCTTCACCTTTACAAAAAAGAGAGAAGAATTATCCCTCTGATTGGCTCATTCTTTTGTGTCGTTGCTTTTGTCGTAAATGAATTCGGCTTTTATTGTGGTTTTTGGAGGATTGCTCCTTTCCTTGATCAAAAAACTTTTTCTGCGTTACCCTTTAATATAGGAATTTATCCGATTTTGGCAAGTTACTTGATATTCTTTATAAAGAAAACCAAAAGACCTTACTTGATGGTCTTTTTCATATCCCTATTTACTACCCTTCTTGAAATGACATTAGTTTTAAGTGGAGAAATCGTATATGGTAACGGCTGGAATATTATTTGGACATTTTTTTCCTATATCATCCCTTATATGTGGGTGTACTGGTATTACCTCTATTTAAGAAAGTTAGAAGTCATGAACTAAATCCTGAAGGCAACATAATAGAATTCGAATGTTTTTGATTGCCGAAAACGGGAATTATGTAAATACGAACCCCCTTCAGTAAGCAAACTGAAGGGGGTTTTTCTAGATATATTTAATACAGAGAATAATGGATTATGTTAATAAAAATATATGTGTTATTGATAAAAAAAACGCCATCCTTTCTGCATATTTCTACAAAAAGAATAATGTTTTTTTTCGTAATATGGATAGAAATTCTTTTTAATTTAATAATAATGGAGGATAACTGTTTATAAAAAAAATTTATTCTCACTATACTATACTTTCAATTTCTTCTCTACACTAAAAAACATAATAGTTATTAATAGTATCATAAGAGCCATAATTAAAAGAATTATAGAAGAATATCTAAATAATAAACTGACTCCCATGTTTACAAGCGCAAATATGTGTAACTTCTTAGTTGTGAGAAAAGAGGTCATTCATTAAAAAAAATTGTTTAGGTGACCAGAGAAGATTAGGAAACCGAAACATACGAAATGGAATGTAATCACAATTGCAAGGACATGCATGAACGTATTGTTGGGCCAAAATTTATGCTTCTTATTTTTCCGTTCGAAAATATCAAATGAAATAAACAGAAAAATATGATATAGAGCATAAATAATATATTGAGCAATATCATGACCAGTAATGTGCCAAATTCCCATGACAAAAAAGTTTAAAAAGACGCCAATATATGAAATCATATAGCGATTTTTAATGAGCTTTTTCTTTGTTGCAAAAAAGACAAAGCGCATGTAAATAAAATCACGGAGCCAGAATGATAAGCTCATATGCCAACGATTCCAGAAATCTTTAATATTACGACTGATAAACGGTTTATTAAAGTTTTCTGGTGTTTTAATACCCATCATATAACTGACACCAATTACGAATGAACTATAACCTGCGAAGTCAAAAAATAGATATAAACTATAGCTATACATGTAAATCATATTTGATGAAATTGTGTTTTGGTGAGCTAATGTTGCATCTATAATATTTTCTTTTATTAGGTAAGCAAGTATAAACTTATACAGAAAACCTTGGAAAATACGGTTAATTCCCGTGTATAGTAGGTTTTGATATTCTTCAGCGCTTGGTGGTTTTTGAATATCTTTTTGGAACCTGCGATACCTATCGATAGGTCCGGTCGAAATAGCAGGGAAGAACAAAATGAATTCCCAGAAATTAAAAAATGAGCATTCTTTAATTAAGCCATCGCGAATTTCAAATACCATTTGTACTGCTCTGAATGTTACATAAGATATACCAGTAAAAACAATGAATTTTAATTCAGGTACAAATGGTGCGACTTTTGCCAAAATCAATGGCAAAATCGACAAAATAATAGCCATGCAAAACATGAACGTATTATTATTTTGTTTTCTTAGTAGTAAATAGCCTTTAATAAGGACATATTGCCAAATAATAAATACTACTAACATCATTGCTTGATTTGACTTATCCGAGAAGATAATAGCAAGCATAATAAGCGTTAAGATAGCATTATATTTGCGCAACATTTTACCTCTTAATCCAGCTACGATAGTAGGTATCAATAAAATCCCCACTATAGCAAAAAAATAAAATGATCCATATGCGGTCATGCTGTAACCTCACTTTATAATGTTTTGCAATCCTTCATTCCATTTGGTGTCATGGAATAATGGATTGGCACATGAATTTGGAATTATATAGTTTAATAATCACTCATTGCGTTTTTTGGGTTGCAGATGTTAATAAATACTTTTTCTATAATCGCATATGCCGGAGCAATTTGTTCTTCTGAAGCCCCATGCATAACTTGTAACGCTAATCCATTCATCGAAGCCAATAAAGCCCTAGAAAACGCTTCTAGATCTGGGATTTCTACAGTGGAAGTTTGAGCATATTCTTGAATTAGGTCTATCAATTGGTTCTGTAGAACTCGAATTTCTTCCATAATTTTCGGTGACCAAGCTGCTGCTGCCAATAAACTAAAATACACTTTTCTCCATTCAGAACTTTTGAACTGGTGATGTACTACAAATATTAGTTTTTTCATTTTCTCTGAGAAATCTTGTATATTTGAGAGTTCCTTCTGAATTTCTTTAATCTGTTTTTGCATGACATAGGAGGTAGCGTTAACTAATAATCCCTCCTTTGTTGGAAAATAATAATGAATTAAACTTAAAGTAATTCCCGCTTTTGTAGCAATATCTCGTAATGTAATAGCGGTTGTGCCTTTTTCAGCTAAGCATTCAAACGTAGCCATTAGTATTTGATCCCGAGTAGCTGTTTTTTTAGAATTAGACATTGTATTTCACCTTCTCTTTTAGTTTGGTCAACCGACCAATAAATATAAATTTATACTACTCTATTAGAACATTTTTTACAATACTAAGTACCATCCCCATGTCCACCAAGCTAAGGTTTTGATGTACACCTATATGAAAATTATCTTTCTCTACAGTTAGTTATTTTGAGAATTCAGCTCATTTTTTCTTTTTGGGGGTGTCTACTTTTCTTAAGTTGATGGGCATGGGGTCCCTCCTACATCACGCGATTATCTTAACTTCGATGTGAGAACTATTGGAATAACAATGGTTCTCACATCATTTACATGTATTCAAAGTAAAATTGGTTTATATAATAATCGATCTTTTATACTATTTTATCGAACTATAGAACCCCGTGAACAAGGATTTAGAATACCTTTATTTAGAGACCATCAAGTGATTGTTTTTCTTCTTAATAAGTCTTCTTCTTTTAAATTAAGCTTTTTATATACTCTGTAGTAAACCCACACAGCATTTATCAGTAACAATGTACTTGTAATAAAAAATACATATCGGATACCTATATGGGCCGCCACTTGCCCTCCTAGAACAGAACCTCCAAATACACCCATATATCCTGCTGACATGTTAAAGCCAAAAACCCTACCTGTTAGAGCAGATGGTGTGATTTTCTTAATTAAAACGTTGACTGCAGGAGCCAAGCCAGCTGTGGTTAATCCCAATAAAAATTGAAGTACCATTAACTGCCAAGGATTTTTCACAAAGGCTTCTGGTATAAAAATGAGTCCCGCTACTACAAGGGCGACTAATATTACTTTCTGGGGCCCTATTTTATCGGAAATTTTACCCAATCTTGGTGCGGCAATTATATTTGCCATCCCTGAAGCAGAGAATACGATACCAGCTATCATTGCAATATGACTAGTATCACGGGACAATTGAGTCACATATACTGTGATGATTGGTTCCATTGTATACAATGCCATATATATTATAAAAAAAGTCACAAACATGGTAAGAGTTAAGCTCTTTTCAGGTACATTCCTCCATGTTTCCTTGGCACTAAGCACTTTTTTGTCCTCGCGGTTGAAGGACTCCTTTACAAATAAAGCGGTAATAATAAATGCAATAAGCATCATTGCCCCCGTTATAAAGAATACATTTTGTAATCCAAAATTCTCCGCCATGAAGCCACCGATCATGGGTCCAAGTAAAGAACCCGAAATACTTGCCGTTGAAAGGGTACCTAAAGCCCACCCTGAATGTTCCTTTTCCGTCTGAGTTGCAATTAGTGTAGTACAGGCTGAACTGTATCCTGTTATTACACCCTGTAATAATCTTAATCCTATCAATACATATACATTCGAAGCAAAACCCATACTACCTATAACTATTGCCATACCAAGGCTCGCCCGCAAAAGCATTGGTTTTCGTCCGTATTTATCCGCAGCAAGCCCCCAAATTGGTGAAAAAATGGCAGAAATAATAAAGGTTATGCCGAAAGAAAATCCGGACAACTGTGCAATTAAAGCTGCATTATCAACTCCAAGATGCTTGATATAAAGCGGCAACACTGGTGCAAGCTGACTCATTCCCACACCCGTGACAAACATCCCAAACCAGCAAACAATTAAATTTCTTTTCCAAATCGGCATGAGTATAACCTGTCCTTTCATTTTTTTATTTCTATAACAAATGATGTTCTGAGTAAAATCAAACAAACGCCACTTTAGGAGAAAATCCTTGAGAGGCGTTTGCTTAGTTATGATATTAATCCAGTGTTTTAATCCAAGCGTCAACAGTAACCACATCTGCTTGACGAGGGAATACCTTTTCCATAAGAACGCGGTGAACCTCAGAATCGGCATCTAGACAAGCATCAGAAAGTACCGTTATTGCAAAGTCTTTGTCTGCTGATTCCCTTAAAGTGGATAGAACCACACCGCTTGTAGAAATACCGCAGAGAACAAGCGAATCGATTTGCTGTGCACGGAGGATAACCTCCAGATTACTACCAGCGAATGCACTAAATCTGTACTTCGTTACAACAGGTTCATTTGCTTCAGGCTGAACAGATTCGTGAATTTGTGTCCACGCATCCGAGATAGTCATTCCGCCCATTTTAGTAATGGCTGAGAATCCTTTATTTTGTGGACTCACTTCTGGATAGCCTTCGCTAAATCCTAATCGAATAAAAATAACAGGAATATTATTTTGGCGTGCCGCTTCAACAGCTTTCTGGAATGGAAGTAATACATCTTTATTTTCTGAGAAACGTGATACAATACCATTTTGTAAATCCATAACTAATAATGAGGGTTTACTATTTTGATTTTGCATATTTGCATAACTCCTTTACAATAGGTTAAAATCAAGTGGAGAGTTCTCCGTTTAAGAATTATAAGTGGAGAGTTCTCCGTTTGTCAAGGGATATAAATGTTAGGGAGTGATGGTATGGCAAATAATCAGAATACAGCCCATAATCGGACTGAGCGACGTGACGCTGCCGAGAATCGCCAACGTATATTAAATACGGCTCTTAGGCTATTTGAACACAATGGTGTTGAACAAGTCAGTATGAATCAAATAGCAACAGAGGCAGGAATTGGTGCAGGAACGCTTTATCGCCGTTATAGAAATAAAAGTGAGTTGTGTCTTGATTTGATCAAAGATAATATTGATATGCTTTTTGAGAATATCGAAGCATACTTGAAGCAGAACCAGACTGAGCCGCCAAATCAACGAATAAAAGGCGTACTCAGCTTATTTGTCCGTTTCAGAGAAAAAAAGGCACAATTGCTTACAGGAGTAGAGAATTCTACTTCAAGTAATCCACGATCAAAGGATAAGAGTCCTTTATATTATGAATTGCATCAGCTATTCGTAGAATTATTTGACGAGATGCATAGAACCGAGAAAAACCAACCTAACAGCGTCTTTAGAGCTGATATGTTACTGGCTGCTTTGAGCAGTGATTTCTATTTGTTTCAAAGAGAAATCCGTGGCTATTCGGCTGATATGATTTTGGAGCAACTTTGTTTAACGTTTTGTTAAGATATGAATAATGTCAATTTGCAATTTATCAATTTCATTATATATTTTATAAAAAAGAAGACATAATGAAATTGCCACCACAAAAGGTTCCTTAAATGGGAATCTTTTATCTTTATATCTCCCTTTTCTATCTTCAACAATTAATTCTGCCAGTTAGCAGAATAATTTCCATTTCCAATTATTCCTCCCTTCATTATTTACTATACATACTATAAAAATCAGTATAGTTATATAGTCTTTAAAGGGGTATCGCCACATCGCTATCAAGCTAAGCCCGTGTAACGTCAATGATAAGCAAGATTGTTTCTTTTTTTCGAAAGTCTATACGTAGATGCTTTAAAGATTTGCATACGAAATAAACCCTAACGGGTTTCCTTTTTTGAATTAAGCTGCTTGGTTATCAGACATGGTACAATTATAAACGACACCTAATATATCAAAGACTGTTTTCTTCTCATACCTAGGGGATTTCCGCCCGTTTTGCTGTAGGAGATTGAACAGGCGAAGTAACACCTTTGATAGCTCTTGGGTGTTTTTTTGTATAGTTTGGAATAGAAGAAGAAAATAGTCTTTAATCATATATATGGCTTTATACTCACTAAGCTCTCGTTTTTTCTTCATGAGGAGTAATTGGCGCATTTGAAACATGATAGAAGAACAGAGTAGAATGGCAATCAATTGACCATATAAATCACTCCAATCGTTCTGGTTTTATCTTTTTACAATGATGGATTTGAAAGAATGACTTCCACGTTTTAAATAAAATTTCGATTTGCCAACGCAAAGAATATCAGTCATGTACCTGTCCCATCGGGACAATATCTATAGGGGTGTTGGTCATATATACATTGATACCACTGAGTCGTTTACTACGAGGAGAACACTTCATTCCTTTCTTTTTTCTCTTACAACTTGATCTGGTTCTGGTGCAAAAAATCTATAAAACTTGGACATACTGATATTACTACTCTAGAAAAGGTGTGTGATCAGTATAAAAAAGGAAAATTTATTCAAATGGAAGCATTATCAGCCTGATTTAATTTTGTTAACGGTAAGATGGTACCTACGGTATAACCTCAGTTTTCGTGATTTGGTGGAAATGATGAAGGAACGGGGCTTATCTATTTCTCATACCACGATTATGCGTTGGGTTCATCAGTATGGTCCTGAATTGGACAAACGAATTCGTCGTCACCTCAAGCAAACCAATGACTCTTGGAGAGTTGATGAAACATATATAAAAGTTAAAGGGCAATGGATTTACCTGTACCGTGCTGTTGATTCGAAAGGAAACACAATCGATTTTTGTCTAAGCAAAACAAGAGACCGAAAGGCTGCAAAGCGCTTTTTCAAAAAAGCTTTGCGGTCTTTTCATGTATCAAAGCCACGTGTGATAACAGTCGATAAGAATCCGGCTTATCCTATAGCAATTGAACTGTTGAAAAAAGAAAAAAGCATACCTGATGGTATGCAACTTAGACAACAAAAGTACTTGAATAATATAGTAGAACAAGATCATCGCTTTATAAAGAAGCGTATCCGTTCTATGCTAGGGCTCAAATCTTTTGACACAGCTATATCCATTCTTTCTGAAGTAGAAGCAATGCATATGATTAAAAAAGAACAGATTAATTTACGGAACCAGTCTATCCAAAATCAGAAAGAATTCGTCCATCAATTGTTTGGACTTGTAGCATAAGATACGATTCCGTTAGGAATATATATGCCTTATTCTCTTTTACTTTATTTTTGCACCAGAACCTGCAGGAAGAAATACACGCGTCTTGATATACATTCTTTCAACGTTGTGTAAAGGGAATTGGCGAAAATGACATTAAGTAGCCGACTCTACGGAGTATAAACAAGAAGATTCTTAGTCTTCTCCAAGTCACCGAACTAACCAAATGTGAAGCGTGTAGCTAATATATAGTGTTGCGGTGACTTGGAGAAGGTTGGGAGTTATCTTGACCTTGGAAGAGGAACTTTTGCCATTTGTTTTTTTATTTCTCTCTATTAAATATGTGAACTATGGGGATTTTTATAAAACGTAATTTTTGAATTATATAATAAAAGTATATATAATTATACTGATGTAAATATATTAACTGGTTAAAAATGGGGAAATAAAAATGAAGATTAAATTTGATGTAGTTAAAGATGAAAATTTTGATTTTACTTTATTAGAAACAAAATTGCTGAAAACTTTTAAAGAAGTAGATAATGTAGCAATAATTGAAAAGGTTGAAGATAAAATTTTTGAAAAAGATGATGTGCAAACCCATTTAGCGGAGATTACTATTAATGTTACAGGAAATAATATTGGATATAGATCAGCTTCAGCTAGTATATTCATTGTTCTAGAAAGTCTATCAATAGAGCTATTCAATATTAATATTAGTATACATTAAGCATCCAAAACGGGTGCTTTTTTCTTTGTTATATAGAAATTACACATTAAAACAGTGAACATTCTAATAAGACAAGCATATGATGAATTCGTGACGAGTTATCATATGAGGTGAAACTTGGGGCACCATACTTATTTGTTGAAGGGTACCTAATGACGGGTACTCTTTTTATTTTGCACCTTTTAATAAGGACAAGCATATATTGGAGTATGGGGTTGCCCCACTTCATATATTTGAGCACCTATCGATTATGGGTGCTCTTTTATTTTGTACAAAATGGACATTTGAATTAAATAATTATATAAATAGGTAGAATCTAATTATATGATGTGCATTTTAATCCAAGGGGTACAAATTCGATGCGACGTGAAAAGGATTTGTTGATACAATGGAAGGCGGACTTGCAAGCTGTTCAAGAAGAGAAGAGGCTGAAGAAGAAGGCTAAGAAAAAGAATAAGAAATATAGCATTCCTGATAATACAGCTGACTTCATGAATGGTAAGAATACTTATCGTAAAGAGAATGGGGTATGGAGGCAAAGAAATAAATAGTGTAAGGATAAATGAGTTTGATTAAGTTTATAGCAATTATCGTAGGCGTTACTGTAATCTGGGTGGCGTCTTGTTTTTTGTTAAGGAAAGATAAGGGGTGAAATAGATTTGAAACGGTTCTGGTGCAAAGATTGTATTTATTTGAAAGAGGTATATAGATTCCTAATGGAATCTATTCTTATGCAGCCATTCCGAATAGTTGATGAATAAACTCCACTTCATTTTTGACAGACTTTTCCCGTAAAATAAGTTGGCCTTTTTTAATGATATGCATCGCTTCTATTCCTGAAAGAATAGATTTAGCTGTACGAAAAGATTTCAATCCTAGCATTGAATGAACTCTCTTTTTAATAAAACGATGATCTTTCTCTACAATGTTATTAAGGTATTTTACCTGCCTTATTTGGATGCCCACAGGCATCTTTTTCTCTGTCTTCAACTCTTCAATCGCTATAGGATAGGCCGGGTTTTTGTCCACTGTAATCACACGGGGCTTTGAAACATGAAAAGACTGCAAAGCTTTCTTGAAAAAACGCTTTGCAGCCCTATGATCTCTTGTTTTGCTTAAATGAAAATCAATTGTATATCCTTTTGAATCAACAGCACGATATAGGTACATCCATTGACCTTTGACTTTCACATACGTCTCATCGACTCGCCAAGAATCATTGGTTGACTTAAGATGACGTCGTACTCGCTTATCTAATTCGGGACCATATTGATGAGCCCATCGCATGATAGTTGTATGAGCCAGGGATAGCCCGCGTTCTTCCATCATTTCGACTAAATCACGAAAACTGAGGTTGTGCCGTAGGTACCATCTCACGGTTAATAAAATAACATTCGGTTGATAATGTTTCCACTTGAATAGATTTTGCTTTTCCATACCAATCACATCCTTTTTTAGAGTAATAATATCAGTATGTCCAAGTCTGAAAGACTTTTTTTAGATATTTTGAAGTTTTTGCACCAGAACCTATAAAAGGTGCTATACGAAAAATTTAAATTCATTTAGTGAAATGTTTTTTAATGAAATTAGTATAATCAATAAGAACATCAAAAACTTCCTGTTGTTTTTTAGGGGATAGATCTGACGCTGCTACTTTAATTGATTCTAATTTACTTTCTAGAGGTGCGTTTCGTCCAAACAATTCATTAATGGATACATTGTATAAGTCTGCAATACTCATGATTGAATCTGCGTCTGGGTCAGTTTTTCCATATTCCCAATTGGCATATGTGGTACGTGCGATATTCAGGCGATATGCTACATCGAATTGAGTATACCCCTGTTTTTTCTCAACTCAGCAAGTCGCTTACTTAGTTGAGACATATCATCACATTTCCTTTCTGATTTATAACGTTAGTGTAAAACAGAAAAGTTAAATTGCATCCTTATGACTTATAATAAGTCATAAATTATTTTTATTTGTAATAGTTAGTCTTAATGTTGTGATAATAGAAAGCCATTTATAATTCTATACGCGAAAAAATAGGAAGAAATCGATACATCAAATCGAGAATCTTCCTATTATATATGTTTACTAAAACAATGAATTTCCTATATCTATTGTGGCCAAGTTTTGACGTCTTGTACGTTCCCTTAAATAGCGTTCCGTCGTCATAATAGATTCGTGTCCTAAATAGTCACGTATTTTCTTAAGTTCGACACCTTTTCCCATCAAATGATTCGCAAAGAAATGTCTGCAGGTATGGGGGGTAATTCTATCCTTTCGGTAACGTAAAAATGGTAAGTTTGTTTCTTCAATCTTTTCTGCTACATATTTTGATAAGTAGTCGGCCCTATAGTAAGAGCCATCGGCTTTAGGTAGAAAAGCAGATGTACTAGAGGCGTCCAATTCACTTGTTTGTTTACGCAATTGACGAAGGCGACAGATATCGTCGAGTACATCTTCAAAAATACGAACTTCCCTGGCTTTATTTCCTTTCCCAACTACACGCAAGAGATAAGCATTTAATGAGGAATGGAATACAAGATCTGCCCATTTTGCGTTTGCAACTTCCTCAATCCGGAGTCCAGTAGTCGTAAGAAGGAAAAACAATGTATACATAAAGAAACTTGTTTTCTTCAGTGCATCTAGTATTTCATTTACTTCTTCAGGAAAGAGGTCACGATTGACCAGATCTTCTTTTTTTACAGATACTTTTTTGAGACGACTACTATAGTCATCTGAGAGACCCGTGTTATCATAAACGTATTTTAGAAACTGCTGGACTACCGTTTTCTTTCGACGTAATGTAGTGGCAGCATACTTCTTACTTAGTTGATAGAAGTAGATTTCCATCTCATTATGGGATAAATCGTGAATTGTTCCGATTGTTTCTTTTATGTAGCGAAGAAAATGAGACAAATCATGCAGATAAATCTTTTTTGTTCGTTCACTTCTTTTTTTCGTTAAAGAAGGTTCATCGTGTAGAAATAAATAAACCAATGATTCTTCACTTAATTTAGAATAGTCAATATTCCTGATGCCCATACCCATAATTTTTTCAAAATGACTGCTATCAAAAAAATCTGATTTTGATTTTACAAGTTGGTTACTATGTTCGTAATTTATAATATTCAAATTTAAACACAACCTTTAGTAGAATGAAATATTAAACAAATAATTTGTATATAAATTTTTATGATTCTAATTATACCACAATAAATGCATTATTTATTGTGGTATAAAATGAAATGTTTAAATATATATATTTCCCTTAATATTTAACGTTTCTGTTTAGTTGATGTATAATGGAAATGTTTAATTTGTTTTTTTGTACATTTCAATCCAAGTGCGGTAGGAGGAGATTTTTTTGACTAATCTTCGTCGGAAAATTTTACATGAAATCTATAATTTAGAAGATACCCATTGTTCAATTTGCCCTCTGAACAACCTATCAGTGAATTGTACAGATGAGCAAGAACAGGCAAAACAAAGAAACTATAAACATTGCAAAGGTTGTCCCATTTTCGATTCCATCCGAGAGAAAGGAGAGAAATTGAATTCTTTATCGAAAAAGAGTACATTTAATAAGGTACGAGAACGTTATATGGAAAATCCATTTAAGTATCTGCAGTATAAGGAGTACTCAATCACAGATGTAGTAAAAGAAACAGGTTTAACAAAGTATCAACAAAAAAAATTTAAACAACAGCTAGAATGAAAGTTTCGGATGAGGTGAGAAATGGACTATTTATCTTTAGAAGAGGTATGCGATAGGGTAGGTTTAACAAAAAATCAATTAGGCTATTTAATTAAGTATAAACACATCGAACCTATCAATCTGGATACCTGGAAAGCAGACGGTGGATATCGTTTTGAGCAAGAAGATGTAAAAAGGTTAGAGGAATTATACAAAGACTCTTTAACATTAAAAGAAGCGGCTGAATTTCTAAATAAATCTAAGACTTACGTTCATAATGCAGCTAAAGATGGGATATTGCCCTTTAAAGAGATTGCTAAAGGGAAATCTACTGAACGATTGTACTTAAAAAACGATCTGGAAATTTTCAAAGAAAGAATTGAAAATAGATCAAAAGAGGAGTCGAAAGAAAAAAAGCAGCATTTAAGTCTATATCTTGATGAAAAGGTAGTAGAAGCAATAAAGAAAAAGGCTGCAAAGAAAGGATATAATGGCTACAAGAAGTTTGCTGAAGACATTTTATCCGCAGAAGTAAAAGAAGACATAGAAGAATAGAAATTCTAGTAAGAATAGACCCTAGAAAACACAAAAACGTTCTAAGTGGTCTATTTTTATTTTTAAGAGACTTTTTAACTATCAGGTCTAAATACATTACCTAAGATGACAATGTTGTTTACAGATGAATTTGAGAGGTCGTTTTTCCGGGTCCGTTCCGGAAAAAATTCATTGTAATTACAAAAAAGGGTTTATATATATAATATAGAAAATAGAGGGAAAGATAACAGATAATTTTAAGAGCGTTTTATTTAAGTTGAAAAAAGTGTAAAGAAAGAAATGAGAGGTAAGGATCCCAGGATTATAAATACAAAGACTTCATTTGGAACTTGGTAGGCCTATGAGAATGCTAGAGAGTTCGGGCAGACATATATCGCGGAATACATCAAAAAGCATACAAGCTTTATTTGAAATTTACATAATAAAAAACAGCATATCAAACTATAATAAATTATGAAAAAACAAGAAATATAGTATACATATTTAGATTATAGTAAACTAAAATATTTTCAAAATCCTAAAATAATAGATTATGAAAAGACTGAATTGGCTTTAAAATTTACGGATGAAGAAATTCAATTATTTAAAATAGGAAAAACTCCAGAGCATTATACATGGCATCATCATCAAGACACTGGAAGGAAGCAACTTGTAGATTATCAGACTCATCATGATACTGGTCATATCAGTCAGCGTTATAGGGGTATAACAGACACATTCATTTTTAAAATCATAAAATCGGATTCACTTATCTTTACTTTAAAAATGGGTATATTGATGGCACTAGTATTTTTTTACTGCATAATTCATTAATTCAAATCTACAAAGAGATAAAATTTCTTTGTAGATTTTTTAATTACTAAACACATCTAAAAAACTTCACGACAAACACATATTAACTCCGCACATAGCACAAGTTGAAATTATATAATTAATTCATATTTAAACGCACAGAGAATTTTAATATAATGATATTAGGAATATACATTGAAAATTCGAATAAAATATAAATTGAATGCGAGGTTGTATTATGAGCAAATTTAATAATGATAATGTACAAGGTTTAGTTTCTGAAGAAAACGTTGAACTATTAAAAGTTATGGCTCATCCAATACGTCTACAAATTGTTAGTGAATTGGCTAAGAGCAAGAAATTAAATGTAACACAATTAACTAATATTTTGGATATTCCACAATCAACAGTATCGCAACATTTATCCAAAATGAAAGGGAAAGCACTGAAAGCTGAAAGAAAAGGGTTAGAGATTTACTATCATATTCAAAACTCCAAAGCTGATAAAATCATACAAATACTAGGTCATGCTAATTAAATTAAAAGAATAGGTGGATGTATACCCAAACACGGATTACAATTCACCTATTTTTTATTTTATAAAAACATAAAAACGTTATAGTATAATTTCTGTAATTATAGTCTTTGTTCTACGTATTAAAGGTTTTAAAGCGTATGTTATAGAATTTAAGTCTTTTAAAAATGAAAGAATGAGCTTACTTTATAGTGTGAAATGCTGAATTATCAACGGAGACAGTTTATTTAGTACCCATTTTCTTGTCTGAAAAGTTTCCAGTTTCATATCTTTTTACATCTGATGTAGAAAGACATAATAGTCTAAACTAAAATCTCATGAACAATCGTTGATAAATAGCCATTATCATAAATTGTATAAAAACCGGAGAAGGGTTTAAACTCGTAGTTGTTGGAAAAACAACCACACAAAAAACCAAATTACATATTATTGGAGCTAATGAATCTGTAACACTAACGCCAATAGAATTAATGCTTTTTCTTAAAAATAAAAAGGAATAAATAAAAGAGTTATTTTTATTTCTCAATTAATATCTGAATGTTTTAATAAAAAATTTTTATGCTTTTATTGCATAATTCATTAATCTAGTTCCTGTATTTATCAAATTTAAACAAATATAGGAAAATGAAACATTAATAAGTATACAAAATATGAAAAATATGTTGAATATTGTCTAATTCTCTGCGTTTATTTCTCCGTATATCCCAATTAATCTATTAGGTGAGAAGAATAAATTCTTGCAAAAGATTATAGGAGGAGAAATTTATGAAGAAAATTATTATTGGGGCATTAACGTTAGGTGTCATGCTAGGATCGGGTGGTAGTTTTGCATCTGCAGATGAACTTGATAGTGTTTCTCAAAATGGAAACACTATACAATCTATATCAGCTTCCACCACAAAATCAATAACTGCGAGCCAGTTTAGCAAAGTCTATGCAGAGATGAAAAAATATGAAGGTAAACCATATAAATATGGTGGAAATAATCCTAAAACTGGATTTGATTGTTCGGGATTAATGCAATGGGGATATGGAACACAAGGGATTAAATTACCGCGTACATCACGATATCAATATAATCAAACAATACGCGTTTTAAAAAAAGGCTCTTCAACCAGGAGATTTAGTTTTCTTTAAAGGAACGGTCGCGGGCAAATCAGGTATTACTCATGTTGGTATGTATATTGGTAATAACAAGTTTTATAGTGCTAGTAATTCCGGAGTAGGTGAAGCTAGCTTAGATAGTACGTATTGGAGTAAATATATTGCAGGATATGGTCGAATTAAATAAAAAATGGATTATAAGGTTCCAGAAAAAGAACTGAAGTCAAAATTGACTTCAGTTCTTTTTGATTAATTAATGTCCTCGGACAACAAAAGTACTAATCACTCGGCCATTGTAAGTTACCTCATATTTATTTCCCTCTGTGATTGGCATAGGGAAAACAACTGGAGAAGATAACCCCTTTGTAGTAACATTTGTCGTACCAATAACTTTATTAAACTCATATTGTTTAATAGTATATGTTACTCCTTTATCTCCTACCATAGAAAAAGAACCTGTCATATAAGCTGGTACATTAGTTCCATTTTCATAATCTCTACCAGCAACCTTAACCTTTTGAATCTTCGCATCATTAATCGCAGCTTCTGCTTTTGTTAAACTTAATTCTGGAAAAGACAAAGTTGTTATAACTAAAGTTCCCAAAAGAATAGTACTAGATAAAATAATTTTTTTGAACATTGCAAATCCTCCTAATATTTTTATTTTACTTACGTTTAAAAATTAACATATTCAGTTAAAATATTACATATCCAGGATTTGATAAATAAATATCTAATCATTCATATAATTACAAATATTTTTCAGTGAATTCTTGACACGGTTACTTGGTTCAACTGCGTTTTTGCTGAAGCAGCTATCTTCGCTACTTTGTTAGGACTTTTAGGCTTTTTAGAGCAACTGCGAGCTGAGCGTAAAAAGGAAATGAAAAAAATTAATCAATTGTAAAACCTGAAAATGGATGCTTTTTTAAAGAGCATCCATACAGTCAATGTTTTGATATTATTATCAAAAATTCCGATGAAGCAATATGTCTAGAAAAAAATACATTTGAGTTTTATAGAGTTTAAA